>CAVYXS010000174.1:0-16012 GCA_963772205.1 uncultured cyanobacterium
TAATTTTAGTATTGTTGGCTTCATTCATAAAGATACAGACTAGGCTTGATAATGGAAGTATGTCAGTTGTACGAGTTTGAGTTATATAGCCATACTAGATGATTTATGAAAATTCACAGTATCCAAATAAGCGAATTCTCAAAGAATTTGGGGATATAACTTTTCACTCATGATTGATAAGTGTTATATTTATCTGTGGTGGTATATTTTTTTATGATCACAGATTTACTTATTTATAAAAGGCACATCTATATATTTCACATAAATGACCTAGGATATCTATTAATGTCAAACGATAATCTAATAATGTTTCATCACTCCTGCCTTCTAATCTGAGCTTTTTAGAAAATTCATCAATCACCTCGATGTGAATTTCGATGATTTTGGGCACAGGAATATTAGCACCAAATACGGCATTGATAAATTTATCAATTCTTTCTTTCAGTGTTTTATCTGTTGTAAAGTAATATATCAGAATTTCTCGATAATCAGACTTGATTTCTGCCAACAAAGCATCTTGCTCGTTGCTGTCCATCTGCTCAAAAAAATTCTGGCTCTTTTGCTTATAGCATCCGAATACATAGCTATACTTTTCGGCTTTTGGCAATAACCTCTCTAGAGCCTGAATCTTGGTATTCGTGCTGACTATGGCCAACACTAGGCCAAATTCGCCCATAGTTGTGTGTATAAAATCCCATAGCCACCCAATGAATCCTTGTTTGATAGTTAAGTCAGAGGGATTATTTAAATTTTTTTTTACATTTGGTCGGATAATAAATATCGGTAATAACATTTATGGTTTATCTATCTCCTTGAGCGCCCTGCCCAGAAGCAGTGGGCTGATTAAGTGTGGGTAACACTTCTAGGATTTGACTGTGCCAATTTTAGATTTTGGATTTTGGATTTTGGATTATTTTCGGTACAAGCCCCACCCCTTGTGGGTGGAATAAATCTAAAATCGTCGATTTCAAATTCTCAAGCTGTGTCCCCTTGTGGGCGCAGTCAATCCAAAATCGCAAATCTAAAATCCAAAATTGTTTGACGGGATATTAGCGCTGTGCGTGAGCAGATAATACTAGCCATTCAATCAACTAATACAGCCTCTTAGTAATAAAACTTAGGAATGTGGATTAAATAAAGGGTCACTTTTCATGTGAACAGCGATTTACAATAGAGTAACGCGCTATTTTTCAGGTAGTGAGGCCAAAAATCAGGCTAACCCACCGTAAAAAATCCCGACTTCCCATCTTAACTTGATTCACGATCCTCAATGGGTTCCTGATGAAGGCTTTTTAGTAAAGGAGACAGTGCGTAGTTGATCATCTGCATCTGCATATCTATCTAGATATAGATTTTAAAATTTCACTCCTTGATAAGATACTTAAACGAAGTTAAAGGTTTGTCTCATTCTAAATCATTATAATTCCTCAAGGTTCTAAAGCGAATCTTTAGAGCCATAATTGTTTTAGCTATTGCTATCCAGGAGGAGTGTCAACACCAGTAACACACTGGTGCAAAATCGTCGCCGAAAGTTCAAAGCAACAAAGGGCTTTGAAAATTAGTGGACGCAACTAAGTGTCCTGAGGAGAAACGCCCATTTTTTTGGAAAATGGCGTTGAAGTTGTCACCATAATTACTTGTATTAGTCTTCTGAGAGGATATTGCTTCAGGCGATCGCACCAGATGCCCAAGTGCTGATGGTGAAGCCAGAAATTTCCCCAAGAAGCCAGAAATTTCCCCAGAAAGAATGACCCCAAAGCCTTATGTCAATGCTACAGTACCCGCTTTATGAATTTCTGGCAACCGTACCCAGATGCTTAGAAACTAGTGATCTAGCAGTGGTACTGGAGATTTTTGTCAAGCAAAAGTGCGATCGCTTAGTAGTGGTGAATCAACAGCAAAAGCCTGTAGGGTTACTCAACTCTGCCAGCTTAATCCCAAAATTGTTGGGAGTAGATGGTGGCAATGAGTGGTTAAACTTACAACAACCACTATCAACATTGGGATCAGCCATTGTTGAGCCAATACAAACCATATCAGTTGGCGATCGCCTCGATCAACTAGCATTGCGTTGGCGTTGTCAACAAACACAAATAAATATTAACGTACATTGGGCACTCATTGATCCTGATGGCAAATTTTTGGGATTGTTGGATAGTTCACGCCTGTTGGCATTTTTAGCGAAGGAGTCCCGAAACTCGGCAACAGTGGCGTCTTCTGGAAGTCATATCGCCAAATCGAGCGTGAGCAATCCGGGACAGACGCCAACGCCAAATCAACGCCAGGCACTAATATATAAGCCACTTGTACAGTTATTAGAACGATTACCTTGGCCGTTGATGTTACAAACTGGTACTGGGGAAATGGTGGCGCAAAATCAAGCCTGGTGGCAACAATTAGGCGTATTGAAAGATCCAGAAGGAGTCACCGAACAGGTAGAAGCGATACTTACCCCCATAGCTATCAAACAGCCAGAATACGCCGGACAACAAGCTGTCAAAGTTCATCCCAATGGTAGGGGAAATGGGCTATTTACTGAAGAACAGCCCCAATTTGTCAAACTGCATTTAGGGGATGAAGCAATACAGCCGACAAGCTCCCGGTTGCCATCATCAAATGAATGCTTTTGGGATAACCAAGTGGGTGCTTGTACCTGCATCGTCGAAGTCAAAAATGGTCAAGAGCGAGTCTGGCAATTTGCGAAAATTCCTTTAGATAGTCCAGAAACGAACACCGAGAATGCTGAATTACAGACTCTCCTGAAAACTGATGACTCAGAACTTAGTCCTGATCTGTGGCTGGTTTTAGCTACTGATGTGACTGAGCAACAGCAACTGTGTAAAGAACTAGCAGCCAAGAATGCTGATCTAATTCAACTCAATCGCTTAAAAGATGAGTTTTTAGCTTGTATTAGTCATGAACTAAAGACACCCCTAACTGCGGTTTTGGGCTTATCGCGGTTGCTCGTAGATCAGCAGTTGGGAGAACTCAACGAGCGTCAAGCCCGCTATGCTGGACTGATTCATAAAAGCGGACGCCACTTGATGAGTGTCGTCAATGATATTTTGGATTTAACCCGGATGGAAACGGGACAAATGGAGCTAACCCTGTCTCCAGTCACAATTCGCGCAGTATGTGAACGTGCTTTATCAGAAGCCAAAGCCATCCACACTCAAACCAGCAAAACCACAGATACAGCCAAATCAACAGCAGCACGTTCACCAGAAGATCAGCAATTCAGCATCACCATTGAATCAGGCTTAGACCAAATGGTAGCTGATGAATTGCGCTTGCGTCAGATGCTGGTACACTTACTTTCTAATGCCTTTAAGTTTACCGAAATATCAGGTGAAATTGGGTTGCGGGTGAGTCGTTGGGAAGGCTGGATTGCCTTTACAGTCTGGGATACAGGTATTGGGATTCCCGAACACCAGCAACATTTAATCTTTCAAAAATTCCAACAACTAGAAAATCCCCTGACTCGTCAGTTTGAAGGAACTGGTTTGGGACTGGTGTTAACTAGGGCTTTAGCACGCCTCCACGGTGGTGATGTCAGTTTCTTGTCTCGTGAAGGCAAAGGTAGCCAATTTACACTGCTACTACCACCAACTCCGCCAAAAACAGGCTTTACTGATTCCGAGGCGGAAGACACACAAGAACCAGAGACAAGAAACACTGGGACACGGGGACTATCCATCTCAGGGCGTCAGCACCTCAATACCTCAGCACCACATCACCCCACATCCTCCAAACGATTGGTACTAGTAGTTGAGGCCGTTGCCAGATATATTGAAGATTTGACTGACCATCTCAAAGGTTTAGGTTATCGGGTAGTGATTGCTCGTTCTGGCACAGAAGCAGTAGAAAAAGCCCGACGCTTACAACCAAAAGTTATCTTTTTGAATCCCTTACTACCCCTACTATCGGGTTGGGATGTGCTGACTTTACTGAAATCTGATGCAGTAACTCGTCATATTCCCGTAATTTTCACAGCGACAGCCGCCGAAAAAGGACAAGCATTTGCTAACCGAGCCGATGGTTTCTTGAGCTTGCCAGTACAATATCAAACTTTGGCACCGCTGCTAGAAACTTTATGTGTGTCACCAAAAATTCAGCAACCAGGTTTAGATAGCAGTGAAATCACCCCAATTAAAACCCCACTGCGGATTCTGCGATTAGTCAATCCCGAATTGGAATCTGTCACAGGACATCCCTCACTACGAGAACATCGAGTTATTGAAGTAGATGATTTAGATCAGGCGGAACTTTTGACGCGGGTTTGGCAGTTTGATGTAGTTTTATTAGATATGCAAACTCCGACAGCCCAAACTTACCTCAACCAAATCAGTCAGCACCCCCGTTTAGCCGCACTACCGCTGGTAACTTGCGATGTGGTGACAACTTTGGCAGCTTCCCAAATACCAGGACTATCTGTATTTCCTTGCCTGACACCATTTGGCAAAGATAATAACTCTAACAACAAAATAGATCCCTTATTATCAGTGCTGCAAATTGCCTCTGGTATCTGCTGCCCACCCAGTATCTTAGTGGTGGATATGACAATGCTACCAGATTTATCCCTGGTCAAACGTAAGCAGGTAAAGGGTTATCGCCCAGAAAAAAATTCCTCACTCAGTAGTGAAACCGTTGAACGGGGGACTGAGTGGTTCCAAGCTTTGATTCAGTACCTACAAACAGTCTGGCTTTAAAGCGGCAATGGGTGGCTGTTGGGCAGAAGTAATACAACAAATTCGTCATCAAAGTGTTGACTTACTGCTGATTAGCTTAGGAGAATCCGCCATCCATAAAGAAGCACTCAAAGCACTCAAAGCATTGGGCGATTTACCTTTCAATTTGCCACCAATTTTAGTTCTGGATCAACAATTAAATCAGACGCAGGCAATTTCTGACATGGATAAGCCAGCAATTGCCAAACCGAGGAAGAATGGATTGGAGCCGATAGAAAGTGTTGTCAGTATCATCTCTGCCCAGATTTTACCCCGGTCGATCTCAATGGAAGATTTATTAAACCGGATCAATCAAGCTTTATCCTTCAATAGGGATTAAGTAAGTGGGCGTAAATAATTAAAGGTTTGTAGTGAGGACTTTAGTCCTGGAGTGAGGACTTTAGTCCTCACTAAGAGACAGTTTCCGTCCCGTCGAACTTCTCCCAAGGGGAGATGCCAAAGGCGATTGTAAGAACGGTAAGCTCTACCGAGATAGCCTGCGGAGTGGACAAACCTCTTAGGGGAAAATAAATCATGCCCCATGACGCCACAAAATTCCGACGCAAGGCGACAGGAACACAGTGGCTCCCCCATGCCCATATATTTAAGGCAATTGATAAGATATATCTGATTTTACTGGTTTAATTTTCTTTATCGGCACTCGAAATAGGTAATAAGAACCCTTGGTAGCTAAGTGTTTGTAATCATCAGGCTGTAAGTTCATTTCCACAAACTTGTCCTGTTCCGATAGAACTAACAAGGGGGTAGGCAAGATTTGCTTGGTAGTCCGATTGTGAATATAGTCTACAGCTTCTTGGGGAAAATGTATGTATTTAACTCGCTTATGTGTATAAAATACAACGCTTGGTTTCTTAAAGCCAACCATAAGAAATTCTTCATTTGGTTGTTGTGCTTGAACTGCGATCGCAGACAATTCCCTTAAGGGTAGCTGACGTTCTTGATCCATAAGAAACAACGCTGGCGTCAACGTTACAGCCAAAAAGATCGCAAAACCAAGTAAATTTACCCAAATAATTAAGTGCCACCGATGACTCAAAATCAGCGCGGCAATCACTAGGGCAGAAATCAGCCAAATTGTACCACCATATACTGTTAAGTCCGATTGTTGAATGAGTTGGTATAAGTTCGGTGCGTCAGGATCTTTAGCGATGATCTGGGATAAGTGAAATAGTCCTACTGCCAGTGTTGATAAAAATGCTACATTTATCCAGCTACTCCAAAGAAAAGAAGAGCGGGAGGGATGGGGAGACAAGTTTAAATTGTTACTTTCTCCCTTGATTTGTTTTTCTTTGATCAGATCGCTGCAAAATAGGGCTACCAAAATACCTCCAGCTGGCATTAAAGGCAACACGTAGCTGGGGAGTTTGGTAACTGCAATCGTAAAAAAGCCAAAAACGCCCAGAAACCAAAAGCCAGCAAATAAACCTAATTGCTGAGAGCGTTCTTGTCTGCGCCAGTGCGATCGCTGCCAAAATTTGACTCTGGCTAGTGCGGCAGGTAAATATATTGAGTAGGGGGCAAAACCAAGCAATACCACCAAAAAATAAAAATACCAGGGTGCTGAGTGACCATTAACTACTTCTGTGAAGCGTTCTAGGTTGTGATAACCAAAAAAGGCTTGAATATAATCCCAGTCGTTGCGCCAAATGACTAGGGCATACCAAGGAACTGATAAAACTATAATAATCAATAAACCCATCAGCGGGCGCATTTCTCGCCATACTTCTCTGATTTTGCCCACGTAGAGCAAAAAAGCACCAATAATTAGTCCGGGAAGAACAATTCCTACTGGCCCTTTTGTTAAAATTGCACCAGCGATCAAAACATAACTGGCCAAGTACCATTTATTCGGAAATAGAGATCGGGTGGATTCTGGCTCAGTTCCTTGTTTGGTGGCGTACCCTAGAAAAAAGCATAATAGAGCCGATGCCATGCAACCAGTCAGTAGCATATCTGAAACACCAGTTCTTCCCCAAACTATCATTTCTGGAGATAACGCCATGACAGCAGCGCCCATAACAGCAGTGATGTAGCGGCGGTTGGGGCGGGAAATTTGCTCTATTTCATCTTCTTTACCAAAAGACCAGTGTAAAGTGTAAAAAGCCAAACTCATCACAGCAAGAGCGGCGATCGCTGATGGTAGACGCACTGCCCACTCATTCACCCCGATAATTGCATAGGCGATCGCTTGACACCAATAAATTAAAGCAGGTTTATCAAAACGAGTTTCACCGTTGAAAAACGGAGTTACCCAATCACCTGTGACATACATTTGACGGGAAGCTTCCGCAAACAGTGGCTCTGTTTCATCAATTAAGCCAACATTGCCCAAATTCCACCCATAAGCTACCCACCAAATCAGAATTAACCACAAAATTGACACAGTCACAGCCAGGGCTGCCGCTTTACTATATTGTTGAACCACTGGTCAACACTATGGGGCACACTTAGTTTCATTTTTATTAATTCTTAGTCAACAATCAACAGTCAAGGGCCACTAGTCAATAGTCGTTGGTCATTTATATTTTGTTCTTGATCATGACTAATTTTTCATTGATAATTGACTATAAACTCTCAACTACTCATTAAGTATCAATTGCCATTCTTGTTTTTGAGAATTCCATTTAGGTACAGATGTTTCTCCGACAACATAAGGTCCCCAGTAATGTCGGGAACCATCTTGGGCAAAAGCTACTAAAATATCTCCTTTCTGTAGTTTTAAGTTACTCTCCGGTAGGGATAAAATCAGCCCCTGTTCACTACCTTCACCAGGCGCAAAATCCCAATGGGCTGGAACTTCATCATGAGTAGTCTGAGCCGAAGCTCCTTTAATTGCTGACTTTCGTGATAGTAGAGCTAGCCGTACAGGTTGATTTGTTTGATTGCTCATTCGCAAAGTCCCTTGACTATTTACATTTCCCTTTGAGACTTCACTATATGCCAAAAGATGAGTATTTTGGCGATGGTCATGTTCTACTGAGTTTTTGGGGTTACTTGAGACATTAACAGAGGTAACTGTTTCATCAGCTACAGATGATGACTGATTTCCTGGCGACTGGGGCTTTTCTGTAGTTTCTGGAGAAGATGCGTCGGGATTTGTCGCATCAAAAGAAACATTCATCCCCAAACACCCTACTAGTGATCCCAGCAGTCCCAAAGAACAAACTAGTACAGCAGCGCGACGATACACTGACGATTTCATATTGATAGTTAATTAGAAATAAGAATTTGTCTAGGCTTGAGCAAATACTAGCCTATTTATTTCACCAAACAGTAAATTATTTTGCCTACTATTAAGACTCTCCAATTCTGAAGAGTTGTCATGTATCATACATATCATTCATACAAAAAAATGAATGAATAATTACTGATACTTTCGACACTTAATAGATACATTTCTCTGAATAGAGGTTATTTACCTTGATTCAGTCCGAAAATCAAATCAAAAAATATGATACATAACTATGCGAGTTTATTCGGAGAAATAAAAACCATAATTTTTGTAACTAACTAAGTGTCGGTGGCAAGACATCTTGGTTCACATTTGCAAATTTATCTACAGGCTCAACATTTATTCCTCAGATGATCTGGATATACAGTTAACAGCTATCATGTAACTGCATTATCAATCCTCAGCTACCCACATGATCATAGGGGTGAAACACCACATCAATGAAACTGGAGGCGTTAATAACAGATCATGATCCCTAATTATGGGGCTGATAACTGATTCCCAGGTCGGTTTCGTCATCAGGATCAGGAATTACACGATTCTTATTCCCCCTTATTCCCCCGCACCCTTTCATCTTGATCATCTGTCGCATCAGTCTCATCTTCCCCTAGACTGAGTTACTATCGTTGAAGCAACTCATTAGGACACAAGTCTACGCTTATGAGAAGATTATTTAATCTATAAAAGTTGTTAGACACTGTAAATACAATAGATATCTATTACGTTGTCAAATTATTTTTGAGGGTTTTGTAGTCAGGACTTTAGTGCTGATTTTATCAGTAATAAAGTGTTTACTACGGAATGATTTACCATCAATTTCAACTAGACAGAATACTATAATACTATTAAAATAAGCTTATGGTAAAACAGATATACTGAAAAAGCCAAAAATTTCATGATTTCTTGACTTTTCTCCAGTAGTCTCGCAAATGCAAAACACTCGTCTCAATAATTTGTTAGATGCTATAGCTAGGCGCTTAGGAAAATGGTTTTTCAACCCTTGGCGACGCCTAGCGCTGCTGGTAATTAGTTTTTTGTTCGGTTTTTTCCTAGGATCTGTAGTTTCGACTACCGCTGGACAGAAGGCTCAATTAGACATTGTAGTGGCAGCGATTTTAGTTTTTTTGACGGAAATTACCAGCAGAATATTTTATAGTCGGAGTTTCTTGTCTAAGCGATCGCTCTGGGTAGAATCATTAAACTTCCTCAAGGTGGGTTTTATCTACAGTCTGTTTGTGGAAGCGTTGAAGTTGGGTTCTTGATGGGGAGATAGGGAGAATGACAAATACGCCAAAAAATCTGGATGAAGTGTTAGAGAAGCGATCGCAGTTACTTCAATCTGTCCTCCCAGATTTTCACCAGTTCTGTCAAACTACTCTCCAAGTACAACCCCAAGACATGTTACAGGTGTTGTGGGAGGTATGGCTACCACTGGGGATAAAATTAGCATCCCAGCGTCAAAAATTAGCACGCCCCCTAATTCAAGGAATTTTAGGCGGACAAGGAACTGGTAAAACCACAATGTCCAAGGTTCTCACATTGATTCTATCCCATTTAGGATACCACACTCTGAGTTTGTCTTTGGATGACTTATATAAAACTTATCGCGATCGCCTAGCTTTAACACAGCAAGATCCTCGATTGATTTGGCGTGGCCCACCAGGAACTCACGATATTGATTTAGGCTTAAATGTAATTGAGCAAATCTGTGAGTTTCAGAGTCCAGTTATTGTTCCCCGCTTTGATAAATCAGCCTACAATGGCGCAGGCGATCGCACCACTCCAGAAATTGTTACAGGTGTAGATATACTCTTATTTGAAGGTTGGTTTGTGGGTGTGCCACCAATTCATCCCGATGTATTTAATCATGCACCAGAGCCAATTATCACGGATGCAGACCGAGAATTTGCTCGTGATATGAATCGTCAATTAAGAGATTATCTACCATTGTGGGAAAAATTAGACAGCTTAATAGTATTATACCCTATTGATTACCGCTGTTCTTTAGAATGGCGCAAACAAGCGGAACGACAGATGATTGCTGCGGGTAAAGCGGGAATGAGCGACACAGAAATTGAAGAATTTGTCAACTATTTTTGGCGATCGCTTCACCCAGAATTATTCATCAAGCCATTGATTGCATCTCCGACAGCGGTTGATTTGGTGATTGAAATCCATCGCGATCGGACTTTTGGTAAAATTTATAGTCCTGGTAAATATCGAAATTCGTAGTTAGGACTTTAGTCCTAAATATTGACAGCACTCAAGTGCTGACTACGAAACCATCAACATCGAAATTCGTAGTTAGGACTTTAGTCCTAAATATTGACAGCACTCAAGTGCTGACTACGAAACCATGCTTGAAAAATAACACAATTAAGCGATACTTCCCCGCTTGCGTGCTTCTTTGTAAGATGTACCTATATTTCTAATCCCGGCTTTAATCATTTGTCTTTCAAGTAGTGCAAAGAAACGCGCTTTATCACCACCTCTAACTACCGCCTGATTATGCGCTTCAGCAATTGCTACAGGGTAGCCATATCCTTTCTGTACTTGTGCTAGCATCAATCCTAGTGCTTGGTCAAGCATGGCTGTACTTTCTACTACCCATGCAGGAACCTCTATGCGGGCAATTTCGGTGCCCACATGGACATAGCAAAAGTAAATGCTTTGGTCTTCATATAATTCTAGAATACGCGAATTACTGCGCCACAGAGGTCCACGTTGTCCTGGTTTAAGTTGAGTAGTCCAAAGAGTAGTATCTCGCAAAGGTTCAAATATTTTACAAGGGACTTTTTCTAACTGATTGGGGCAAAACGTTATACAATCAGGTACGGGATGAGGACAAGCCGACAGCCGTAAAAAGTTCATAGCCTCGACATTGCGAGAGGCGCTAAGATAACCCATCAAAGGAATTTGAGCATCACGCATCTGCTTCCAAGCTTCCAAGATGGGCGGTAAAATGCGATTCGCGAGCATCAAAGGGTAATTGTTCTAAAAACCAATAAATTAACGAACCATCCACCATTGCTAGACTAGGTACTCTTGCTTTCGGATTGCTAATAGATGAGTTAAGATTTGAATTCTCCTCCTCATCCATCACTCCACAAGCCAATTCTGCTAATACCGTTGTTTCACTAGCCGTGCGACGGTAACTCATCCATTCCTCAGTTCTAATTCCCCACTGACGAGACACATATAAATCTTCAGGGCGATAAAATACTTCTGGTAAACTATCTAATAATGGATGGCGATTTTGTCCGTAATGCAAGACAACTCTGCCAATATTCAAAAGATAACAATAAGCAATTTCGTGGTGGTTTGGCGCAATTTGCGAACCATCAGTAGCAATCACAGTATGAATTTTTGGCGGAACAGGAATATCAATACAGGTTTCTAGCGGCTCAATGGGTGTCGCATTAGCAAAGAGAATGCGATCGCGCCATTTCTCCTGCATTTTAATCAACTCTTGTTGAGACGCGAAAGCATTTTGTAAATGTTGTTGTGCTAATTCTAAACGCTGACGACTAGCTGCAGCTTCTAAAGTCAGATGCTGACTTAAACCCTGCATTTGTCGCCCCAGTTTTGTCAGATCAAGCATAAAAAAATTAGGAGTTAGATTTAAGAGTACACTTATTCATGTGTAGGTTACAGCTATTTTTAGGTAAATATAGCGGTTCTCAGTTGGATGCAATACAAAATTATATCGTCTGGTGTAGGGGCACGGCACTGCCCATTGGTGTCAACTTAACGTGAAACCCTTATGAAGACGTGATATTGAGTTCACTCACTGACTCAAGATCCGCGTTACCCCACCCTAACCCTCCCCTTGGAAAGGGGAGGGAACTAGATTTTCTTTTTTCCCCCCTTTCCAAGGGGGGATTAAGGGGGGTAAGACGCCTGTGGAATAAGCATTTGAGCTTAAGTTGACACCAATGGGCACTGCCGTGCCCTTACGAGTGTATTGGACTACTAAGACACAAAGAAGATTATTGTTGATTAATTACAGCCAAGCGGAGAAAATTTTGGCAAACTGAGAAAGTGATAACAGTTTAATTTGTGGATCGTTTTGAGCAGCTTTCCTTTCTAATTGGGTATTATAACCCCAATCTGCCAGGAAAAGTTGCACGTCCTCAAGGTCTGGTTGTTTTTGAACTAACTGCAATGTCTTGAGTCTGTCTTCTACAAACCATAGCTTAACTGGATTGATATCTGCTGTGTTTTTTAATTCTCGCAGAATTTCGTACTTAGGACGCTTCTCTTCTTTACCAAAAATCGCTGTTGAGGGTAAATCAACGCCTTCCTGTTGTAACAGTTGCTTAACAAAACGCCCTTCTTTGGTAGTGACGATGTATAGTTTAACGTCACTGTCAATGGTGGTTTTGATTTTTTCCACCACACCGGGATAAAATCTATGCAGACTTAGCCAACCATCTAAATCTGTAGCAATCCATTCATCCCGCAGGTTGTCTAGTGTCGCGCCAATTTGTTTGGCTTGTAGGTTTTCATCCAACAGAAGTTGTGGGACAATAGTTACCCATTCGTGCAGAATTTTTTCATCAGCAATTCCCTCTACCAAAGCTTTAATTAAAACCGGCATTTCCCAACCTGTTTCAATTACAGGTCTGAGGCGATAGAATCTTAATGCTAAATCATCTGGCGGTGTATCGTTAGCAGGCGACCAAAGTTGACAGTATGTACGCCATGCTACCTCAAAATATTCAATTAGTCCATCGCAAATCACTCCGTCAAAGTCTAGGGCTAAAATAGTGGGACTACTGTCGGTCATTGTTTTGAGGGTTAAAGCTGCTGTTGTCAGCTTACCTAACAAATTCAATTTTGGCAGTAATCTTTGTCAGTTTTTTAGAATTTTTAAATTGATTTGATTAACAATATCCTGGTTTTGCTTGATATTGCCTAGATTACATGTATTTCTACAATCAAAAATTAGTTCTATATATAAATTTTAATTATCAAAGAAATGCGATCGCATCATAAAACACGGGTTTTTTCAGCGGTAATCAAATATTTCAGATTTGGAGAGAACTGGTGAGCAATGGGTAGTTAAGTCATTTTATGGTTTGTATAATCAATGACAAACTCCCAGACAACTTTTACGAAGTCGGGGAGCTGCAGATCTGACAAATTCTCAGTTTGCTGATAGGATTGCTATATGGTGGAGTATTAAGCAGTAGTCATATTCTCATTTGCGATTTTGCCTGTATTAGCTTTTAAACGAGTCAATCGGCTTTTGCGAATACGTTCGCTGATACGAACGCCACCAGCTAGTTCATATTCGCTACTGTTTTCGCCATATTTGAAACCAACTCCTCTCAGCATTCTGTCTGAAACATTATTTAAAGTTTTTTCCATTTCATCAAGTTTAGTTTTGGAAGAATCAATGACAGCTATAGCAGCGTTATAATTATCCAGCATCGAGCGAAACTGCTCTATTAATTGAGTCAAGTTTTGCAAATTGCAAGTATCATCAAAACTCATGTTTGGATCAATCGCTTTTAGTCCCGCAACTCTCAATTCAGCTTTTTCAAGAGGGCGAGATGTACGTTTTCTCCGAGGCATATTTTTACATGTTTAAGAAGTTTCCAGCGCTAGTTTGACTTAATTAAGCTGCATTCGGGTTCCGCAATTATCGCAATTTTTGTGGCAAAATTTTGGATTTATGTCAGTGATTTTGCGGATTTCATCACTAAAGGTTGAATATTCGTGACTTAAGTTTGAATGTTATTGACTCAAGTTTGAATATTTGTGACTCAAGTTTGAATATTCGTGACTCAAGTTTGAATATTCGTGACTCAAGTTTGAATGTTAGTGACTCAAGTTTGAATATTCGTGACTCAAGTTTGAATGTTAGTGACTCAAGTTTGAATGTTAGTGACTCAAGTTTGAATATTCGTGATTAAAGTTTGAATCACGCGGTAGGGGCACAGCATTGCTGTGCCCTTACGAAAATCGGTGGTTCAATTAACTGAAAATTGCTGTAATTTAGAGTCAAAAGCGATGCCTAGGTTAGGCTACGCCTACACGTTTTGCTATTACCATATAGTTTGAACAACATACTGCGTAATTTGCCTATCAATGGTAACAATTGGCAAATTTTCTACTTGGCTTTGAGCAATCAGAATCCGATAAAATGGATCTCGGTGGATATTTGGTAAACTGGCAACTTGCAAAACATGACTCATTTGAATGGGTAAGCTTTCAAGGCGATTAACTACCAGACGATGAGGAATATATTGTTCTACAGGTTCAGGTAAAGTCAGTTTCTGAATTTATTTTTAATGACAATTTCCCAAGCACTTACCACGCTCAAAAACAGAATGTTACCTGAATCAGAAATCAAATTGCGAGCAGTGACAGATAATTGAGAGTCATCTGTCACCCACCAAATAAATGCATGAGTATCCAGTAAAACTCTCATTGCTCAACGAAGTTAGAACTTTCAAAATCACTCAAGATGTCTTCTGGTAAAGGCTCATTGAAATCTGGTGCAATAAATACTTTACCTTTATCCATGCCCGGAATGCGAGGGGAGCTAGTATTGGTGAGGGAGACTAGACGCGCAAGGGGAATACCCTCTTCAGCAATCACAACTTCTTCACCTCGCAATACCTGACTGAGAAGTTCAGTAAATTTGGTAGTTGCTTCAGCAACGTTGACAGTGATAGTCATTTGTTTTGGTAATTGTTAATTCCCAATATTTCTTAAGATAACACCAAATAGAAAGCGCTGTGAAAGCTTTAAATGTTAGACTTTACAAGTCTCGATGCGAGAAAAGACCGAGAGACAATGTCCTAAATAAATCTGCGAGTGGAAGAAGGAGCTACTAGGGAGGTGTCCTCTGGGGGGAGAGGGTAGGGTGTTGACTTTCTGTAACTAATCCATCTGCTTTCCATCTCCATCACGCGATCGCCTAATTTAATCCAGATTTCTTTCCAGGATTTTCTTTGTCATACTTACCGTCTGGCTTACCACCAACGCTTAAGTAAATTTCCTTTTGCACACTGAAACCAAAGTGTCCTTTGCTGTATTTTACCCATAGGCGGTCAATTGTGCGGAGGTCAGTGCAGGGAAAGTTTAATAATTCTTTTTCCCTAATCCAGTCATTTTCCTTGCGCCCTACTGCTTGAAGCATTACCCAGATAAGTTTCATAATCAGCGTCTTTCCAGTTCTCTGCTGCTAGCAAGTCGCGCAGTTTGGTATAGTCTACGCCTTTCTCTGAACTGAGGTCATCTTCATTTGTAGCCGTTTCCGGGGTAATGTTTGTTGTAACCTCAATATCAACATCTCTATCCGTTTCCTGCTCCCCTCCTCGCTCGCGCTTAGGGGTTGGGGGTGGGATAACACGCGCCTCAATAACTGCAATATCCTCATCTCTAAGTTGCAAAACTTGCTGTAACCGCTTCAATTCTTCCTGTGTATGCTGACTCAGTGTCCCTTCATTCTGAATCGCCTCAGCAAGACCTCTTCGTATCCCCTGAGATTCTCTTGATACTTGCGGTAAGGTTCCAAAACTTCGGTTTCAATTTGGGCTACTACCTCAACTGACAAACCCAACTCACCCTGCCGAAGTATCAGAATGCGACGACTCACAACCAAAATCTTACTTCTCTAGCCCATCGCTCTACTTCCTTACGGTACACCAATTGAGGATCGCCTACAGGAGCTTTCGCTAACTTAATTTTAAAGCCTTCTCTAACAGCATAAATTTCTGGCTTCATCGCTGGCGCTGCTTCCTGCACTTTTTTATAGGCATATTGATGCAGTTCATCAACAGAAATCATGCCATCATCATCAGTGTCAGCCGCGCCTGTCTCAATCCCTTCCACAATGTAGCGGGTGTAAACTGATAACTCTGCCCCTTCTTGTTCAAAAGAATACTGGGTAGACATGGGAAGAAGTTAGTACCGCCCGTCCTTCTCCTCCCAATTGATTCTTGATATCTACACTATTATCATCTTTAGCCTTCATTCCTTCAGCAAAAGCACCGCTAAAGCAACAGTCAAGAATAAT
>CAVYXS010000175.1:0-6020 GCA_963772205.1 uncultured cyanobacterium
ACATCAACTCCATGTCCCTTGAGGGCTTTAATCGCTTGAGCGGCGGAATCTTTGGGCGGATCGAGAAACGCAATGTTGCCTAATAGAACCAAATCACTCTCATCGGTAATGGCATAATGCAATTGATCAGTTGGCATAACTTTGTATGCCACCCCAACTACCCGTAACCCTTCAGAGTTGAGTTTTTGTTGTAAATCCGCAACCTTGGTACGGACTGACTCATCCATTGGCAAAACCTTGTCATTGACTTTGAGTTGGGTGCAGACTTTGAGGACTTCTTCAACTGCACCTTTGCAAATCAGTACATGCTGTTTTCCCATTTCTTCGACGACAACAGACATCCGACGACGCACAAAGTCAAAGGGAATTTCATCAAATTTCTGGTAGTTTTTCTGAATATCTAAAGATGCAAGTTCAAGACTGTGATCGAGAACGGCGACATCCAATAAATTTTTTAAGCCAGTTTGGTAAAAGCTATTGAGATAAGCATATTTTAGGACATCTGTACTCTCTTGACCGTAGGGATCTAAGTGTCTCTGCAAGACGATTTTATCTTGAGTTAGTGTGCCTGTTTTATCAGTACAGAGAATATTCATGGAGCCAAAGTCTTGAATTGCATCAATGTTTTTGACAATCACCTTTTTCTCAGACATGGTAATCGCCCCCTTCGCCAAATTGGCCGTGACAATCACAGGTAACATTTCCGGAGCCAATCCCACAGCCACAGATAAACCGAATGTGAATGCTTCGATCCAATTACCTTTAAGCACTCCATTGATCACAAAGACTAGTGGAGCCATGATCAGCATAAAGCGCAACAGCAGCATGGTAACACCATTCACACCTTTGTTAAAGCTGGTGCGTGGTTTGCGTCCACTAACGGTTTTAGCCAGTGATGCTAGATAAGTATGACTACCAGTTTCTGCGACAACCGCTGTTCCAGAACCACTGACTACCGTAGTACCCATGAAACAGAGATTGACTAGCTCCAGTGGATTTTTCTCGTTTTTATCAGGAAGTTCTGCGTGTTTTTCAGTGGGTAGAGATTCCCCAGTGAGGGTTGATTGACTGAGGAATAAATCCTTCGTAGCAATCAGCCTGACATCGGCGGGAATCATATCTCCCGCTGAAAGAAAGATGATATCACCCGGTACCAGCAACTTCACCGCAATTTCTTTTCCGGCGATGATTCCCTTCTTTTCAGTAGGTGTAGCATCTTTGCGACTCACTGTTGCTGTTGCGCTCACCATTTCCCGCAGCTTTTCGGCGGCTTTGTTAGACTGAAATTCTTGTGAAAACCGCAGCAATCCAGCGAAAATCACCATCATAAAAATGATCAAGGCGGCTGTGGGACTCCCAGTTAACAGTGAAATTGTCGCTATAACAATCAGTAAAAGCGAGAGGGGATTAGTCACCGTTTTCAGCAGTTGGACATACCAGGCAATCGCTTTTTCGCGGGCGATTTCATTCAGCCCAGCTTTCTCTAACCGCTGCTTGGCTTCAGTCTCACTCAGCCCAGACTCAGAAGTGTCGAATAAGTGCAGAACTCCATCCACATCACGTTGAGCAATATCGATGAGTGCTTTAGATGAATCTACAGACGAGCTAGATCTCGACTTTTTGGATGAATTCGCAGTCTGGCTTAACGTCTTCATAAAATCAGGGTAAGCTCCAATATTATTTTAAATTCGTAGTCAGGACTAAAGTCCTGATCTTGAGGACTTTAGTCCTGACTACAAACCTTTAATTATTTAAGTCGCTCTACTTAAATCATTGTCTGGATTTGCACATCTGTGTCTTTTTTTCTTGTCACCCAAGGGACAATGCTGATTAAATACTTCGCCCTATAAATAAGTTATAGACAATGCCAATCAGTGCTAAAACCAAAAGCAGATGGATTAAGCTACCGCCAATATGAATTGAGAATCCTAACAACCAGAGAAGAAAAAGTACAACAACGGCAGTCCAGATGAGATTCAACATATTTTCCTCTTTGATTCAGATAAAATTGATAAAAATTTAGTCAGCCTAAAAGCTGATTTCGCTCCAGTTCTATTGCCTAAAGTTACTCGGTAAAGTGCTGTCTGGTTTTTGCAGCAATCTGACGATCCGTCATTTTATCAACTGTTTCAATACCTACGACATGTCCACCGAGGTTATTTCCTTCAAGGCGTTCTTTCAGCTGATCTTTTGCCTCACCAGGACCAAATATCAGAATAGACTCTGCATTACGAATACGTGCAATAACAGCATCATAGTAAATGTTGAGATTTACCGTAAAAGCTCTCTGACGGCTATCATCTGCAGGTACTTGACGTGATTCATAGGGACCCTTAAGAGGTGAATCACCAGAACGCCTAGGCTGTTTTTCTACCTCCGATATGATCTGGCTTATTTCTTCCCCTTTCTCCGTAACAGCCACAACAATAGCCTTCCTTTGGTCAATCCACAATCCTACTTTTGTTTTCATCTATATCTCCTTTGTTAACTAGTTGTCACTAACTAAATACCTGTGCAAAATTAATTTTGTATCCTTGATTGGATCAGGCACAGAAGCAAATGAGATGTGCAAATAATTTGGCTTTAGTACTTGTCAATGAGTATAAGTAAATACACCTCAACCTTTAACATCAATTATTGAGCAAGGCTTGTTAGAGAACAAGTTGATGTTACCAATATGGGAATCGTTCTGCCACTGTAACGCGGCTGATCGTTAGCTTACCCTTTAAAATTGGCGAAGGTATTATTCTTGAGGAAGATATTTTATCAACCTAGGGTTTGATTTTTACGCATAAACCATGAATTGATACAAATAAAGTGATATATTTGACAGAATAACGTCAAAATTTACTGAATTAAACCCGCAATGATATTAATACTCATCGCCACAATTGCAGTATTGAAGAAAAAAGAAAGAACACTATGTAATAAAGATAAACGCCTCAGCGATCGCGAGGTAATTTGTACATCTGAAACCTGACTAGTCATCCCAATAACAAAAGAGAAATATAAAAAATCCCAGTAATCTGGCTCAATATCTTCAGGAAAATCTAGTCCTCCAGCTTGACAATCACTATCAGTTTTGTGATCCTGATAATATTCGTGAGCATAGTGCATTGCAAAAATAGTATGAACAAGTAACCACGACCCAATAATTGTTAGGACTGCCAGAATTATATGGGGAATTACTACACTTATATCTTTCCCTTTTGTTTCTCTCAAAATAAAGGCGATCGCTAATATGCTAGCACAGGCAGCAGCAGTAATTAAGCTTAATATTACTAAGCGTCCCTCATCTTGACTTTGAGCATTACGCCGCATTATTTTTGGTTTTGCTCGCGCCATTAGTGCCCAAGTGGAAGCTAGAAAACATATCATCCCAGTATTCCATATACAGAGAATCCGAGTGGATAAACTCAACCAAGATGGAACCAGAACTGATACTATTAAAGCAACTAGGATAGATAAAATTAGGCGAGAGCGAACTCTCCAGCGACGAGGAAGTTTATTTTTGACAAAAGTTTGTGTAGATTTTTGAGGTAAGGTCATGGTAGATAGGATTTATTGATGCTTATAGCGGTTCTCAATTGAATGATGTACAAGAACCCCACCCCCAACCCCCTCCCCGCAAGCGAGGAGCTTGCTCTGATGTACCTCACTAGACTGGAAAACGCTATACCTACTTATTGAATTTTCCACACCATCAGACCAACAAGGACAACAAGACCTAATGCTCTACGAAAATAATTAACGCCTTGAAATAATTCTTCCCAAGCCCAAGTAAATAAGGAGCCAAAGGCTAATATGTCCAACCCTATATTAATTTTACCTGTTGTAAAAATTATCTTTAATAAACTAGCTCCAAACCAGACAATGAGTGGTAAATTGGGCATTTGAGCTAGCACAATTTTGCCTTCTGTGTCCCGGAACACTTGATTAAAAAACGTATTTTCCATGAGTTTAGGCTGTAAAGTAAATGTAATCAAAGGTATGAATTTAGTTCATTCTGATTGAGATAGCTCATAGGGGATTCTCTCAATGAAATTGATACACCTGTAGCTGTGCCCGTAATTGGGCAATTTCCTGCGCCATATCTAGCACCATTGCGGCTCCGACTAAGTTTAGCCCCAAATCTTGACGCAAGCGTTGAATCTGAGCAATTCGCGCAATCTCGCGGGAATGCAGCAAATCACCAATCGCTTCGATTACGCCTAACTTAACATAAACCTGCACAAGCGTAACCGAAGTCTCAGTCATCAAAGCAGCATATTCAAAGGTGTAGAGTTGTTCACCTCCTGGTGAAACCACGATTTTAGAAAGGCTGAAGGTCATAGCTTAATCTCCTCTAAATGGGAACGCGGGTGAAAGCTGGAATTTGCCTGGATTTTTTCGTAGTATTCTTGCTCGATCGCACTTAGGTCTTTCGGTGTGACAATCTGAAGTTTGACAAATAAGTCATCTCGTCCCCCTTTTGGCAATGTCCAGCCTTTGCCGCGTAGTCTTAATGATTGCCCCGATCGCACTCCTTGAGGAACTTTCATCGTCACATTGCCATCGGGGGTCGGTACGCTGATTTCTGTACCTAATACCGCTTCATCAGGGCGAATTGGCACATCACAAACGAGGTGATCACCTTCAAATCGAAAAAAGGGATGTGGTAACACCTCGATAGTTAGATATAAATCCCCGCGCTGTTGAGAGAATGGACTAGGATGACTTTTCCCCTTGATGCGAATTCGACTACCTGGTTTTGCACCTGCGGGAATGCGGACGTTGATTGTTTCCTCGTCCAGTTGTAGCCGCTTTTGCACACCGTGAAATGCTTCAGAAAATGTGAGAGCGATCGCAGCTTCCGTATCCGGTGCGGGAGCTTGAGAACGAAATCCACCACTAAAATCATTAAAGCCGCCTGTCGAGGTTCTACCTCGCGATCGACCTAGCAGATCGTTGATAAACGAATCAAAATTGTCGTACTGATCGAAGTCGGCTGTACCAACATTAGTTCCACTAGGTGGTGGAGCTTCACTGTAACCAGGGTGATTCCAGTGCTGACCAAACTGATCATATTTCTGCCGCTTTTCTGAATCAGACAGTACCTCATTTGCTTCGTTCAGGTCTTTAAATTTTGCTTCTGCATCTTTGTCTCCAGGATTCAGGTCAGGATGGTACTTGCGAGCAAGCTTGCGGTAAGCCCGTTTGATTTCTTCAGGGGTTGTGGTTTTGCTCACTCCCAAAACGGTGTAATAGTCTTTAAAGTCCGTTGCAGTTGGCATCACTGACCTCTCGATTGCGCGTTATTCTGCGGTGACTAGCAAGCTACTCCCGATTCTCACAATTTTTCATGTCCAGTTCCTCAGCCTGTTGGCGGAGTTTTTGTCAAAAAAATCTCTTTTTAATTTCTTATCTCTGTGTTATCTGCGCCTCTGCCGTCAAATAAATCACTAGGTTGAAAACCATAGTTTTAAAAGTAGTGGGAGCATCTTGCTCCCTGGGGGTACTAGCGGGCAAGACTTAAGTGCGGGACGCTACGCGCAGCTTGCTTTTGAGGAGGGGTACGGCGTGAGCGCTCAGTCGAACGCTGCCCGCACTACTCCAGGTTTCAAAATGGACGAGGTTTATCTATGTGTTATCTGCGCCTATGCGGTAAAATAAATCACCATTTACAGCTATTTTCAGATAAATAGACCACATTTGTTGTAGGGGCACAGCAATGCTGTGCCCTGAGAGTGTGGTTCAACTACGTCAAAACTGCTGTAATCGCCAAAGCCCAGAGGTCGCAGAAGAAAAAAAGAGATTTTACAAGTCACCTTGAAAGGGCTAGTCCTAGTTAAGCTAAAATAAACATAAATTTAATAAATTTATGTTTAGGACTTACGCAACTGGCATAGAGTTTAATCACGTAGTTTGGGCAATGCCCACCCTACAAATGATCATTATAATTGTGACACTTGCGTAAGTCCTGATGTTTTTAATTTAGGCGTTATTTTTTAACTTCTTTACCTCAAAAACAGCTTTTGAGC
>CAVYXS010000176.1:0-18348 GCA_963772205.1 uncultured cyanobacterium
AACGAGTCAAAGCAACCCTGAAAAATGCTGGTTTTGCTTTTCCGATGCGGAAAATTGTGATTAACCTAACTCCAGCCGATTTACGTAAAGAAGGCCCAGTTTTGATTTACCAATCAGTGTGGGTATTTTAGCAGCTTCTGAGCAAGTTAGCGCTGATTTGTTGGGAGATTATCTATTTTTAGGTGAAGTCTCCTTAGATGGTAGTTTACGCCCAGTGGCGGGAGTTTTACCTATCGCTGCTACTGCTCAAAAAATGGGAATTGCTGGTTTAGTGGTCCCGATGGATAATGCCCAAGAAGCGGCGGTAGTAGAAGGATTGGCTGTTTATGGCTGCAAAAATTTATTTGAAGTGGCTGATTTATTAAATAATCCAGGGCGTTACAAACCTGTGGACATAGATGATTCTGCACAGACATTACATACAACATCTTTACATTTTAGTGGTGCAGATTTGCAGGATGTGAAAGGACAAGCTCATGGCCGTCGCGCCTTAGAAATTGCAGCAGCGGGCGGACACAATTTAATCTTTGTCGGTCCCCCTGGCAGTGGCAAAACCATGTTAGCACGACGTTTACCAGGAATTTTACCGCCTCTGAGTTTCGCTGAAGCTTTGGAAGTGACTCGGATTCACTCCGTAGCTGGCTTATTGAAAAATCGCGGCTCATTAGTACGCGATCGCCCTTTTCGCAGTCCCCACCACTCGGCTTCTGGCCCTTCTCTGGTTGGTGGTGGTAGCTTTCCCCGTCCTGGTGAAATTTCTCTATCACATCGAGGTATACTTTTTTTGGATGAGCTAACAGAATTTAAACGTGATGTGTTGGAATTTCTCCGCCAACCTTTAGAAGATGGCTACGTGACAATTTCCCGCACTAAACTATCTGTAATGTTTCCCGCGCAGTTTACATTGGTAGCGAGTACCAATCCCTGTCCTTGCGGTTATTATGGTGATACAATTCAGCCTTGTACTTGTTCTCCTCGGCAACGTGAACAATATTGGGCAAAACTTTCTGGCCCGTTGATGGATCGGATTGATTTGCAAGTAGCGGTGAATCGTTTAAAAGCAGAGGAAATTACCCAACAACCCACAGGAGAAGCATCAATATCAGTACCGAGAACGAGTTCAAAAAGCACGCGATCGCGCTACTAAGCGTTTGCCGAAGAGCCAAATTTGCGTTGTAATGCTCAAATGCTGAGCCGTCATCTGCAGAAATGGTGTAAATTAGATAATGCTAGCCGCAGTTTATTAGAAGCAGCAATTAGAAAATTAGGTTTATCTGCTAGGGCCAGCGATCGCATTCTCAAAGTCGCACGGACAATTGCTGATTTAGCTGGTGAGGATGATTTGCAAGCTAATCATGTAGCCGAGGCGATTCAGTACCGGACAATAGATAGAATGCAATAACAGGTAGATTAAACCACATCTATTTTGAGAACCATAGTTTCGCATGGGTAATAGGAGCAGCGTTCGACTGAGCGCTCACGCCGTACCCCTCCTCAAAAGCAAGCTGCGCGTAGCGTCCCGCAGGGAAGTCTTGCTCCCTGGTGGTAGTAGCGGGCAAGATGCCCGCACTACTCCAGGTTTCAAAATGGACGAGGTTTATTCTATCAATCTAGCGAATTTATAATTTTCTCCTAAAAATTGTTAATTTATCCGGATTACTGGGAACTATGTATACAATACCCCTATAAGCCTTGTCAGTCACCTAAGTAATGATGGCAGGGGCTGGTAATATCTGCGAACATTGATATCGCAGGTCTGTTAGATCATGTCATAGCAGTTCCTTTGGTTAAACTCGATATGATTTTAGATTTAAACTACTACACTTTAGCATTTTCTGTTTATTTACAGATATGCCTTGGCAATCACCTGATGGTTCGTCTGATTTGGGGTATTCCTTGATAATCAGTTGATGCTAAATAATCAATATGGCAAGAAAACAAGAAAACAGATTGATTGTTTTTGCTCATCACTAATACCTTGAGCATATTTTGGAGTCAGAAAGTGGGAAAATGGAGGTAATTCTGCTTAATAATTTTTTAATTTTATTCTTCCTTTTCCCCGGTTTTCCACAGGATGACGCTGGCTCAACAAGCGATTAAACTGTGGATAATGTCAAGCGATTGTTGTCTTTGGCAACACTTAAATAACATTCCTAAAATCTAATCCTCTTATATCAAAAACTATTTATGTCATTGCATCAACGTAGTTTTGGGGAGACTCCCAATTTAATTATTGGTGTTCGGAACCAAGAAAACAGCTATTTGCCAAAAAATACTGCTCCTATAGGTAGTCTGGCGACAAAACAAGGAACTATTTCCAGTTTTCTTGATCCCTTAACTCAGGAAACTTTTAAACAGGTTGTTAAGGAAGTCGAACAAAAATTACAGATTGTCCATCAAACTCTGTCAATGTTAGATTCCCAGGGTTTTGAAACAATCCTGGAAGAGATGTTACATTCCATAACATTGAAGACCGGAGAATTATTAGGAGCAGATCGGACAACGATATTTTTACTAGACGAAGATAAAACAAGAACTGTGGTCAATTTTAGCTGAGGGAGAAGGCGATCGCTCTTTAGAAATTCGGATTCCAGCAGATAAAGGTATTGCTGGCGAAGTTGCTACTTTCAAGCAAGTTATCAATATCCCCTTTGATTTTTATCAAGATTCACGCTCGATATTTGCTCAGAAACAAGAAAAAATAACTGGTTACCGTACCTATACTATGTTGGCTTTGCCATTGTTAAATGAACAAGGGCAATTAGTGGCTGTGGTACAATTACTGAATAAATTAAAATCCCAAAATAATCCAGAATATCCGATTGCAGAGAGGATTGATACCCAAGGATTTACCAAAGCTGACGAACAATTATTTCAGGAATTTGCACCTTCGATTCGTCTGATTTTAGAGTCCTCCCGTTCCTTTTATGTAGCTACTCAAAAACAAAGAGCGGTAGCAGCGCTCATGAAGGCGATTAAGTCGCTTTCTCAAAGCAGTCTTGATTTAGAAGATACCCTAAAACGGGTAATGGATGAAGCCAAGGAACTGATGAATGCTGATCGTAGTACCCTGTGGCTAATAGATCGCGATCGCGATGAATTATGGACAAAAATAACTCAAGATAATGGTACAACTAAAGAGTTACGAGTACCAATAGGTAAAGGCTTTGCTGGTATAGTCGCTGCATCTGGTAAAAAGCTGAATATTCCCTTTGATTTGTATGAGCATCAAGACTCTGATACAGCCAAACAAATTGACCAACAAAATGGTTATCGCACCTGTAGTTTATTATGTATGCCGGTGTTTAACGCCGACCAACAATTAATTGGTGTGACTCAGTTAGTAAATAAAAAGAAATCAGGAGATTTTCCGACGTATAATCCCGATTCATTGGCCGAAAGCGCCCGAATGCTTCCAAGCTAGTTTTGATAACAATGACGAAGAATTCATGGAAGCTTTTAATATTCAAGCAGGGGTGGCGTTGCAAAATGCTCAGTTGTTTGCCACAGTCAAGCAACAAGAACAAATGCAACGGGATATTCTGCGGAGTCTTTCTAATGGGGTAGTTTCTACTGACAAAGGTGGATTAATTATTGCGGCGAATGAAAGTGCTAAACGCCTGTTAGGATTGGAAGAATCAGACCGTTTAGAAGGTAAATTAATTAACGATGTTATTGGTATTAAAGAAGGTGATTTTAGTAAATGGTGCCAGGATGC
Source organism: uncultured cyanobacterium (assembly GCA_963772205.1). Lineage (GTDB taxonomy): Bacteria > Cyanobacteriota > Cyanobacteriia > Cyanobacteriales > Nostocaceae > Gloeotrichia. The sequence continues at coordinate 3,719 of CAVYXS010000176.1, forward strand.
TTTACATGGAACTGACTTAAAATGCCGCCAGCAATATTATCCTGATCGCATACTCGTCACCCCAGGAACTGAACAGCATAGTATTAATTTATCACTGAATACCATTGCTGATGCCAGCGACCAAGAACAAGTTCGTGGAGCTTTAGTTGTCATGGAAGATATTAGTGATGAAAAGCGCCTCAAGAGTACAATGTACCGCTACATGACGCAGGAATTAGCAGAAGAATTGCTGAAACTAGATGACGCTAAATTAGGAGGCGATCGCAAAGAAGTTTCGATTTTATTTTCTGATATTCGTGGCTACACTACTTTGACAGAAAATTTGGAAGCTGAAGAAGTAGTAAGTATGCTAAATGAATATTTTGAATCAATGGTGGAGGCCGTTTTTAAACATAAAGGCACTCTAGATAAATACATCGGTGATGCTATTATGGCGGTGTTTGGTTCTCCCCTACCCTTGGAAGCACACGCTTGGATGGCGGTACAAACTGCTCTAGAAATGCGCTATCGTTTGCAAGAATTTAATCAGCGTCGCTATGAAGTTAACAAACCTAGAATTAACATTGGTATTGGCATTAATTCTGATACTGTAATTAGTGGTAATATTGGCTCTAGTAAGCGAATGGAATTTACTGCCATTGGCGATGGTGTTAACCTTGGTTCCCGATTAGAAAGTGTGAGCAAGCAGTACGGTTGTGACATTATTCTGAGCGATAATACTTATAAACCATGTGAAGACAATATTTGGGCTAGGGAACTAGATTACATTCGTGTTAAAGGTAGAAATGAGCCAGTTGCTATCTACGAACTCATAGGGTTGCGTTCTGATACTATTAGTAGTGAAAAATTAGCAGTAATTGAGCATTATCATCAAGGACGTGAGTATTACCTCAATCGTCAATTTAACTCTGCTAAAACAGAGTTTATCAAGGTTTTGGCTGCTGATAGTAATGATAAAGCCGCGATGTTGCATCAGCGACGTTGTGAACATTGGTTACAATCACCCCCATCAGATGCAGATTGGGATGAGGGCGTTTGGACTTTTAAGGAAAAATAGAGTTTGTAGTTGCATTTTAGTGCTTTCTTAAGCGATTTATCGCTCACTATGAACCTAGTGTTACACGATTTCAAACTACTTTTTTAGGCTACTAAATTTTTAGACTTTGAAAACACTCTTTAGGGATACGCCAAAGCCCACAGCGCTCTTGATTATCGGAGCGCTGTTGCTTTATTTACAAATCAAGACATGTTTAAGGTTTGCGAATATATCCCCATTTACCTCCCATAAAATATGCTTTTCCTTGTTCCTGATCTTGTTTGATTTCTCCACCAATATTAACTAATGCCATACCTCCAGAAAAAGGTTTAGCAAAGTCGAAATCTGGTGCGATGACAAATTCGCCAAACTGATTGATATATCCCCATTTAACGCCAATTTTAGCAGGAGCTAATCCTTCGCTAAAAATATCAGCTTCATCAAATTGGGCTTCGATAATAAAATTTCTGTTTTTATCTATATAACCTGATTTATTGGCAACTTTAACTAATGCTAAACCTTCGGAAAATTTGGCAACATCATCAAACTCAAATTTAATTTGAATTTGACCTTTTTTATCAATATACCCCCATTGATTAGCCATTTTTACGGCTGCTAAATCTTCAGCAAATGATTTAGCATCGTCAAAATTAGCAGGAATAATCATTGATTTCGACGTTTTATCAATATATCCCCATTTATCACCCACTTTTACAGCAGCCATCCCTGAAAAAAATGATTTAGCATCATCAAATTGTAACGCCGTTATTAGTTTGGCATTTTTATCGATATAGCCATATTTATTATTAATTTTTACTAGGGCTAGTCCTTCTGAAAAAGGTTCAGCCGTATCAAATTGAAGACGGTTGACAATTTTACCTATTTTATCAATATAACCCCATTTGTAACCCATTTTGACGGCTGCCATACCTTCAGAAAAAGGCTGCACCCAATCAAATTGTGCCTTGAGGTTAATTGGCTGTGATGTATTTATGTAAGTATAGTTACTATTTATCCGGCGATGGGTAAAACTATTTTTTTTGATTTCTTTCGGGTCAAATTTACCCGCAGTTTGAGAGTAAATACCAGATTTGAGGACTTGAGCTAAAGCATTATTATCTTCTCGCAAAGCTTCATAATAAAAGAGGATTTCCCCTTGAAGTCCCACTGAACGGTTATAGTTGAGCGCTTGAACTAAATGCTCTGGAGTAATTTTATATGCGTTTTGTTTTAATAAAACACCGGGAATTAGTTGGGGTAATTGTTGTTTAGTAAATTGACTAGATAACAGCCGATCTACATCTCTTTTATAAAGTTCAAATTCTTTTTGATATAACTGCGGATGGATGACATCGACTAAGCCCAGATTTACCCAATTTTGCGAATCTTGTAAGTAGTTTTCATAACTCCAAGGATAAGCACTGGGAGCCAATGAAATAATTAAATCAGGATTTATACTAATGATTTCGCGGTAGACACGGGTTAAAAAATTTGAAAGAATATCCGCCCGCCATTGTAACCATTTTCGCCATTGAGGATTTTGCAAATTGTCTGGGGGTGGCGGTGGTTGATTAAATTCTTGTTGATAGCGTTCGACAGTTTTGGGATCATAACCACCTTCAATGGGAAAAGCGGGAAAGCGATCATCTCCTTGAATACCTGCTACTTCATATTTTTTAACGACTTCTAGAAATAGACTTAAAACAAAGTTTTGCACTTCGCTATCAAAAGCATTGAGCCAATCAAAACCATTTTTAGTCAGTAATTTACCAGCAGAGTCACGCGCCGCCCATTCTGGTTTTTTCGCAATAATTGTACCACCATCTTTTTGATAAGAACTAGCAAAGCCATATTCAAACCACGGAATTACAGCCAGATTAACTCGTTTGGCTTCTTCAATTAATTCGGCTAAAGGATCTCTACCTTGAAATCGCGAATTTATTTCCACGCCAAAGTTTTCTCGCATAACTTGGCTGGGATAACTGGTGACGCCGTTATTCCAGACAACAGGAAATACTACATTAAATCCTGTTTCGGCGATAAAGTTCATCGCCTCAGCAATATTTTTTCTGGAGTTTAAGACTTGGCTAGATGTGCTGGTGATCCAAATACCGCGAATTTCCATAAATTAGGTTGACTGTGATTTGTTGATATCGGTTTTCGGTTGGGTGAGTTACAAGAACCTCACGATCTTGTGGGGTGGACATCCAGCCCAAGGACACGGGCGGGCGAGACGCCCACCCCACAGCAAAAGTTGGATGTTTTTTTATTTGTCAGTCCCTTAGCCCTTAAGAGAGGACTAAAGTCCCCACTACAAACCTTGAATTATTCACGCTGTTCTACTTACCTAATTTGATTAGGAGCAGCTATATATATATTGTCTTTGACTAATACTAATCCTTCGGCAAAAGGATGAGCTTCAGCAAATTGTGGTGGAATCATAAATTTACCACTTTTGTCGATATAACCCCACTGATTATCTTTTTGTACTCTTGCTAATCCTTCGACAAAAGGATCGGCTGCATCAAATTGTGGTGGAATCGTCAGCAATTCTATCCCCGCAATATACTTGTAGGGTACTGTAGGAATTTGGAGAACTCGACAAATCAAGGCTGCAATTTCGCCTCTAGTAATGTTTTGATTAGGCTGCAAGCGTTTGATGTCTGGGTAATTAATAACAATGCCTTTTTCAGTGGCGGCGGCGATCGCATTTACAGCATAACTGGGAATTTGCCCGAAATCATCATAATATTTTTTTACAGTATTTGTCGGGTCTACTGTTACCTGATAATTTAACCCGGAAGCTAAAGCGGCTAAAGCTTGTACACGGGAGATTAGTTCATTGGGTTTAAATAAATTATTGGGATAGCCAGACAAATATTTTGTCTGATATGCTTGATCAATGGCCTTAGCCGCCCAATGATTGGCTGGTACATCTGTAAAGGTGATTCCAGAACGAGATGATGGCTGTTTTGGTAGGGCTGTGAAAATAATCGCCGCAAATTCAGCACGAGTCACAGGCGCAGAAGGGCGAAAAGTCCCGTCTGTATAACCTTTTAATATATTTTTCTTGGCTGCGGCGAGAATTGATGTTTTTGCCCAATAGTTTTGAATATCTGAAAAAATGGACTCGTTCATTGAGTTTTGTTAAAGTCAGGTGGGCTATGCCATAGCGGCTTTCTCTGATGTGAGTATTTCAAATACTGCATATCTTTAATACAGCTTACTGGATAAATTTACTAATAAACATCAAAGTTGTCAAAATTTTGTTGATAGTAACTATCAATGATTTGAGTCATAGACAATTGCATTGGAGTGGCATTTTTTCTGTGTTATGGGTGTCTAATCAGGTTGAAAAGTAATTTTTCTAACCCCAGAGGCGCAGAGAACACAGAGATGTCTAGTTAATGAACCCACAGATATTCGTAAGGGCACAGCAATGCTGTGCCCCTACCGCGTAGTATATTTACTTTACTGTTAAACTTTAGCTGTCGCTAGACTGGCTAAGTTTATCTTAAGTTTCTTAAACATCGCTTCCCGCGCCTGTAAAGCTAGGCTATCTTCTAACGGTGTGAGGGTAATTGGCTGCTGATACTTTAACCGCAATGCTGTTTGAATTAACCAGTCAGCGACAAAGGGATTTTTTGGTAACAGGGGACCGTGGGAATAGGTGGCGATCGCATTTTGATAAAATGCTCCTTCTGTGCCATCTTCACCATTATTGCCTAAGCCGTACACCACACGCCCCAAGGCTTCTACTTTACCAAGCTTGGTGCGTCCACCGTGATTTTCAAAGCCAACTAAATAGGGTGTGCTACCTGTCATCGCTTTTAAATCTTGCGCTAGGCGAGAAGCTGTGACTTCAATTACCAAGTTACCTATACAACGCTTGGTGTTTTCCCCAGGATGAATTGAGACTAAATCCAGGATTCCCAAGCCTTGAATTCTTTGTCCTAATCCTGGTTCATAATAATGTCCCAGCAATTGGGGTGAACCACAGGTAAAGACGCCTGGTGTTCCATTTTCGATTTTCTCGCGTATGGCGTCGGCTTTGGCACCTTGCAAATCGCGCATGACGATTTCTTGCTGGCGATCTTGTGCGCCTCCACCCACAATCACATCTACTGATTTTATATCATCTGCTGTGGCGTTTTGGTCTAGGGGTAATACCTTGACATCGTATCCTCGCCACTGAGCGCGACGTTCTATAGTAATGACATTACCGCGATCGCCGTAGGTACTCATTAGGGTGGGATATAGCCAACCAATTGTGATGTCTAATTGTTGAGAAGTCATAATTTTTCACTTATAAATTTTACGAAACGGCGGGAGAGTTGCTGAGATTTCGCGTAAGGGCACGGCATTGCCGTGCCCCTACCAACGTATTTGTATCATACTTAAAGCAAGACGGTATGATTCCTCACTCCTAACTTCTGATTCCTCAATTAAAGAATTTTGCGCCCGGTTAAGACTTCTCGCACTTCTAACATGGCTGAATAGGTAGGCAGAATATGTAAGGTTTCATTTTCTGGTGTATGCTCTAATGCAGTGGCGATCGCTTGGCGTAAGTCTTCTTCGACAATTAAGTTTAATTTCGAGTCGGCAACTTTTTGGCTATAACGCAGGCGTAGTGCCATATCATAGACGCGATCGCCGCTAACTACTAATGTTCCTCCCCGTTCGACTAATTTTTCTGTATCCACGTCCCAAATCCAGGATACATCTGTGCCGTCGGGTGTGCGATCGTTTAACACTAACAATGTGGTTTTGTCGGTGCTTTGGGTGACTACCCGAATGGTTTCATTTGTCCCTACGGGATTTTTTGATAATAAAATTCTGACTTTTTTACCGTCAATATTTAAATCTTCGGCTCTACCAAAGGCTGCTTGGAAGTTATTAATAGTATCGCGGATGCTAGCTTCGTCAACTCCCAATTCAATGGCGGCGGTGGCGGCGGCTAAGGTATTATATTTGTTGTATAAACCTACGAGAATTTGTTGCCATTCTTGACTTTGTAATGCTGGTTTGCTTTTACTAAAGCCGCAACTGGGACAGGTGAAGTCTCCTAAATGGGATAAGTAGACGCCTTGATAATCTAGGGAATGTCCGCATCTGGGACAATATATGGAATCAACAGCGTGAGGAATGGCTTCTAAATAGTGTTCTGGTTCATTTAAGCCAAAAAATAACACCCGCTGGGGTAATTGTTGACCGAGATTAGATAAAGTTGGATCATCAGCATTGGGAATGACTACGGTTTCTTTTGGTAGGGTAGAGATTACTTTTGTCCACCGCTTACTAATGGTGTCTACTTCTCCGTACCTATCGAGTTGATCACGGAATAAGTTTAAACACATAATAATACGCGGCTGCAGTGGTGCTAATACCCTTGGTACAATATTTTCATCCACCTCTAAAATGGCATAATCTGCATCGAGGGTGCCTACCAAATTGGTGTTTTCTAGCAGCGCCGTCATCAAGCCATTTTCTAGGTTGGCTCCTGTAGCATTATGGGCGATGCGATAGCCTTTGCGTTCTAGTATGGTCTTTAACAGCAGTGAAGTAGTGGTTTTACCATTAGTCCCAGCAATGATAATTACCCCGTTTTTTACCTGCTGACTCAATAATTGCAGTAGTCTGGGTTCGATACGACGAGCAATTGAGCCTGGTAATACACTAGCAGCACCAAGGCGGAGCGATCGCACGAGCAATGTCACATTTTTTGCTACTGACACCGCGACACCAAGTTGCAGTCTATCGATCAATTGTATTTTGTTTCCCACATCTGTATCCTAATCTTCTGGCGGTTGTTAGCTGATAGTCTCAAGTCAGGTGGATCAAATAAAATGCAACGCTTGCAGTTTAAGTGTAGGCTGCGTTAGCCACAGCGTAACGCACCCTGCAAAAATTGCTCTTGATTCAATCCACATTCTCCAGTTTGAAATTAATTTTGTGAGTTTAGCGAATCCTTACCGAAAAAGCCAGTCATCACATCACAGTTCCCAGCAATTTTTGACGGCAACACTAGCCGCTTTCGAGAGATAATCCCTGTAGGGTTTAACTTAAATCAGTCGCAGCCAAGCTGCAGTTATAGCGGTTCCTATTTAGATATCGTGTTTTTGGACTTGGGATATGGGAACAATCCCCAATCCCCAATACTGATAACAGTTATCCAGCCCTATTGGCTGAATTCAGCACAAACTTAAAAATAGTAGCTCTCAAGGTTTCCTTTGATGAAAAGCATAAAGTTTCGGTTTTTACACAAAAAAACTGACTGGCGACGGTTGGTATCAAAAGCTCTGGTGCTGCTAGCTTGTCTGTTCATTATCAATACCCAATCGGCTTTAGCTGGTATTAAAGATGACAATTATGACGGCAACATTTTTGTGGTTTATGCTGGTAATGGTTCACTCATTCCACCCAGAGAGACACTGGCGCAGTCTTTAAAGGAGCATAAACCCACATTTTTGGCTTTCTATGTAGATGACAGTAGCGACTGTAAAGAATTTGCTATTTCAATTTCACGGGTACAGGAATTTTATGGCCGCGCAGCAGAGATTATTGCCATCAATGTGGATACCATCCCAGATAAACAGACCTACGAACCTACAGAAACAGGATATTACTATTCTGGGGTGGTGCCGCAAGTTGTAGTATTTAATCAATCTGGTCAGGTAGTCTTAAATCAGCAGGGTCAAGTACCTTTTGAAGCTATAGACGATAAGTTTCGGGAAATATTCGATTTATTACCACGTACCGAAACCGCGACATTAAAGCGCCGAGCCTTTAATGAGTTTAGTAGTGAGTTAAGTAAATAACTTTTGGGGTGGACCAATTTGGTCTATCCTAATTTTTAGTGATATGTGATACCACAATTCATTGATGGCAAAGGATAAAATTTAAATATCTGCCTGAATTAATTATCAACTCACAAAAAGTTAGGAGTTAGTCTATAGTTCATCACCAACAAATTATGACTAGTGACTAATAACTAATGACTCATAACTCATAGAGAGTGTTCTGATGTCAAAGGTTTACACTACCAAGGAGTTAATTCAAGTCTTGGCGTCCGAACGTCAAGCTTGTCTCAAGGGAGAACGCCTGAAGTTAGAGGTTACAGTTTCTGGAAATCCTCTAATAGACCAGTTTATCAGAACCGATGGACTACAAAGGTTCACAGCCTATCAAGATTTTAAAGCGGCAATTCACGACTATCAGAGAGAATATCAAGTTTCTGGAATTGTCTGGGAAGATATCACTCTCAAAGGTAAAACTTTGCAATATCCCAAAGTCGATGCTGAGTTAATTGCCTTAACCAGTGACTTGGAAATATTAAAAGCTGCAAAACATTCCATCCTCGAATTTTGGTATCAAGTTACAGTGGATATGGATTTGTATTTGAGCTTTAATAACAGCAAACAATACCAACAGATTATAACACCAGATGTGGAAAGAATTGCTCAAAGAACTGAATGGGCAAGTTTATGGAAATGGGAAAATACTAACTTCTTAGAAATAATTTTACAATTGGGATGGGGTCAACCAGAACAAGCCAATTATAAACGCGGAAGACCCCATTCTGGTAGTGAGTATATTCATGCTGTAAATCCAGGAAATCTTCCCATTGGTTAACTATTATCAGTTAGCGCTTGTAGGGTTCTATAGCCAGATCCCCGACTTCGTATTATTGTAGTGCGGGCATCCTGCCCGCGTCGAGGGTGCAAATTAAATGCAGAACAGCTTACTAAATATTTCTAGTGCAGCAGTTGTCTGGTTATCTGACGCATCTTACAAATTGGGTCTTTTTGCAAATGCAAGTCCCTCAAGAGATTAGAGTTAAAAATATCACTACTAAATTATAAAAAATCCCGTATAGATTCTGGACAATATACCCAGTAATATGAGTACATTATGTAATGTACTTGTCTTATTAATTAGGCGATCGCAGTGTAAATTTTAAAATTGGGAAGTTGTTTCTTAATCTTCCCCAGGATCTAAGACTTTGGCATATCTGAACTTTGCTCGACGACTCGGATTGTCGTGTTAAACATGCTGCTGTCTAATATTTTAGATAAGTTTAGATAATTTTGGCGTAATTATTGTTTGTGGTGCTGAAGTATAAAAAAAAGAAAAAAAATAAGAGAACCAATGACAAATTACTCAATGACTAACTCTATGATGGTGATTTTTCCGTATCGGCTGCATCAAATGTGGGTATTTGATGATGAGCGAATAGGATTAGTCAAAGAACCGTTTGTCAATGGTATCCCGGAAATGATTGATATTTTGGTTCAAGATATAACTAATGTTGATGAAGGCTTTAAACTTTTATTTTCTGCAAATCCTTTTCCTGGACATCAGATAGAACTGTTTTGGCTACGAGTAGAAAATCATGGTCATTGGTATTACTGGAATAAAAGAAAATTAGAAGGATGGCTATGTCCAGCTTTGTTAAATTACTTCATTGATCCGCCAAATAAAATATATTGTAAGGCAGAAAGTCTTTATTCATAAAACTTGCAAATTTAGGAATTAGGAGTTAGATGTCAATAACTCCTAATTCCTATAGGGGTTCCCATTCAGATGAGGTACAACATTATATCGCAAGATGTAGGGAACAATGCCATGCCTCTATGAGTGTACTTCACGCTGGGTTAAAATTTTCCACTCCAAGCAGCAACAGCCAAAGCACCCCAACCAGCAAGAAAGGCTACTCCTCCTATGGGTGTAATTGCTCCCAAGGCTTTAATTCCAGTTAAACTCAGAGCATATAAGCTTCCTGAAAAAATAGCGATACCAACGATAAATAGCCAACCACTGGCTATAAGGATCGGTTGAGGAGACTCGGCGCGACTCAGGAGTAGTGCTACTAGTAAAAGTGCTAAAGCGTGGTACATTTGGTAACGAGCGCCGGTTTCAAAAATTTCGAGCGATCGCTCACTGACTTTTTCTCGTAAAGCGTGTGAACCAAAAGCACCAGCAGCAACAGACAAACCACCTAACAAGGCTGCTAAACTCACAAAAATCTGCGTCATTAGACTTAGCTGTAAATTGATGTACAATTTAGCGGGGTAAAATTATCAATTCCTCACAGGTATTGAAGCTAACTCCAAAAACTCAAAACAACCACTCCAACTTTTCAACAGTTGCGATTGAATATTTTTTTGGGGAACTCCCTGGAATTAGATTTCAAAATGATATGATATCGCCCCTTCTTCGCTCACTTTAAAATTCGCATTAAATTCTTTAGCTTTCTCGTCTAAATATTCTCTAGCGACTGCGGCTGGTAATTGAGACTTAATCGCAAAACTGACAACAGTCATTCTGCCTTGATTTTCTTGCAACATTTGATAAAATAGAGATTGTAGATGTTCATTCATATGTTGATTAATCGCTTTTTTATCCTGCTGACTTTGACGGTATAATCCTAAGCTTAACCATCCTCCCAAGATTAAGGTAGGCACACCAAAAATTAGACCTTGCCTAGCAGTAGTACCAAGGAAATCAAGAGCGTCTTTATTGACAAACTCTGTCGCAGTGTATTCTTCTTCGGGATCTGTTGGGATTTGTTTCAACATACTATTTTTCTCTAGCGCCGCTGAGACTGATAGTGTTAAAAACATGAATCCGAGTGTGAGTAGCCAACCTGCAGCCAATTTTTCAGCAGTCTTCATCGTTCTACCTCATACTTGAACCTTGTTTGCGATTCTAACCTCTCTTTTAGTCAGGTTCCAGTAATTGGGAATATATCGTCAGATTTTGGTAAAGAAATCATACAATTTTGGCGCGGGGAGGGGGAGATGAATAATTTGGCGCTATTTTTTGACTCACCACTCCCCCATTTTACCATCACCCTTAACCGCGTGTAGCTTCCAAGATGCGGGAAAAGTAGAAGCGAGTCCGAGTCATGGATTGGCGTTGTACAGAAAAGCCGTTACTTTCGAGAATTTTAATCACATCAGCCTCACGGTGGAGATAAGCGCGAGTTGCTTTACTCGGTCCTGGAAAGAAACTGCCAATTTTTTTGAGTATACTCAAAGCGCAGGTCTTGGGTGCAAAACTGAGAATTAGCCGTGACTGTGCTAATGAACATAAATGAGAAATCATCTCATCTGCTTTTTCTTGGGGGTAGTGGATGAGAACATCTAGACAAATGACGGTGTGGTAACTACCATTCAATGATTCTAAATCCTGCACAGCAAAGGCGGGATTTTCGGCGGTTCCCAAGGTTTGTAAGGCGCGATCTTTGGCTTCTGACACCATTTTATCAGAAATATCGCTGGCATAGACTTTCGCGCCATCTGTCGCTAGGGGGATGCTCAAACTACCCACACCACACCCAGCATCACAGATTGATAATTCTGCTAAATTGTTATCAGCTTTCAGCCAGGCGATGACTGTATCCACGGTTTGCTGATGTCCGTTGCGGATGTCTAGCTGGACTTTGTTAACTTCGCCATCGCCGTAAATCCGCTTCCATCGATCAAACCCTGTGGAATTGAAATACTCACGAACAATCGTTTTATCGTCGGCTGCGTTCATCAACTTCAAGTTTCAAGGGTTCCCAATTCTTAAAATTATCATTGATAGGAACCACCAGAACGCTTTTGTTCGAAGATTTTTCCAGATGATGTCTCACCCAAAGATGTGATAGCACATTTTGGCGCTTTTGCGTGAAATTTAACTTAATAATCGTTGCCAAGTTAGTTGTTTTGTCGCTTCATCCCAACGCCAGCGTAATAAATTTGCGGGTTGATTTGCAGAAATTCCTGATAAGCCGATCGCTTTTCTCGGTGCATCGCAAGCCAGTGCGATCGCAGTTTCTACATCACAAATCCCCCACTTGACTAAATTCTGCACTCCCAGCAATAAAGGTAAAGTCGTCCCTGATAAAGTTCCATCTGGTAATCGTGCAGTGCCGTTTTTAACTTCAATTTGCCGACTGTCCCAAGGATACACCCCATCGGGTAGCCCTAGGGGTGAAAGGGCGTCACTCACAAGGAATAACCCTTTTGCTTGATGGCTAGCGCGGAGTAAAATTTGCAGCATTGGGGGTGTAACATGTTCACCATCGGCGATAAAACCACACATCACATCAGGATGGGTAATTGCTGCTCCTAATAATCCTGGTTCGCGGTGGTGTAATGACGGCATAGCATTGAAAGCATGAGTTACCATTGTCGCACCCCGTGCAAAAGCATCTTGCGCTTGGGCGTATGTTGCCTGGGAATGCCCTAAACTAACGGTGATGCCCAAAGAACGCAAATAAGGAATTACTTCACCAGTGGGGTCTAATTCTGGCGCTAAGGTGATAACTTTGACAATATGGGCATAATCACCCAAAACTCTGTGAATATTGTCAATAGTTAGGGATAACAGGTACTCAGTGGGGTGAGCGCCACGCTTGTGAAAATTTAAACATGGCCCTTCCAAATGTACTCCCAGAATTTTGGCACCCGAACTGTCAACCGAGAGGGAATTCTGAAAATCAGAGATAACAGCCAGCGATCGCTGTATATTCTCAATAGAAGTTGTCACCAGTGTGGGTAAATATCCATCCACCCCGACATCCCAGAGGAATTGTGAGATTTTATCAAGTATATGGGAATTTTCGGCTTGTAAATCAGGAAAAGCCAATTCTAAAGCGCCATTGATCTGTAAATCAACACCGCCCAAAGAAACCCAATCACCAGCAACATCCAAAACTGAAGATGAGGTTGCTGTAACCTGTGGAACCGTCACCATTGGTAAAATTTGCTCAATTATGCCCTGATCATTCACCCAGAGCATATGCAAATCTTTGTAACCAGATACTCGCGCATTAATAATTTTCACAATCGTAGAATTGGGACTTTCTGTAGCTATAGTAGACCTCTTGCAAAAGTCCCCACCCAACCCCCAACCCCTCCCCGTATACGGGGAGGGGAGACTTTGACGTAAGTCGAAGGCGGGGTGGGGTTCTTTGGTTTGATTTATGCAAGAAGTCTAGTGATCACATTGGCGAGAAAATAGGTAAAATTACAACCGCCGATGAACACCAATAATTATCATAAAATCATCAGCGTTCATCAGCGTGCATCTGCGGTTTCAAATCTCAAAAAATTTTATGACACCCCTTATTAGTATTATCATGGGCAGCGATTCCGATTTGCCCACCATGAAAGAAGCGATCGCTATTTGTGATGAATTTGGTGTAGAACGGGAAGTGGCGATCGTTTCTGCCCATCGTACCCCAGAACGGATGGTGCAATATGCCCAACAGGCACACCAACGTGGTATTAAGGTGATTATCGCTGGTGCCGGTGGTGCTGCTCATCTCCCCGGAATGGTTGCATCTTTAACGCCACTACCTGTCATCGGTGTACCTATATCCAGCCGTCAGTTGCAAGGCATTGATTCATTGTATTCAATTGTACAGATGCCTGCTGGTATTCCCGTAGCCACAGTGGCGATTGGTAATGCCAAAAATGCTGGACTTTTGGCGATACAAATCCTCGCTACCCACCAACCAGAATTACTCGAAAAAGTCCAAAAATATCGTCAAAATCTCTGTGAATCTGTCATAGCAAAGCAAACAAAATTAGACCAACTCGGTTATCAGCAATATTTACAGCTAGAAAATTGACCCCGGCGCTAAAGCACTATCCAAGCCGCAGGGTAGTGCTGACTACAACCTATCAGTAAAGTAGGGCGTTAAGTTTGTAGTTAGGACTTTAGTCCTAGATTTTAAAGCACTATATCGCAAGGCAGAACCCGCAGGGTAGTGCTGACTACAACCTATCAGAATTCATCTCAGCACGTCTATTTTCAGGATACAGTGTATATTTAGTTACTCAAATTTCCAATATAACAACATATTAAGTTGTTGTAGACAAAAATTAATGCTGTTATCAACTTTTTGATCTTGAAATCAAGAAATACTGACACAGTAAAGGATACACTTCATTAAGTAGATGTGTCGCCAACGATTGGCAGGAGTAGAACCAATAGAATGTAGCTAATGATACAGAATTCTGAATTGGTTAAATAGACAATCAATCAAATTTATGATTCCTGTAACAGAGTTTTTCTGGATCAAAAACACTAAATTGCAATTTTGAAAGTGTTTTTGAGTGAAGCTTGGCAATTTACGAAAATAAATAAAATATGTATTATATCTGTGGTTGAGATTAATTTACAATGATATTTTATTAATCTTTAAAAAACATCTTTAAGTAAACAAAAATTATCTTTAAGTAAAAAAGACTTGACTGTTGCATAAATGACATAATACTTTCTTAATTAGAAGTCGGCATATTTACTGGAGCTAGCACTACTTTATTCAAGTTATAGTTTGGTTGTTTGACTTTGGGATTGGCAAACCAATAACCTAAAAGCCAAATATCAAAAACTACTTAATTTGACATTGAGTTGAATGCTAGTTATTGTCACTTAATATTTTTCCCATTAAGGAAGGTTTGGCGGATGATGCTAAAGTTCATGGACAAACAGAGACAGAAATCAAGAACTAGAAATAGGCGTCAGTCTGCAATCAATTTTGCTCAAACTGTGCAGTCTAAATCAGCAATACGTAATCTGTCAAGTGTAGGGACAG
>CAVYXS010000177.1:0-11344 GCA_963772205.1 uncultured cyanobacterium
GCGCTCTATAATCCCATCATTTACCCGTCCTTAAAAAGGACGGTTCATCGCGCGGAGAATATCGGGATGAGAATGTTGTAAGGGCAAATCTAAGTAGGGTAAGACATTAGGTGTTTCTTGGATCGCCGCTATGACATCTGGTGTTAGTCCTGTGGGATAAGCATAATGCATTCTGATCCACGGTACATCTACTTTTCCCAAAGCCCGAAGTAATTCGGCTAACTTTGGTTTTCCGTAAATATCCAAACCATAATTAGTGGTGATTTGGGAAATCAGAATAATTTCTTGTACCCCTTGACTAGCTAACTGTTCGGCTTCAGCACAATGGATTCAATAGTACGCGATCGCTGGTTTCCTCGTAAATAAGGAATAATACAAAATGCACATCGATAATCACATCCTTCGGCCACCCGCAGGTAAGCTATGCCTTCAGTTGTAGTGCGGTAGCGCGGTGTAGTTTCATCGGCAATGTAGGTTGGTTCGATACTAACCTGTTTACCCGCTCTCCTAGTTCTACCCGCTCAATTACATTTACAATTTTGTGATAATCGCCTGTACCTACTACGGCCACTGCTTCTGGCAACTCTTCCAATAACTGTTCTTGGAAGTGCTGCGCCATACAGCCAGTGATCACGATTTTTTTATTCGCCTCTGCCAACTCTACCAAAGTTTTGACAGATTCAACTCTTGCGGCTTCAATAAAACTACAAGTATTGACAATTACATAATCTGCTAGCTCTTCATTCGTATCTACGCCATAGCCTGCTTCTACAAGTAGCCCCAGCATATGTTCTGTATCAATGCGATTTTTCTCGCAGCCCAGGTGAGAAATGGCAATTGTTGGCTTGTCACCCATATTTTGAACAAATCTTCGTTTTTTTCTATTCAGCAAACATCAAGCAAATGTGTTTACTGCGCTGTTTTTTGATTGGCACCCAATTCCTGACAGTCATCACGTGGCTAGTTACCACTGCTAGCAACCGTCTTCAAAGTCATGACCTTAATCAATATTGGGGTCATGCTATGATGTTTTTATTAATTTCCCAGGGCTAAATGAGTGTCTTTGGGTACATTTGACACTTTTTATGTTTTTTTAACAATTCGCCTGTTGGTATTTTACATTACCGCAGCGTGTCTCTTGTTAATTTACCCATCGGGAAGCCGCCCAAAGGGCTGGTTGTGAGAAGTCGCTACCCTCAGGGAAATCGCACTTGCGACTACGCCTAATCAAGCAGTAAATCTACCCAGGTAATTAAGCTTGACCTACGACAATGCGTAGGCTAAACGCCTAAAATATGGGAAGCTGCCTTGCGTTTTGTGAGTGGCAAACTCCTCTTGTAGTAGCCAAGTTTTATCTTAACATATCTTATGGGAGGTTTTACGCCAATTTCCATCCTAGGGGGGAGGCAAGAAAATCGCCCATACAAAACAAGCTTGACTAATTGTTTAGTGAAAAGTCAAGAGCAAGAGGCAATGAAGAAGGCAAGAGGCAATTAATCTGGCGCGGGAGTAAGATTGTCTATTCCCTTCTGAATCTTCCGTGCTGCAAGATTGCCTATTCTGTATTGCCTCTGGACTTTGGACTGTTGACTTGAGACTGTTGGCTCCGCGCAGCGGATGAAAGAAGTGGAATTATATCAGTTATTTAAAACTCGAACACCAGTTATTGGAGTGGTTCACCTACTCCCACTCCCTACCTCGCCCCGTTGGGGAGGTAGCCTCAAAGCAGTGATAGACCGCGCTGAACAAGAAGCAACAGCCTTGGCAAGTGGAGGCGTTGACGGCATTATTGTAGAGAATTTTTTTGACGCGCCGTTTACAAAAAACCAAGTCGATCCAGCAGTTGTGAGTGCCATAACTGTTGTGGTAAAACGAATACAGAATTTGGTAACCTTGCCATTGGGGTTAAACGTGTTGCGGAACGACGGCAAAAGTGCAATGGCGATCGCCAGCTGTGTAGGGGCACAATTCATCCGCGTTAACGTCCTCACAGGGGTAATGGCCACAGACCAAGGGTTAATTGAGGGGGAAGCCCATCAATTACTGCGTTATCGCCGGGAGTTAGGCTGTGATGTTAAAATCTTTGCCGATGTCTTGGTGAAACACGCCCGTCCTTTAAGTTCGCCCAATCTCACAGTCGCAGTCAAAGACACCATCGAAAGGGGTTTAGCAGACGCGGTAATTTTGTCAGGTTGGGCTACTGGTAGTCCTCCTAACCAGGAAGATTTAGAACTAGCCTCTGGCGCGGCCAATGACACACCAGTGTTTATTGGTAGTGGAGCAAATTGGGAAAATGTTGCTACACTGATGCAGGCAGCAGATGGTGTAATTGTTTCCAGTTCCCTAAAACGCCACGGTCGGATTGAGCAACCAATTGACCCCATTCGCGTCAGTCAATTTGTCGAAGCCGCGCGTCGTAATTGGAACTCTAAGGGTGAAACTAAATCAATTTCTTCCATGAGTGTACATTCTTAAGGACTGGGTGAGGGGGAAATGGGGAGACTAATGCCCCATGACGCCACTTGCCCTAGGAATTTTAGATTTTAGATTTTAAATTTTAGATTGAAGTCAAATCCAAAATTGCCAATCCAAAATCCAAAATTGAATTGCCCCATACCCCAATAGCAGTTTATGATTCGCCGCCGTTCTACTCCTTGGATTCATAAATGGTCGCGGCCGTTGATCGGCGCGATCGCCTCTTTTGGTGCCTTGACAACAGGTTATCTGACCTATGAAAAGTTGACAGGAGGTAGTGCAGCTTGTGTGGCACAGGCTGGCACTAAGGGCTGTAATGATGTCCTTTCTAGTCCTTGGGCAAGTGTTTTTGGTCAGCCCTTAGCCTTATTTGGGTTTTTAGCCTACATTAGTATATTGATATTTGCTGTAGCCCCCTTGGCTTTGAAACTGGGGGACAACAATCAGCGTAAACAACTGGAAAACGGGACTTGGTGGCTGTTGTTGGTAGGGGCGATTGCCATGTCCATCTTCAGCAGCTACTTAATGTATTTGCTGGCGTTCCAAATCAAAGCCTTATGTCCTTACTGTATTGCCTCGGCTTTGTTCTCACTCAGTCTGTTGGTACTGACTATTGTCGGTCATGAATGGGAAGATATTGGGCAAATTTTCTTTACTGCGGTGATTGTGGGGATGATTACCCTAATTAGTACATTAGCCATTTTTGCCAATGTAAATACTGGTTCTACGCTGGAATCAAATTCTGGTAAACCTGTGCAAATTAGCTTTACTCCGAAGATACCGCCTAACCCAGAATTTGGTTGGGAAATCACTACGACTTCAGGTGAAGCGGAAATAGCCCTCGCCAATCATCTGGTCAAGATTGGTGCTAAGGAATACGTTGCTTATTGGTGTCCGCACTGTCACGAACAAAAGCTGATTTTTGGTAAAGAAGCTTACAAGATAATTAACGATAATATTAAGACAGAGTGCGCTCCTGATGGACTCAAGGGTCAACCAGAATTGTGTAAGGCAGCGAAAATAGAAGGCTTCCCTACGTGGATTATCAATGGTAAAAGTTATAGCGGAGTGCAAAACCTAGAGGAACTGGCGAAAGTTTCTGGGTATACAGGACTGAGGAACTTCAAATATTTCAAGTAATTATTTTCACCAAGGTCTCTGGCTAGGAGCTTAGTCTATCTAACTACTGACCACTGACAAAAACTCCACCCAGTCTTGGGTTGGAGTTTTTTATGGCAAATTACCAATACGTTGACATTTGTCACCAAAAAATCCCCAAGGTTAATGGTACTTTGTGTAGTATATTTATTGAGATTTTTTTACGGTAATTACTCTTTTAATTGTTTTATTTATCACTTAACATATGTAATTTACTGAAGTATAAGCCGTCAAAAAATTTGGGATTTGTGATACCGTAACGAAGCGCGAGTCTTGTCTGCAAGACACACTCGCTACTAAGTCTATTGTAGATTTGTTGTGCCGACAAGGGGCCTTGCTCATAGCTGGCTGGTAAACAGGAGTACGGAAAAACCAATTCTATGATCCAAAATCTCAACTTGGCATGGTCAAAGTTCTTTTGCCGTAACTTACTGTAAATATACTTCTGCTCTATGTGAACAATATTTATACTTAACTTGTAATAATGGGCGTACAAGTCCTACTTGCTATCTGAATTTGATCATGAGTGGTCATCAATAGAGTTGAAAACTGCTCAAATCTCTTACTTACCCCTAATCTCTATGCAGTTAATCAATCAGAAAAGGTTTCATCATTGCCAATGGAATCAAACCTACAAAAAACGTTAACCATCAAAAAAGCGCAGTATAGATGGGAAAATTCTCAATAATCTGGCGAAAATTCACATTTTTCGACAATCCTAGCTCAAAATATGATTAGTCTAGCCCAAGAACCTTTTGGGTTGCGCGTTTTTCTAAATTCTGCGCCCCCCTGTTGACTTAGTACAGCTTTGCGTAAAATCATAGCGTTTTTCAACGCAGAGGGAGGCTGTAGAGGCTTTTGCGGCTTGCCGCAGGCTGGAACGCGCAGAGGGACGACACAGAGGTTTGCCAAATTTATTCGCTACGAATTAATGAAATGCTGTACTTAAACCGCATCTATTTTGAGAACCATAGTTTTTCATGCGTAGTGGGAGCATCTTGCTCCCTGGTGGTAGTAGCGGGCTTTTCGTCCCGCACTACTCCAGGTTTCAAAATGGACGAGGTTTAGTTACATTCGGGCGATTACTTCAGGCTGGGTATAGAAAATAAAAAATAAATATTTATCCCGATTAGGTAATGGGAATGAGTAAGCAGCTAGGAAAATATTTTGTCAACTTCATATTTGGGTTGAAAAAACCCCTGGGTATTGGACACAGAGAATTAATTACCGCTACCAGCGTTGCAGTTTTCATCTTACTTTTGCGCTCTATTGGATTATTACAATCTTTAGAGTTGGCTGCTTTGGATCAATTATTTCGCTTACGTCCAAATGAACCGCCAGAAGAACGTATTACGATTGTCGCGATTGATGAGGCTTCTTTGCGCCAAGTTGGTTCCTGGCCGATTCCAGATGCTGTGATTGCTGAGTTGTTACAAAAATTAAGAGCTTCTAACCCCCGCGCTATTGGCTTAGATATCTACCGAGATTTACCAGTAGAGCCTCATCATGAAGATTTGGTTAATACTTTTAAGTCAATGCCAAACTTGATTGGGATTGAACAATTGGCCAATAACAAAAATGTCAGCGTTTTACCACCACCAGTCCTGAATCAGCTTGACCAAGTGGGTTTTAACAATGTATTGTATGACCCTGATGGCAAAATCCGTCGCAGTTTGTTATATTGGCACACTGATAATCAGGCTCACGAAAGTTTTGCCCTCAAACTAGCTTTATTGTATTTAAAGCCTGAGGGGATTACTCCCAAAACATCAGTAAAGAACCCAGAGTATTTGCAGTTGGGAAAAGCTGTGTTTACTCCGTTTCGGGCTACAGATGGCGCTTATGTGGGAGCTGATGCTGGCGGTTATCAAATTTTATCTAACTTCCCCAAACCCATTTGTCAAAGCTCATGTACGGAATCCTGGAGTTATCGCCAGGTAAGTATGCGAGATGTCCTTGCTGATAGAGTACCACAAAACTGGATTAGCGATCGCATTATACTTATTGGTTCCACGGCTCCCAGTCTCCAGGATTTTGTGTTTATTCCTCACTCCAGCAAGTTAATCGGTACGGCAAAGCCTGTTGCTGGTATTGAGTTACAAGCTTATTTTATCAGTGAATTGATTTCCGCTGCCCTCGAAGGCCGACCGTTACTCAAAGTCTGGTCTAAGCTACTGGAATATTTGTGTATTTTTACTTGGTCTTATGTAGGAACTGTGACAACGTGGCGCATTAGACACCCACAAAATAGTGTTCTCACTGTTGTATGTTCTTGCTTGTTTTTATGTGTAAGTGCCTACCTGGCGTTTCTTTCTGGTTGGTGGATACCAATTATTCCTTCACTGCTTACCTTTAGCACTTCAGCTATTTGGATTACTTGTTATATTGCCTATATGCAGGAAGAGTTGAAGCGTTCTAAAGAGTTTTTGCATCAAGTTATCAATACGATTCCTGACCCCATTTTTGTCAAAAATGAACAACATCAATGGATTGTTTTAAATGAGGCGTATTGTCAATTTATTGGCTATCCAAATCGGTTTTTAATTGAAAAGTCAGACTATGACTTTTTTGCGAAGCATGAAGCTGATGTGTTTCGCCAACAAGATGCTCTGGTTTTGCAGACTCAGCAACCGCAAGAGCATGAAGAAAAATTTACTGATGCCTATGGTAATACTTATCTAATTGCTACTAAGCGATCGCTCCACAAAGACCCTGCTGGTAATTACTTTTTAGTTGGTGTCATCCGAGATATTACTGAGCGTAAGCTGATAGAAGAAGAACTCAAGCGCACTGCTGCGGAGTTATTTCGTTCTAACAACGAATTAAAACGTAAAGAAGACCACTTGCGTTATCTAGCATATCACGATCCCCTCACGGGTCTGTCCAATCGCAAATTTTTTGGCGAACAACTTTATGAGTCGCTGCATTGGGCAGAAAGTAACAATTTGTTACTGGGACTGCTGTTTATTGATTTGGATGGCTTTAAGCAAGTCAATGATACTCTTGGTCACGAAATGGGCGATCGCTTGCTGGTGACGATTGCTCAACGACTCAGCAATTCTTTACGTGGTAGTGATACTGTTTCTCGCTTAGGTGGTGATGAATTTACCGTGATTTTACGAGCTATTCCCAATATGCAAGTAGCTGGTAAAGTCGCCGAAAAAATTTTAGGCACGATTATAGAGCCAATTGTTTTGGATGGATATACTACCACTGTCTCTGCCAGTATTGGCATCAGTATCTACCCACTCAATAGTCAAGATAGTGAATCTTTAATTAAACAAGCAGATAACGCTATGTATAAGGCCAAGCATCTCGGTAAAAACCGCTACGAGTTTGCTTGATTGGTTAATGGCAACTATTTCTGTAAACACTCTGATAACGTGGCTGTAATAGTCAATTTTTTAGCTAATTAGTACGGTGCAACCTGGGTAAATCCTGTTGGTATTACTTTCCAGTAATACAGGTTAGGAGGTGTTGCTTTTGGGCGTAATCGGTAGCACGCCACTCGTCGGTTTTTCCTACGTAAGTATATTTAATCAAAGTATACACTTTATACATTATATATTTTTTGATAATTTTACTGAGTTTTGTAAATTAAAAATTTAGAGAAAAATGCCACAATGGCAACTTTGCTAGGGAAAATTTAGTTATTTTTACTGTTAAATTCCCAAATCGAGAGTTCTAAACGATGGTTTATCTAGTAATATGAGTATTTGTCCGCCTAAATATTAAGATTGTATTAAGAAAATTTCATGAAGATAATTTACTCATGTAACTAATAAAAATATATATCTTTCAATAGATGTTAAAGATTTGCTTTTGTGAATTTACTTAGAATGTTAAGCAGATTCAACTAAAACAGTCTAGTAGGTTAGCTGCAACCCAGTAGCCACAGTTTTTTGCTGAAGTATTTATCTCCTGTCAGCAAAAAATTAAGACAAATTTAATCTATTTCTGTGATAATTAGGTATATCTACGGAAAATAGGATTTGCACCTACATGAAATCCACAACAGGGAATTTACCGACGCTTATGAAACCGAATTTGAAAATCACGAGTATTGTGATTTTGTTTGTCAGTGTGTATTTGATACTGTCGAAAATTAGCAATGCGACAGCAGCCTTCAATCCTTTGATGGTTAATGACTTAAGTAGAACCATCGAGAAGGTTAATCCTGAGGGCTTAAAAGATAAGATATATATTCCACCAAATAATGGTGGTCCTGATAGTCAGCATGGTAGTGGCACCCGCTAGTATATAGTAATTACCACTGATAACTTAGCAATCAGGACTGACGGTTGAAGATTTCCACCAATTGTGTTGTTTTACCAGTGTGTGGACTTGCCAATTAGGGTCTGGCTGAGGATAATCTAGACGGTAGTGTCCGCCCCGGCTTTCGGTTCTAAAAGCGGCGCTTTTGAGGATTAAAGCAGCGACATCGATTAAATTGCGGGTTTCTGCCCAGAGTCGCAATTGTCGTTCTACCTCAGGTATATCTAGACTAGCTGGTTCTGTGGGTCTTAATGTCAGCAAAAATTGACTCAAAGGTAAGGTAGCGAAATCTTGTTGCCAAGATTCAATTGTAGCGATGGCTTTCTCTAAACCTGACTGTTCTCGACATATTCCGGCACTTTGCCACACTAGACGTGGTACTTTCAAGCGCATTGCTTCTAGCTGTGCTTGTTGGTTGTGCCATTCATCGGCATCAGCGATATATTTTTGCAATGGTAGTGCTGGTATCTGGGAGTTTAACTCTATAGCGGCTAGATTGATATTAGCCATCTGCGCCCCAAATACAATACATTCGAGTAAGGAATTACTCGCTAAACGATTTGCTCCATGTACTCCCGTACTTGCGGTTTCGCCGACCGTGTACAAATCGGGAATATTTGTGCTATTTTGAAGATCTGTGACGATTCCACCCATCCAGTAATGAGCGGCAGGCGCTACGGGAATGGGTTGGGTAAAAACATCAATTCCCCAATGCTGACAAACTTTGATGATATTCGGAAAGCGGTGACGAATTTTGTCAGGGGGGATGGGGCGCATATCCAACCACACATGTGCTGTGGCAATATCAGTGGAGGTGCGTTGCAAATGGCTGAAAATCGCTCTACTAACTACATCTCTAGGTGCGAGTTCACCTGCTGGGTGGTAGTCAAAGGCAAAACGTCGCCCGGCTTCATCTACAAGGTGTGCCCCTTCACCGCGTACAGCTTCACTAATCAAAAAGCGATCAGCACCGGGTTTGGTAAGGGCTGTGGGGTGAAATTGGACAAATTCTAAGTCGCGGAGGATCGCCCCACTACGCCAAGCGATCGCCACTCCATCACCGGTACTCACAGCGGGATTAGTGGTTTGGGCAAATACCTGGCCACCGCCACCGGTTGCTAGTACCACCGCCTTAGCCCTGATCCAGGTAATTTCACCTTGATAAAATAGGCTAATACCTTGACAGCGATTAGTTTGGGGTTCAATCCACAAACTCAAGGCCAAAGCTTGCTGAATAATTTGAATGTTGTGGCGTCGTAGAACTTGGTTTGTCAGAGTGGTGGTAACTTCCCTACCTGTAGTGTCTGCCGTGTGGAGAACTCGGTTGCGAGAATGGGCTGCTTCTAAAGTTAATGCCAAAGTTTGCCCATGACGGTCAAAAGCTACTCCCAAGTTTACCAGAGATTCAATGCAATTAGGGGCGTTTTTGGCGAGGAATTCTACAGCTGCGACATCACACAAACCAGCGCCTGCTCTGATTGTATCTTCAATGTGCAAAGTAGGTGAGTCTTCTTGGGCAACCGCTGCCGCAATCCCACCTTGCGCCCAATCACTGGCGGACAAAGAAACAGTTTCTTTAGTAATTAAACCGACTTGTAAGTTTTGTGGTAGACAAAGCGCGGTGTAGAGTCCGGCGGCACCAGCGCCGACTACTAAGACATCAAACTGGCTAGGAATATCTATTTGAGCCAAGGTCAAGGGGGAGGGGGAGAGGGGGGAAAGGGGAGTGGGGGAGTGGAGGAAATATTTCCCGTTTTCTCCTTGTCACCAATCCCCATATTTAGATATTATACCTCACTGCTGATATACAAGAGAGAGTTTTACCTGCATCGGCAGTTATCTATAGATACCGTTATTAAAGCGATCGTCACCCTCGTTGAAAGCCGGTTCTTGGTCAGTAACAGTGAATTTATCTAGATTAGCTTGGAGGGTTGCTTTTTGGCGATCGCTCAATCCCTCAATATTCAACACATCCTCCACAGTTTTGTAAGGAGCATTGTCGATAATTTTCCGCGCCAACGTAGGATAAAGCCCTGGATACTCTTGGAAAGCCCGGATATTGGTGTTATTCAAATCAAGTTTTTTACCAAATTCAGTTCCTAGCTTGGCGTCAGCCTTATTTTGACCTACAGCCAGTACTGGGAGTTGGGGAAAAGTAAAACTATTGAAACCGACAGCTTGGGCGGGCTGAGTTGTTCCTAACCATCCCCAGCAGCCAAGTAACAAACTAAATACTGTTAATAAACGCACCAATCCTTTCACGATTTTTTACCTCTTTCAATCAAGATCAAATCAACACACAGCAGTCATTAGGAACTAATATACAGCTTAGTGAAGTACCAAATGCCAAGTTTTTCGGTACTTGAACCTTTACCTTGTCAGGGAAAGCCCAAAATTGCCTCAAATTTTCGGGTTTTTCCACGCAGAGGGGTGCTGAGTCTTGCTAAATTTAATTTGCTGTGAATTAAGGGATTACCAAGAAATAAATTATTCCATCTTATATTCCATCTTGTGGGGTGGACATCCAGCCATTGGCTACGGGCGGGCGAGACGCCCACCCCACAAGAAAATTTGGATGTTTTTTATTTAGAAGTCCCTAATCAAGCAATAATGGCAGCTAGTAAAAATAGGCTATCTACCAAAATTGTACTTAAAACTGCGCCACTAAAAGCATACCAGTGACGTTGCTTTCGACCTAAAGGCAAAATCCCTACCGTTAATAGCAATAGGGCGAGAATTACTGCCCAAGCTGCGCCCCAAGGGGTGTCTACTTGTTTTAAAGCATTGTGTAAAATTTCTGCTGCACCATCTGATTCTACAAGCATGATTTGCCGCCAATAGGGCATTAAATTTACTAGATAAAAATACACATCTGTCAACACTGTACCGACTAAAGAACCTAAGTAAAACCAGTTGCCAACTTTACCCCAATTCCGCATCAGGCACCAAATGGCAAATGGTAATCCTATGGATTCTACTGGCAAATGCCATACAGGTTCCCAACGTAACCAACCCCAGTAAATCGACCCTGCTAACCAACTCCAACTGAATCCTAAGAGTAAATCCCCCCAGATATAAGTTTCAGGATTTGACATTAATCTCAAACTTAGCCAGAGCCAAAATCCTGTCATCGCTAAACACAGACTAGGTAGCTATTGCACTAATGGCGCTTCTATAAACACTGGTACTGTTACCAGAAATACCGCTGCTGTTAAGACTAACCAAGCTTGAACAGTAGCAAAGGAGAGGGGGCGAGGAAGAAATGGTTGTCTCCTGTCTACTATGTCATCGGTATCTACAGAGGCGCTAGCAGGACTGTATGGGAACAATGTATGATTAATCAATGTTTTTAATAATTGTTACTAAACTTTATCTTATTTAAAATATCACATTTATTAATCCCCCCCTGGGGCATTTTTATTTTACCGTGATTTTG
>CAVYXS010000178.1:0-8348 GCA_963772205.1 uncultured cyanobacterium
CAATGTATTGCTAGAGGAAATATTACATCTTGGCTCGACAAAGGCATACAAGATGAATACATAATGAGCGTACTATTTGATAAACATGAAGCAGATTTACAAGCAATTTTTGGAGAAGATATTGCTTTTGATTTAATAGGTTTATTAAACCGCAAAGGATTTGGCTCTAATTTAAGAAATTTAATGGCTCATGGTTTACTTAGCATCAATGGTTTTTATACACCATCAGTCGTTTATTTATGGTGGCTTACACTGCATTTATGTTATTTACCTATAATTTCAAACCGTGAATCTTCACAAACAAATGAGCAGGAATAAATGCCTCTACCAGACTACATAGACAACTCCCGCCATAAACTCCAAACCATCCTCAAAACCCTAATTGAGGACGAAAACCAAATAGTCCTCGACATTGCCACCGGCTTTTTCCGCATCGAAGCATGGGTACGCCTAGAAGCTGCCATGAACCGCCTAACCAACCTGCGGTTACTCATTGGACGCGATCCCACCATTCGACCAGCAGAGAGAGATCGCATTGACTTAATCCGCTACTTCCGCCGTGACATTCAGCAGCAGTTAGAGGATGAGGATTTTAAGCCAGAGTACAAACAACAGATTGACCGGATGATTGCGTACTTAGAACAAAACCACATCCAGGTTAGATTATACGGTGCAACAAATGGGGAATTTTTACACGCCAAAGCTTATATATTTGACCATTATTCCATAGTTGGCTCCAGTAACTTCACCCCGGCGGGGATTGATAGCAACCGTGAATTAAACGTACTCAATAAGCAAAGAGCCATTGCTCAAGATTTACGCCATAACTGGTTTGCAGAATTTTGGAATCACGAGAGTGTTGATGTTGATTACAAAGCCAAGTTAATTAATGCCCTTAACGCCTCCAAATTTGGCAGTAAGGCATATACACCTTATCAAGTATTTCTTAAGGTACTATACGAATTTTTCAAAGATGACAGCATCATTGGTGAGAGAGATCGCACTACCTTAGAACTAGCCAGTTTTCAGCAAGAGGGATTTGAAAGAGCAGTCAAACTGATAGAGAGACACCGGGGCTGCATGGTTGCCGATGCCGTGGGTTTGGGTAAAACATTCATTGGCTTGCGGTTACTGGAATATTACCTCATCAAAGACAGACGACCTAGTAAAGTTCCCCGCGCCTTGGTGATTTGTCCAGCACAGTTGCGAGATTTAGTGTGGGAAAAGAAATTAGAAGAATTTGGTATTAAGGCGCGTGTGCTATCCCATGAAGAAATTAGCCGTCAAGCCTTTAACATTCACGATTACGCCCGTTATGACATTGTAGTGGTGGATGAATCTCATAACTTCCGCAACAGTGCCACCAATCGCTATCGTAACTTATTAAAGCTAGTCAGCAGTGGTAAGCGCAATAAGCGGGTGGTGTTACTCACAGCTACCCCCATCAACAACAGTATATTTGACCTTTACCACCAAATCCTACTGCTGACCCGTGGCGGTGAAACCTATTACCGAGAATGGGGTATTTCTAACCTCAAGACTTATTTTAAATCCCTAGCTCAAGGTGGGGTAGAAATCACCGAACTCTTGCTACAAACAATGGTGAGACGTAGCCGCCAGGACGTAATTAGACGACAACAAGCAGGTGAGGAAATTCGCATCAGTGGTAAAGTGATTCACTTCCCTAAACGTCAGTTAGAAAAATTCACCTACAACTTTGAAGATAGCTTTGCTGGACTGTACACGGGAATTGCTAACCAAATTGACCAGTTGACCTTACCAGCTTATAACATCAAGGCATTTAAAAAGCGTAAGCAAAAGCAAGATGAAGATGAAGTTAAACGTAATGATGCCTTAGTTGCTCTGCAAAAAGCCCTGTATTTTAAGCGGTTTGAAAGTTCACTAATTGCATTTAAAAGCAGTATTACTAGCCAGCGTAATTTTCAGACTAATTTTTATAGACTGCTGACTGAACAAGGAAAACTGCTAGATAGTAAAAACTTCCGTAAGTTGATATTAGCGTCTGAAGATGAAGAAGAAGGTAATTCAGTTAATACCATTATTGATGCACTAGAAGAAATTGACTCTAAAGACTATGACATAAATCAACTCCAGCAGCAGATTGCATCTGATTTGACTATTTTAAACAATATTATTACTAAGTTAGAGATAATTGAATCTTCAGCAGCAGCCAATACAGATTATGACTGCAAGTTAGCAGCTTTTAAATATTTACTCAAAACTCAGCTTCCAGGTCAAAGACTTTTAGTTTTCAGCTACTTCAAAGACACAGCTAATTATTTATACAACCAATTAATTACTGATACAGCTTGGTTGACACAAATGCAAGTCAACGGTAAAATACCCGTGATTGAGTTATTGACTGGTGCAACCCCCGATAAACAACGGGAAGAGAAAGTTAAGCGGTTTGCACCCAAAGCTAATGCTCAAAGTGATGAAGAATTAACCGCACTGCTACAAAACCCAATTGATATTCTGATTTGTACAGATGTACTATCAGAAGGTCAAAACCTGCAAGATGCTGGGGTGTTAGTTAACTATGACTTGCATTGGAACCCAGTCCGCATGATTCAAAGAGCAGGACGGATTGACCGACTGGGCACAGATTATGAGCAACTGTTTATATATAACTGCTTTCCAGAACAGGGACTAGAGGATTTATTAGGATTAGTCAGAAGATTACAACACCGCATCGCCACCATTGACCGGGAAGTTGGGCTAGACGGTAGCGTACTAGGTGAAACAATCTCTGATAAATCCCTAGAGGAACTATACAAATTAAAAATGGCTGACACAGATGCAGAAAAAGAAGCCATATTAGCAGAACTAGAACAGGTATCTGATTTAGTGTCTCTAGATGAAATGAGATTACCTTTGCTAGAGTTTTTACAACAAGCCAGTAAAGAACTAATTGATGAGATTCCTTTTGGGATTCATAGCACCTCAAATAAACCTATAGCCCATCACAAAGTTCCTGACGGAGGAATATTCTTAGCTTTTAGAGTCAAAGACAAGCATTTTTGGCATTTCTACCCACGCATTAATGGCGCTATCTCTCTAAATCCAACTTCACTAATTGACGACAAACGCACTATTTTCAATTGGCTCAAATGTCAACAGTCAGACTTTCCCCCACCAGAGAAACTACTACCAGTTGAGTTTGACAGGCGGATTTTCCCTGTTCTAGAAGGAGCTGTTCGTAATATTATGACATTCTTCCAACAACAGCAGACGGCTAAAGGCATTAAACCGCAAATGTCAAAGCTCCTGCAAAGTATTCATCATGCGCTAACTCAGCCTGATTTATTTCCAAGTGAACCAATTGATGAAGAAGCCAAGGAACGAGTATTAAAGGTAATTACCACTGTTAATTCTCGCAGCTATGAACGAGATGTTAAAGCGATTTGGGAGACGTTTAAAAAACATAAAAATGTCAGTTTACTTGTTGCTGAGTTAGATGAATATTTTGTAGACAGTGACCAATATGAAGAACTTGCAGATGACCAAGACATAAGACCAGTAGATATTATCCAGCAAAAAGACATTAAGTTGATTTGCTATGAGTGGTTTAAACCAGATTCTTAGGGCACAGATACCAAAAAAAATCAGCCCGACTGTACCTTCTTGTTATTCCAATTCTTTGAGATAAGCTGTTGCGTATTTAATTTGTATATTGGACGCGGGCAAGATGCCCGCACTACAATAATTTTCCGTTTTCGTGTTATACAATTTAGCTGCACATCAGCTTAGCGAAACTGAAAACACAATAATATCGACAAACTTTTCTATGTCCACATTTTATTCTACTAAAACAAGACTAGACACTTTACTAAACAACATTGTAGCTGGTGAAATTCAGCTGCCTGATTTTCAACGAGGGTGGGTTTGGGATGATGAACATATTCGCTTTTTTAAGTTCTGGTTTCTGACCACTGGAAGATACCCAACAATAATCACGCTGCTGAATCTAGCAAACCTGACATATTTAATACTCTCTGTGAGTAAGTTTCCGCAATTTGGGCTATCTCTGTTCGACAAAGTTCCGAAGATAAAATATTATCTAAATTCATTTGCCAGCGCACGAGTTGAACTTGAATGTTAACTAGTTCTTCCGCTTGTTCTGGTTCAATTTCTGCTGCTATCCACTCTATAAACCACTCGGTTTCATCTATCACTACTTCTACACCTTTTTTGAACGCACTATTACAAAACGAACGAACGCGCGCTAAATTGGAAGCTATATGTCCTAAACGATGAGAAATATCTTCGCAATGGATGCTAACTTTTTTTTCATCTAAAGTCGATTTGGTATCCACCGATTAACTCCTCTGTAAGAACGTTTTACACGTTCTTTTATAGTAGAGTCTTGAATTATCATCGAGCGATTGTTTTGACTTGGACGAATATTGATAATCGATTCGTAATCAATCGATTGGTTGAATGGTGTCCAATTGGCACCCCAGAGGTCGCGCTGTCTACTACCGTCCAAAGCAATAAAGCTTCGCACCAAGCGTGTTTCTCACCTCCTCCTGCTAATATGCCACGTTCGATGTCAACTACTACCTTGATGTAAACTCTCAATGTTTCCAACATCTGCTCAACCTGTTCCAAGGTCGCGCGTTCCCTAATTATAACTATCAACAATAAACCCCCGTAGTTCAAATTTAATTCATTGGAAGTCGGCGGGAAACTCCATCCCCAGGCGAACACGAGTGCGTTAGCGTAAAGCCTGCGGCATAGCTCCGCTTAAGGCGCAGCCTAAGAAGAGAAGTATCCAAAATTGAATTGCCCCATGCCCCAATACCCTTACAAGAGTGGCGTGGAGTTTTTTATACTACGCCCGCACAATGGTTACAGAACGCCCATTTGTTGTAGTTGTAACAGATGTTGTTAATCGCTCCTCAATGGGCAAAGCCTTGGTACGTAAATCGAAAATAATCAACCAACCAAAATTTACCCCCAACCTTGCCAAATAGGAATCTAACTGTTCAATCCCTGATTCCATTGGGTCTCCCCTTTTATCCCGCCAAGCTTTTAACTCGATTCCTAATATTACATTCCCATACTTGAGACGCAAATCCATGCGGTCGCGTCCAATCGCATATTCCCGTTCCAGGGTGCCACCCCCATTCACCACACGATGCAAAAATGCCATTAGTACCAAATGCGGGGCAATCTCATGGTAAGATGCGCTACCAAGTAACGGTTCCCCATGCTGCCGCCAGAACGCTAAAAATGCTTGTAATAAGTCATCCGTATTTAACTCACCTGACTTAGTTAACCAAGTAGGTGCGATTTGAGGTAAAGAAGCCATTGGTGTCACGGTTAATACTCTAGGTAACACCTCCCGATAAATCGGATTTGAAATCGCCAGTCCTCCCAAAGGGTCCATTTTACATAAACCTAGGTCGATGACAAACTGGATATCATCATTTGGCACATCACCCAATTCTAAACCTGCAAGTATCGGTTCAATAATTGCCTTTACCCTGGGTTCTCGCAGTCTTTCGGCTAGGGAATCAAGATGAGTATCTTGCCTTTTAATTAACACTTCTTTAGCTTCGTGAATATGCTCAGGTGTAATTGCACTCGCAGTATCTGTTACCATTTCTTCGACAATTTCTTTAGCAAGAGCATTTACCAACCAAGGCTGTCCCTGAGTCAAATCAAACGCTGTCTCAATTGCTTGTGAGGTAAAAACTTGTCCTGTGTCATCGGTATGTTGTTGGTATAGTTGCGCCACCTCCATCGCATTAAAATCTCTCAAAGTTAGGGAGCGGACTTTGATATTAAAGGGACTGGCTGTATTTAATCTATCACTACCACCAGAAGCAACCTTATAATCCCGCACATCACGTAAACCGATTAACCCGACAGATAAGGGAAAGTTTTTTGGACGACTGCGATAACCATCGCGTAACTGTCGCAAAATCGAAATCAGCGCTTCATCCTGTAAAGAGTCAATTTCATCTATAAACAGAACTAAAGGTCTAGGTGTTGCTTGCGCCCATGCCTGTAAATTAGCTCGAATTCTTTGTCCTGCCTCCCCTTGGGACCAAACAGGTGGTTGTAACTCAGGAGGTAAGTAGACTGCAATTGTATCACGCCAAGCACCAAGAATTGCTAATTCGGCTGCTCCTGGATCATCACTAAACGGTGCCCCTACTTCCACAGATACCATGACTGCCGTGTAGCTTCCGCTTTCTGTAAGCTGTTTTGCTAAAGCCATCATTGCCGTAGTTTTACCAGTTTGGCGAGGAGCGTGGATGACAAAATAGCTTTCTTGAGCAATTAGTCGCCCCAAAGAAGGCAGCCGAACAGTTGGCGGTAGCATGTAGTGAATATCAGCCTTACAAGGACCTGCGGTATTAAACCAACGAGGCATAGGGATTTGAGGACTTTTGGGGAATGTTCTTAGTGTAGCGCTTCTCAGTCTGAGCCTAAATTCTATTTATGGGGGCAATACCTGATCTAAGCCCCAGCGATACCCGTTTTTACGTCTTTGGATGCAATTTTATTTAATTTATTAATGAGATATTAAGTTGAAAAACTAATTTCAGATAGAAATTTATGGCAACCGAGCAAGAGCTTCAATCTCTTTTTAATACCTTAGATATTGATAAAGACGGCAAAGTCTCCATTCATGAGCTTTTTTTTAGCCCTGGTTTAAGTGCAATTGTTTCCGCTGAGACAGGTATCAGTAGCCCCCAGGAGTTACTAGCACGGTATGATTCAGACTCTGACGGTAGTGTTACCTTTGAAGAGTTAAAGGAAGCAGTTGAGAAAGTAAATAATTTAACCTAGCAGTCAAAAACCCAATACCAAATACCCTCAATGTAATACATGTAGTATAATGTGCGAAAAATCCTGTTGCCTTTCCCTAGTTTTTTTATAAAATAAATAACTTGGGTAGCAACAGGGTGAAAGACTTACACTATGGAGGTTATAGCCGATGCAGTGTCATGCACTTTTTTGTGCTGTTTTCAGCTAAAAACGACTGGAGCCTCCCACTGAATTCTGTACTCAGAATCAGTGGTGAGAGGAATGTCGAGAAACTGCGTTCGCGTAGCGTGCCGCAGGCAAACGTCCCGTAAGTGTATTTTGGCGACAGCCAAAACAATGAGGGGGACAGTTGTAGCTTGCTTCTCCGAAGGAGTGCGGTTTCTAAGCATTTAAGCGCTGTATGCATAGCCATCTTTTTTATGAATTGCTTTGCAAAATCTATGGCTAATACCTTGAGCTAACCCATTTTTGGTAGTGATATCAAAGCTACCTTTTGCTCTACACATTACTCGACCGGAATATTCACCAATCTTTTTTCCGGTAGTTACAATAGCTCGGATAATATCCCCTGTGGTAAATCCAAAGAAATATTTAACACGAGATTTATGGCATTTTGGAAACCCAAATTTATCTGTGCTGCAAGACTGTCTAGAACCATGTCCCATAGCTTTAATTATTAATGGTTTTATGCCTTTAATATTGAGTATTGGAGTTGATTTGCCAACACATGCACTATCAATCCAGTGAGTTTTTTCTAATCCTTGTTTATTTCTATTAAATTTGGTTAATCCTCCTGAACCTGTCTCTATAGGCAATCCTGTTTCTTGCAAAACCTTAAATAATGCCCAACGAGTTGAATTAACGGAGGCTGCATCAGCCAAAGGTCTTTGGGCTTGAGATAAGATTTTGGATAATTTAACTGGGTCTTTTTTAAGAAAGTCTTTGATGTCTTTAGTCCCCTTTTTTAGATTACATTTTTCGCAACTAAGAGTTAAATTCGTGACAGAATTACTTCCCACTTTTGCTTTCGGATGAATATGTTCAACTTGAAAAGGGACATCTTTCACACCACAATAAGCACATTGCCTTCCCCATTTTTCTAAAAGATATTCTCGTGTTTCATATCCTTGCAATGTCCCATGCTGATATTCTTCTCCCTTAATATCTGGATTGTTCATTAGTTGCATGTCAAATCGTACTAATTCTTGACTAATAGATTCTATCGGTGCAAGTTTACGTAACTTTTTAACCCAGGTTTTAATATTCTCAATCCGACTTTGTAAACTTGGCGCTAACCATCCTTCTCTTTTTGCTCTATTAAGGAATCTTGGTTGACGATATCTGGTTTTTCTACCTCTTCTTCCTCTTCTTAACGACCTTCTTGAAGTTAAAGATTCTCGAATTGTAAATCCACGATGCTGTAATTCAGCAGCAAATACGACTTCCCCAGTTGCGTCATTAACTAATGACATTCCTGTAAATTTAGCACCAGGGTCAAGTTTTAATCGTAGTAGTTGAACTTCTGAATCTGGACAAGATTCTTC
>CAVYXS010000179.1:0-9773 GCA_963772205.1 uncultured cyanobacterium
AGGTGAGCAAGTTACCTATACTTATGCGCCAAAAAGCTTCCGGCGGCTATTTCCCCAATTTCCTAAAAGTAATTTCTCTATTACCTTTATTCGCAATCAGGCAAAATATATTGTCCTCAATTTTAACGGAAGTTTTGATCAGTATCCCGGTAGTTATAACTACGGTAAAGTTGAAGCAGCAAAATTCTACAACTATATTTTTGGATATCAGCCACCAATTTGGCAAGAACTTTCTGCTAAATTTGGGGGTAACGAAACCGTGTATCTTTATGAATTTTGTTTGGGTGATGGAGTCGCAACGAGTTTTGAAACTTACGGATATAAACAATTTACAGATTCGGCGACTTTAGCCTATAACACTCGTTGCGAACCAAGCCACTATCGAACTCCAAATTGAATTATGAGATGTTTGCTTGCTTTCCATAATAAACAGATAAAGTTAATAACTCTTGACGCTTGACTAATCAAACAAATAATGTTTTTTTACGTCGCTTGTAATTTCCCATTTGCAAGACATCCCAGCCGGAAAAGTTACTAAATCTCCTTTACCCATTTGCACTGGCTGTCCATCATCAGGCGTCACAATTACATTACCTGCCAAAAAGTAGCAAGTTTCTTGAGTATCATAAGTCCAAGGGAATATTGATACTTCTTTCTGCCAAATTTCCCATTTGTCAACACTCAACTGATTGAGGCGTTCTTGACTTGGTTGATGCTCAATTTTAATTTCCATGTGGCGATTTGTCTAATTTTCTTCAACAGTAAGACTGAATATCTTCTCCACATTCATCTACTAAATAACAGAGAGCGCGAAAACGCAAGGCAACAAATTCATCGTAAAGCGGATTTAGTTTGCACATAGGTGGAATGTGTCCTATTTTATGACCAAACACTATGATATCGCGCTCAAAGGGACATTGTGCGGGAATCAATTTGGCAATAAATTTGGCTAATTTACGATTGTGAATCTTGAGTTGATCAAGCCATTGACGTAATGGTTGTAGCAAATCAAATTTACGTTTAGCAACTTGGTTTGTACCACTTGCTTGATTTTGTTGGCCTACATGGTTAACAAAAGCAGGTAGAACAATAGTGCGATTAGTTGTTTTGAGCATAAATGTAGCAAGGTTTTTCTTAATTGATGAACTATTTGCAGGTTTGCAGCATTACTAAGCAATCTATCTCTGCAATTTCTCTTGTGCTTGGCAATCTAAGTCAGACAACCACAACAGATTAATTTACAGGAGATTGGCGCTTAAATGATGTAACTAATTGATATTTAAACCCGCCACATGGGGAATAACTGTCCCGTTAAATACAAAATAACAAAGAAATTATAAAAATGGTATTGCTTTAACTTATTAATTACTGATATCTAAGATAGCGATCCCATATCTTTAATAGAAAACCATAGTTATAAAACTATATAGTACATAGAAATATATTTTTTTAGATGAAATACTGTTTTATTCTTGCACCAGAGACATTTCACGAGGTTAACTTTATCAGCAGAATCGATTTTAGGGTATTTAATATCCAATGTAAAGCTCTATATGTTACATAGACTTACATATATATATTGAAGCAATAGCAAAATACAGTCTGATAGCACAAGCTAATATACCAGTGCAGGGATCTGATCTAACTGTGGCAAAAACTACGGAACCCTATTTGATCAATGATTGCGGGTTACTTATGTTTCAGGAGTAAAGTCCTGACTACATACAAATTGCGGGTGACTTATTTTCCAGGACTAAAGTCCTGACTACATACAAATTATCGAAAGACTCTATGGCAATAAACAACGAGATAACTCACAAAATCCTTCTCCTTCTGCAGCGTTGGTGACATAAGCAGGCTGATACTGCAACTGATTTGCATATTGCAACACATTTGCCACACCTACAGAAACTGGAAAATAACGCTGATCAAATAAACTTTCATCATTGGGGCTATCGCCAACTGTCACAACTTGTTCTAGAGAGTACTGGGGGAAGTATTCGCGTAATACTTGTAATAATCCTACAGCTTTATCTTGCCCTTGGGGTTTAATGTGACACTGCACATTGCTGTACGTGAAACCCCAACCCATTTCCTGACAAAGGTTGGCGAGAATTTGTAGTTCAGTGAGATTCAAAGTGGCGACATCAAATGTCCAATCTGTGAGGCGAAAGCGATTGTCAGCAGATTCTTGAATTTGGGGAAATTTGGTTTGTAATTGCTCAAAAACGACTGCTAAATCCTGGCGATGGCTAACTAAGTCGGGAATGCTTGTTAAAGCTACTGGTATATTACTTCCAGATATATAAAATAAACCGCCATTTTCTGCCATAGCACCCGCAACTGGCATTAAACTACTCAGTCCACTCACCCACCCAGATGAACGTCCTGTGACAATCAGTACCTTGATACCTGCTGCTACTAAATTTTCTAAAGCTTGTAGCAGTCCACTGGTAAACTTTCCGTCTCTAGTCATAGTGCCATCCATATCTGTAGCAACAAGCCGAATATTACTCCAGCAAGTAGATGAAACCTGAGATAGGGGTAATGGATTTGGATGAGACTGAGTTATTAATTTACAGTGTTTATACATATGAAGTTTTGGTCAAGATATAAAAAGTTACGATGTTTTCTCAAAATAACAGACAGGATTTGGGCATCCTAAACACCAGGAGTTAAGTTTTTTAGTTTACCATCATGTCTACTTTTATTTTGGGTGTCCAATCCTCAGCCAAAAAGCCTAACAAGGTGTCTCAAGAAGTATCAGCTAATACCCAGCAAATATCACCAATCTTTGTGATCACCTCTGGAGGACTGACTTTAGCAATGATTGCTTTGATTGTATATGGCAAAGTGCTGATGAATAAGCTAGAGAAAAAAATCAAGTTTGAACAATTCCGGGCGCGAGAACTAGAGAAGAAATTTAAGCTAGCACTAGAAACGATTCGCAAAATGGAAACAAATCCCGATTTGGTTAACTCAAGGGACTTTAACTTAGATTATCTGCGAATGCGGATGTCAGAAGAGGTGTTTCATTTTGCTATTCTTAATCAAGTTAAAATCAAGGTCAAAGATAAAATTTCTCAAGCTCTGCGTCCCAGTCAAGCTCAACAAGGTACAGTAGGGATTGCGAGTAATGCCGCCAGACAGGTGGATGAAATTTTTGATGTGGAGTATGAAACTGGAACTCCACCAAATTCGGCTAAAAGAGTGCTGTTTCGCATTCAAATCCGGTTAATGAAATTACCAACGCAAGCAACTTCTGCTACTATTAGCCAAATTATTGATTGTATTGAAACTTATCTTAGCCCAATGGAAGACGAAGATACTTGGCAACCAACAATTCAAGGGCGGATTGCTTCTATGCATTGGGATCAAAAAGCGAAGCCTACACCTTTGCTGGTACTGGAACAATCAAATGAAGGCGTAAATGTGACTTTTCGTACTAGTCGCCAACCTAATAGCCCAAAAGTGCAGCAAAAGTCGGGAATCAAACATTCTGGTTTTGTTAAATAATGATCACGACTTGAGACTGCATATCTTAATAGTTATGAGTTATGATTTGCAATTGAAGAATCCTGACTGATCACTACAGTTTGGCAATCACGGGCTAAAATACCATCTTCCATTTCTATAATGCGATCAGCTATATCCAAAATTCGGTTGTCATGAGTCACTAACAAAATAGAAGTTCCTTGCTCTTTAGCAAGACTTTGCATGATTTGCACAACATCCCGTCCTGATTGTTTGTCCAATGCGGCTGTTGGTTCATCTGCTAGCACTAACGGTGGACGATTCACCAAGGCGCGGGCGATCGCAATTCTTTGTTTTTGCCCACCAGAAAGATTGTCTGGGTAATAATTAGTACGTTCCTCTAATCCAACTGCTTTCAGCATAGCTTCTGACTTAGCAATTGCTGCACTTTGGGGAATATTATCATTCAATTCCACTGCCATTTGCACATTTTGCCTAGCAGTTAAGAACCCCAGCAAATTATGAGCTTGAAAAATATAACCAATTTTACGACGGACTTCCACTAGTTGATTTTGATTAGCGGAAAATAGTTCTTTACCTAAAAATTTCAGACTTCCCTCTTGAGCAGATCTTAAACCACCAATCAAGCTGAGT
This sequence comes from uncultured cyanobacterium, assembly GCA_963772205.1. GTDB lineage: Bacteria > Cyanobacteriota > Cyanobacteriia > Cyanobacteriales > Nostocaceae > Gloeotrichia. The sequence continues at coordinate 4,129 of CAVYXS010000179.1, forward strand.
AATGTTGTTTTTCCTGACCCTGAAGGTCCAGTCATAATTACAATTTCACCTGGATAAATTTCCAGATTAATATCAAATAAAATTTGTCTTTTCAGTGCGCCTTTGCCATAATAATGATTGAGATTTTTAATGGCAATTACAGGTTCTTGTTTCATCATAATCTATGTAAGTAAGTATAATTTAACACTTCTGTCTGCAAATTCTATTCTTAATAATTTATTGATTGTGTCAAAAATTCATATTTCACCTTTAATTTGTAATTGATATTTAATAAAAGTATTAGTATTACAATTGGTATTACCCTAATTAACAAATTTTTTGCTACTAATTTAAAAGATATCTGCTGGATCAGCAGCACGCAATTTACGCACAGCAATAGCACCAGAAATAAAACACATAATAATAGTCAAAACTATTACCATAATTGCACGTTCAATACTCATCATAACTGGCAAAAGTGTGGCATCCCTAGCTAACTTATATAAAAACATTGTAAAAGTGAATCCAGGAAGATATCCAACAACTGCTAATATAAAAGCTTCCTGTAAAATCACAATTAATAAATAATTTTGTGTATACCCTATTGCCTTAAGAGTTGCATATTCAGCCAAATGGTCAGCAACTTCGGTATAAAGTATTTGATAAACAATCACGGTTCCCACAATAAAACCCATAATTGTACCTAGAGTAAAAATAAACCCAATAGCTGTACTACTTGCCCAGTAATTACGCTCAAAATCAATAAATTCTTGTTTAGTTAAAACATTAATTTCTTCTTCATGCAAATAATTCCGCAAATCTTGGGCGACAGTATTGGGATTTACTCCGGGTTTTACCCTAATTAAACCAATATCAATTAATCCTCTTTGGCGATTATTAAATATGCGTAAAAAATTTAGATCACTAGTAATTAAATTTCCATCTGCTCCAAATGATGCACCTAAAGTAAATAATCCTCCAACTTTAACTCGCCTTCTTCTTACTTCTGCCGTCACAGTTTTACCTTGCTCAAAATTGCTAGCAATTGGACCATATTCTACACGAGAAGAACGGTCATATAAAACCACATCAGGCAGTTTAACTTTATCCAAATTTTGTTCAACTCCCGATAAATCAAACAAGTTAATTTCTGGGTTGATGCCAAAAATCAAGATATTACGAGTGCGGCCTGTTTCAGGATTTTTCCAACTTGTATAATCTAAATATATAGGATGTACTGATTTTACTGTCGGTAAATCTAAAGCTTTATATAACCGCCGTTGAGAAAAGCTTTTCATTGACAATACAGCATTAGATTGACGGTTAATTAAAACAATATCACCCTGCAAACTAGTATGTAAACGCACATTACTATAATACAGAGCATCTCGAAAACCGAGTTGCATAAACATCAAAACATCAGCAAAGCCGATTCCTGCTAAAGCCACAGCTAAACGTGTTTTTTCTCGTGTTAGTTGTAGCCAGGATAGAGGTATTTTACCTTTCATGTTAAATAGTCGTCAGCAAATGCGTACACCAGGACAGATGAAAAAAGTATTAAGGAATAGTAATTACTAGAAAATTAACTTATTTAGAATTAATTTCGATCATTACTTTAGCGTTAGTTAAGCCGGCAACTCGTTGACTATCTTCTGGGGAAAGAGCCACTTTTACTTCTACAACTCTCGCATCAACATCAGCTGCTGGATCTGTATTCAGCACATCTTTCTTACCAATTTTTCTGCCAATTTCCGTGACATTTCCCTTTAAGTCACCAGTAAACGCCCCATTATCACTTGTGATAGTGGCGTATTGACCTAGACGCACTTTAGCAATACTATCTTCAGGGATTTCAGCAACGACAAACATCTGATCAGTTTGTCCAATTTCCGCAATACCCATTTGATTGATGGCTTCTCCTGACTTGGTGTGAATCTGTAAAATTTCACCATTAATTGGTGCTTTCACATAGCTCAACTTTAGATCTGCTTCTGCTTTTCTCACCATTGCGATCGCATTACTAACTTGTGCTTGTGCCATTTGTACATCAGCAGGGCGGACTTCCATCAGTCTGTTTAATTTGGCTTTTTCTTCCTCTATTTGTCGTTGTAAAGTCGCTACAGTTTTATCGCGGTTAACCTTGGCTTCGATTAATTGCTGTTGTAAAGTTGTTAAAGTTTTTACCTGGTTGGCTCTACCCTCAGCAATTTGTTGTCGCAGAGTAGCGATCGTTTGCTTCAAGGTAGCTTGGCTTTCAACAACCTGCTGATTACTAGTTTCAGCACTCAGGTTTCTTTTATCCCTTTCCTGCTGGGAAATAGCACCCTCTTTGTATAAGATGTCATAACGTTGAGCATCGACATGAGCATTGCGTTGCTCGGCTTGTACTCGAGACAGGGTTGCTCTTAAAGTATCTTTTTGCCCTTCTAGTTGAGCTTCTAGGCGATTCACCGTTGCTTGTTGGGCGACTTTTTCTGCACTTAACTGGGAGGCGATACGAGTGATACTAGCTTGTTGAGCCTCCCGTTCCCCATGTAACTGAGCTTCTAGGCGAGCAATTACAGATGTTTGAGCTTGAATATCTCTTGGTGAACCAGCTCTTATCTGGGCTAAATTCGCACGAGATTCTTGCAATTTTGCTTTTGCTTCTTCTACCGTTGCTATTTGGGTTTCGTGGTTGTCCAAAACTGCAACTACTTGTCCCTTCCTGACTTTATCTCCCTCTTTGATCAAGAGTTGCTGAACTCTTGATCCCCCTTGCATACCTGCTGCTGGCGCAGATAGTTTAATAACTTCTCCTCGCGGTTCCAAGCGCCCCACAGCACTAATGCTGTTGGTAACTGGCTTAATAGAGACAGAAGAAGCTAACTTTTTGAGCTGCTCAATTTTGGCTGTACCTAATAAACCCGCAGCGATTACTATTGGTAGGGCTACAGCAATGCTCCACCAAATCTTAGGTTGTTCAATTGGCTGCTCCCTTAACTTTGGCTTCTCAGTCACCCTTAACATGGTTGTTACCCGTCTATCTAAATTGTGCTGATGGAAGTAAAAAAGTGAGTTAAGTTGATCTAGTAATAACGCCAGACCTTGTGCCTTTACTCGTATAGGTCATCATTTGTCATTGGTAAAGCTTTCCGTTATATTTATATTTGGATTTGGCAAAATATTTCTGTTGATTTTCACCGACTTAGTTACATGCAGTGAGTATCAGATAATGAGAATTGCGTAGATGCTTTTTTGGCGCATGTCTTTGACACCGCCAATCATCAAGAAATAATTTTGTACCTTGAGAGACTTTTAGATCTTACAAGTCTTTTGCTATGCAATAGATGCTTTGGTAAATGAGGTGAGATACATCTGGTTCATTGAAGTTATGCCGCAGGACAAAGGTAGAGGCAAATAATAGTTTTTTAGTCAAATTGAAAAATGACAATTAATACTCTGATTTAGCACTGCAAAAATATCTATTAAATAGAGTATTGCTCACATCATTTTTTTCTTAATTTGTTGGTCAATCTGCGAATAGGATTGTTTGGTTATACCTAATTAAGACAACCAACCATCTTTGGGTATATATTCCCAAGACTTTGCTTTTTTCCCTGCGCCTTTTTTTCTGACTCCATTAAACTTTGGTTAAATGAATTCTACATTTATCAGTTGCGGGAAAAGGTAACAGAACCTACAGATGGGAGGGATGGGGAGAGGGGATATAGGGGAGAATAATATTTAGGAGAACAAAATAGTAGTGATGTAATTTTATGCAAACCCTATATATACACCCGTAGGGGCACGGCACTGCTGTGCCCTTACACCTCGCGATATAATGTTGCATCGCATTTGAATGGGAATTGCTCAACTATTGCCAAAAATCTGTAACATCGTATCCCAATTCCCCCAGCATGTGGCGCAGCAGGGGTAAACTCAGACCAATGACATTGCTGTGACAACCTGCGATTTTTTCCACAAACAGACTACCGAAACCTTCGAGAGCAAAAGCACCAGCACATGAGAGTGGTTCACCTGTGGCTACATAAGCAGCAATAGCGCGATCGCTCATTTGACCAAAATAAACTCTGGTCACTTGACATTTTACCAAAGTACGGTTTTGGGAGAGATCTATCAAGGTATGACCAGTGTAAAGGTCGCCAAAGTTACCTTGCATGATTTGCCAACGGGCGATCGCTTCTGAGGAGTCGGCTGGTTTACCATAAATCTCTCCATTAACTGCCAAAACTGAATCGCAACCCATAATCAAAGCTGACTCAAACTGCCCAATCACAGTTTCTGCCTTACACTGAGCAAGAGTTTTCACTAATTCACTAGGATCAGTTAGTTGGATTTGCGACTCATCAAAATCACTGGGACAAACTATCGGTTCAATACCAACAGTTTGCAGCAAGCGGCGTCGCGCCGGGGACGCGGAGGCTAGAACAAAGGGTGGTATTCCCATAATGGAGGAGATAGGGAAAGGGGGGGATGGGTAGAAGGATTTCCTATTAAGCATATCTTATTCCCATGCCCAATGACGCCACATGCTTTCCGACGCAAGACGACAGGAACGCAGGGCTGCCCCCATGCCCAATGCCCAATGCCCCATGCCCCATGCCCCATGCCCCATTTTCAATTAATACACCGAGAAAGAACTGATCGTATCGTCAATTATGGATTTAACTTTGTTCCAACGGTTTTCGGGGATGGAGGCGTTGAAGGTAAAAACTTTACCACGGCTAACGGCTACACTAGCAATGTTGTGTCGCTGTTGATTATTGGGGAGTTTAACTGCATATTCCAAGATGTAGTATATTTTACCGTTAGATTCTCGTTCAACAGCATTGACTAATTCCGCTGAACGACCAGAACCAGGAGGAGCAAGAGCAGCCTTGCCCAGCCTATATCCTACTTCTGTTGGTGTCCCCAGTTCCGCCAAAGTTTTACCTTCGGGAACCGGACTAATCACTACCGAGACATTTTCACTAAACTCAATTAAATCGTGAAATACCACATCAGGCCCGTTGGCAACTTTAACTTGCACCCAGCCGTTGGGATATGAGAACTGATAGCCATCATTAGTGTCTACAAAGCTGTTGAGTCCAGCCGCAGCCGCTACACCAGAATTACTAAGGCTGAAACTCAATACCAATAACAAAATCAATACAATTCGTTTCCACATTTTTACAGATTCCTTTGGCCTGGAAGCAACACAAGGCAAGCGTCATGTCTCGTTTTCATTTTCCCACCAACAGGGACGCTTCGGGCGATGGGGACATGGGGAGGTGGGGAATTTTCCGCCGACTTTCTATAAATTAGGTTGAATTTGTAAAACAACTAATGTCATATCATCGGTGTTTTGCTTATCAGGTCCGATGAATTGCTCAACTTGGTCAAAAAGATAATCCACAATTTCTTGTGGACCATTGCAATATTTACAAGCAGTATTAAACGCAGTCACAAAGTTTTCTTCGTCGAAGCGATCGCCACCTGCAGCAGCGGCATCCGTTAACCCATCTGTATAATAAATTACTGTATCCCCCGGCTCTAATTGAGCTTGGGCATCTTCATATTGGCTATTAACATCCAAACCGATGAGCATTCCCAGCGTATCTAATCGGGTGACAGTTTTTGTGGCTGTGTAGCAATACGTAACTGAACCGAATAGATGTACATAA
>CAVYXS010000180.1:0-33777 GCA_963772205.1 uncultured cyanobacterium
ATTTTAGATTACTTATACAAACTTTGGGTTTGGCATTGCTAAACCATATTGGGACAAGATTTGTCACTTTAGCAAGAGTATAAAGACGTAAGACATAACTTTTACAAGTATTGTATTTGCTGACAGAATTTATTGCTAAATGTAGAAATTTAACTCCATGTATTTTTAACTAAAAATACCTCGGTAAAAATCACTAATTTTTGTCAGGTACTATAAAGCCTTTAATCTTTTCATAATTTAATTATTCATTCATATATCTTGATGCATATTAAAATCCTTTTTTAGTAAAAAAATTCACATTACCAAATGAACTCTGGCAACTGAGGGGTTTAGGGGGCTAGGGGTCTGAGGTCTCTTCAATGATTGGGGGCACAGGGACTGGCATTCATTTTCTTAACCGAAAATATGCCAATACAGATGCTTTTTAGATGAGCTAAAAAAAATCACTGATACTGACACCAAAGTCATAACATACATATCCTAAAATCTGGACATAAAATTAGTGAGACATGAATGTTGTAGTTTAACAGAGAATATTTGTGGATTCTCTCATAATTAGTAGCTGACAATAGATATAGGGGTGTTGTTTTAGCTAAGTTACAACAATTTACTGTTTTCAGCATAATGGTGAAGACAGTTTTTGGAAGTTCCCCAGGTCTTAAACCAGACCTAAGACTTCTCTTGGCTAAAACCTAGTAGTTTTGCCTGCTCTATTTAATAACTCAGTTTAGGGTAACAAAAATAAAGCATTAGAGTGAGATTTTAGCAAAGTCTGATCCACCTTTGGTAACAAACGCATGATTTTAGGACTTACCCGGTTTCCAGTATTTTGGTTTTACATAATTAAGAGATAATACCAGAGTAGTAAGTCCTAAATTTATTACTTTTCAAAGAAAAATCTTAATTCCAAGCTGTTAAACTAGCCACTCAATAAGGCTTCGACAAACTCATAGCTGGAAAAGGGGCGCAAATCCTCAATTCCTTCACCAGCACCAATAAAGCGAATTGGCAAACCTAGCTGCTGCACAACGGCTAAGGCCACGCCGCCTTTAGCGGTGCCGTCTAGCTTGGTTAATACCACGCCACTAAGTTGGGCAGCTTGAGAGAAAACCTCAGCTTGCCGCAATCCATTTTGACCTAAAGTTGAGTCGAGAACCAATAGTGATTCTACCTGGGCATTCGGGGCTTTTTTGGCGATAATCCGCCGGATTTTACTGAGTTCATCCATTAAGTTTTTCTTGTTTTGCAGTCGCCCTGCGGTATCTACTAGGAGTAATTCAGTTTTGCGGGCTTGGGCGGCGGCGATCGCGTCAAACACCACTGCAGCGGGGTCAGTATTTTTACCGGGATTGGAAATGACTTCCACACCGCTTCTAGTTCCCCAAACCTTGACTTGTTCGACAGCGGCAGCGCGGAAGGTATCTGCTGCACCAATCAGGCATTTATAGCCAGATTTTTGTGCTAGATGGGATATTTTACCGATTGTAGTGGTTTTACCGGCACCATTCACCCCAGTGATTAACCAAATATTTAAAGTTTCTTTTTCTGGGAAAAAGGTAGATTTGTAGGATTTTTGGATGGGCGCATCCAGCATATCCCGCAGAATTTGTTTGAGATAGGCGATCGCTTGTTCTGGTGGGGTAACTTCTGCTCGCATTTTTTCTTGTAGAGCATTAATAATATAGTCTGTAGCCTCTACACCCACATCCGCTTGCAAAAGCAATGCCTCGATTTCGGCTACAGCTGCTTGGTTGAGCGGCCCTTGACCAACAATTGCTTTAAGTTGGTTAAGAATATTACGGCGGGTTTTGTCTAAACCTTGGCGGAGTTTTTTGAGCCAGGTAATTTCTTCAATGGAAACATCTTCTGCACGCCTACCTTGGGCTGCCAGGACTTCGGTTGACCAGACAAATCCTTCATCAAATCCAGTCCGGGAATTTCTGCTGTTGTCTCTGGTGTAGCGGTACTGGTAGCCGCTGCTGGTTGTACTACCTCTGGTGCTGGTACTTCTATTGCACTGGCTATTAGCCTTTCCTGCTTTGCTTGTCGTTCAGCCGCAGCCCGTTCTAAAAAGGATAAGGTTGCTGGCGCTGTCGGCTGTGTTGGCTCGTTGGTAGCAGTTGATTCGCTGGGTGGTGATTCTGCCTCATTCACCGTTAATTCTCTGCTAGATACATCCGGCACTGCGGCAATTTCTTCCACCAAAAAATTAGATGTGCTTAATTCATCTTTTTCGGATGATTTCTCAGTATTTTCGAGGATAATTGCTGGATCTAATTCCCCAATTTCTGCAGTTGGCGCGACTTGGGTGGTTTCGGCAATATTGGCATCTAACTCCGGTGTTTGTACAGTTTCAATTTCCGTAGTTGGCGATTCTACAGTTTCGGGTTCTGTGGAAGTAACTGCTGAGTCAGGAGCTGTTTCTACTGGAGATTGTTGTTTTTGTTGGATATTTTTGTAAGCTGCTTTAGCAAACGCCAACAAGTCAGCTGCTGTCTCAGGTGCAGTTTCTGGTGTTGTCGTTGACTGTGGTTCTGGTGCAGGCGGAGTTTCTTCCTGTTGTTGTTCTGAGGGAGTCTCAGAGGAATCGTTATATTGACGACGGAACCAATTAAAAACCATTGCACAAGCGCGATAATAGTTGTTGTATGAGTTACGAGTTATCAGTTAAGAGTTTAAAATAACTCCTGACACTTTTTTGGAGTGAAAACCGTCTGGATATCCTCACTCACGATTTTTTACTCAAAACTTAACACTTATAACTGTTACGAACTGACAAATAAAAAAAAATATCCCATATTGTCGGCTGCGTCACCAGAGAAACCCAAGACATCACCAGAAATTACTGGTACCTAGCACCCTATTAACAGCCCATTTGGGATAATTTATTTTTTGGTATTCTGTTAGTTTAGCTATTGTCCAACGCTATGCAGCTTTTTTTGCTCTGTAAATCGGCGCAACACGCCATTAATAAACCGATGTCCTTCATCGCCACTGTAGCGTTTAGCTAGTTCTACGGCTTCGTTAATAGCGACGCTATTTGGCAATCCTAAAAATGACATTTCTCCTACAGCAATTCGCAAAATATCCCTGTCGATTTGGGCGAGGCGTGTGACTTGCCAATCTACCAAGGCAGCAGAAATTTGTTCATCGATACTAATTCGCTCTTCACTGACGATTTTGACAATTTGGATGGCGTATTTGCTGATAGTCTTGTCTTGAGTTGCTAGCTGAATTAATTCGGGGAACTCTACCGCTGCACCCAGCTGATTGATTGCGGTTTGAGTGTAGGAAATCGCCTCTTGCAGCATGGTTCTGGCAGAATTGATGTCTGAAGCGCGAGTTTGACTACTTAAAACGCGATCGTGACTGCGTTGCAGTTCACCTGCAGCATTGTCGAGAGTATCTTGTACTTCCGATCGCAGGGTGCGTACTGCAGCTAAAACCAATTTGGGTAGTTGGTCTTCTGTCAACTTTTTGGGGTTTAATGGTAACTGGCTCAGGCTTAACAGCGCTAATTCACGAGCTAGTTGTTGAGGTTTACGGTCTTGCATAAAAGTGAGTTTCAATATGTGAGGACTAATTAAGCTGAAAAAATGGAATTAGGATTGAATAGATTTTGGCAGAGTCAAACAACCATATTATCTATTTGCTTGTAACTTTGCCCGATTAATTTGAATATTTTTCGACGGCTATCACTTACCGTGGTGTTTCACTGGTAGATTACTGATTCAGTTTCTGCCAATAGACTTCTTGCAAAAGTCCCCTAAAACCCCACCCGCAACCCCTCTTCGCTTGCTCTGAGGGGAGATTTTGATGTTAGTCATCAGAAAATTTGTAGTGGGAGCATCTTGCTCCCTAGGGATTACCAACAAATAAATTATCCACTCTTGTGGGGTGGACATCCAGCCCATTGGTGTCAACTTAACGTGAAACCCTTGTCAAAACATGATATTGAGTTCACTCACCTACGATTAAGATTCGCGTTACCCCACCCTAACCCTCCCCTTTCTAAGGGGAGGGAACTGCATTTCTTTTTCCCCCCTTAGAAAGGGGGGATTAAGGGGGGTAAAAGATTTGTGGGATAACCGTTTGAACTTAAGTTGACGCCAATGGCACTGCCGTGCCCTTACGAGTGTATTGGACTCAACCGATAACCGCTATAATTGCCACCTAAATATAGACATTACTGATGATTTAGGGGCTACCAGGTTGTTGAAAAACTGGTGTACTTGTCTCCACACTCGATGTGGACATGTGTTTTATTTCCCAGACTTTGAGTAAAATTAGATATTCATAAAATGTCTGGAGTATACACCAAGCTAGTCCAGCAGCACCATCTAGACACCCACCCAAGAAGAAATACATATATAAAAAGCGTAGCACAGGTCTAGCAGGTAAACGCAAAGACAAATCTTTCAGGGCGCGACGGCGTTCAATTTCCGATTTACCAAAGAATAAATCTTGCCAGTTAATTCCACCCTGGTTTATTTGATATAAAGTTTCTCTTGCTTCATCTGTAGAATAACGGTTATGTTTATCGATCCAACGGCTCAAACCTTTGCTGCAAGTGTAGTGTGGATATGTTTCCTTTAAGAAGCTGGTTGCACCTTGACATACTTCCCGTTCAGTATGACCATAATCTGTAAACCAGACTTTACCGTGGCGGAAGAGGCGCATTTGATAACGGGGATACTGGGTGCTATAGCGAATCCAAGTATTCATAAACATTACACGTTCCGCGACATAATAGCCGATAAAGTCTGGATGCAAAATTGTTTGTTCACATTCTGCAAACAGTTCTGGTGTCATGCGCTCATCGGCTTCTAAAATGTAGACCCATTCATGCTTTGGGGGGATAGATTCTAGCATCCAAGTACGTTGGCGTCCGTGGCTTTCAAATGGGTGTTGTACAACGCGGACGGGATAAAGATTGGCAATTTCCACAGTGCGATCGCTACTGCAGGAGTCTACAACAATAATATCATCGGATAACATTGCCGACTCTATACAAGCGCCAATATCTAATTCTTCGTTATATGTGAGTATGTAAATGGAAAACATTCTAAATTCTTAGTAAAAATATTTCTCTTGTGTCAAGCTACATATCGGTATAGCTCAGAAATCAGTTGTCAGTGATCAGTTATCAAATTCACTGTTAACTGTTCACTAATTCACAGGGGCTTGTAACCTTGATTTTGCAGTGATAAATGATCACTGATAACTGATCTGTGTTAACTGATATGAATGCTTAATTAGCGTGCGGTAGCTTTACGTCCACCACCTTGTAAAGCACCAATTTCTCTTAATCCTGTCCAGCCGATGATAATGTAACCGATTGCCAACAGCAAACTACTAATACCAATCCGCAGTCCAGATTTCCAAGCGCCGTCTTTAGCTTGTTTTTCAGCCTCTTCCTTGCGCTGGCGAATTTGATTAAGTTTTTGATTTGCCAGTCCTTGAGGATCTGTTTGTTGGGCGATAAATTTATCAAGTTCTTGGGGATTGGCTTTAAATTTCTTGAGTAATTCTTTCTGTGCTTCAGGAACTTGGGGATTGGCCAGTGCTTCCTTATATTTTTGATCATTTTTGAGCAGTTCAGCAAACTGAGCTTTGGCTTGGTTGCGTACCTGTTCTAGCTGTGCTTTTCCCTGTTCATTACTCAACTGGGCTTGAAATTGGGCTAGCTGATTTTTCAGTTGAGTTTCTGCTTGCTCGGCATCTTGATTGATTTGCGTTACTGTTTGGGTGCTAGCTTGACGCACATTATTGAGGTGCAGCGGAAAAATCAACAAGAATAACAACCCTAAAATACTGGATAGGATGAGGGCGGGAAATCTTAAATCTAGGGTTTTTGAGCGATCGCCATCACCAGAATTATCAATCCAATATGCAGAAAACAGAAATCCGAAACCCACAAGAGGGACGATTCCCCGATCAACTAGGGCTGTTGCTAAATTGATTTGCCATCCGCGATCCGTTGGTTGGAAGGGTAACAACAAAATCAAGAAGTCCAGTAAAAAGGAAAGAATTAAGATCACCCCCACGACGTTGAGTGTGCGGGCAATATTCACGGAAGCAAAACGGTTAACCATATTTTTTCAGTCTTGTACTAAATGGAGTGATTGTCCTATTTAAAGTTACTTGAATATTGCGCCAATGACCTTCACTGTTCTATACAAATACCAGGTAACTATACTTTTGATACATAATACCTGTGTCTTGGTTTGAAACCACACCACGCTAGCATCTGCAATTTAGACTGTCTTCAGAAAAATCCTGGTGTTACAAAATACATTAATACTTAAGTAACAAGATAAATTTTGGATTTGTCTTTGTCATCTGCTCACCCCATTCGGGTTTGTTCCCAAATTGGGAGATCCTCGGGAAGATCAACATCACCCAAGGGAGGTAATTGAAAGTGCGCTAAATTGAGCCTTTGGGCGATATCTAGTGTTTGTTGCAATACTTGAGACGTTCCCCAGTCAATGTTAGCGAATAATTCCGGGACGAAGCGACGCAAACCAATCAAGTAATAGCCACCATCCAGCGCTGGGCCAAGAACGAGGTCAAAGGCTTGCAGTTGGTCAAAGGCTGTTGCTAAGATTTGGGAATTCACCCCAGGACAATCGCTGCCGATGATAATTACTTGTGTCGCACTGCTCAAAAAGGCGTCGAAAAGCGATCGCGCCATCCTCTCACCTAAATCTCCTTCACCTTGAGACTGGTAAATTAAACCTAACCCCAGCCAATCTTGCATTAGTTGCAAGTTACCACCTGCAAACCGGATTTCACAAGATATGATGGCAATTGTCTTTTGTAATTCTTTAACCTGAAATATTGTATATTCGGTCATCTGGCGTTGAAGATTAGCAGCGCCAACTGTACCCAAAGCAGGTATTAGTCTGGTTTTTGTCTTTCCTGCTTCTGGATAACGAGTGAAAATAATTAGATGCTGTTTTGGGCTATCTGGTAATTTTGACACGCCATATCTTGAAATTAGATAAATATTATTTTAAGGGACTGACAAATAAAAAAATACTCAACTACTTATTGTGGCGTGGACATCCAACCCCTAGCCAAAGGCGGGCGAGACGCCCACCCCACAAGATTGGATAATTTATTTGTTGGAAGTCCCTAATAGCAAAAATCACCACTACTGTTAGCTCTAGTCCGTTCTTTTTCCGTTCTCATAGCCCCTAAAATTGTTGAAATATAGACGCAACGCTTAGTTTTTCCACCATACTTACTAGATAATGTGATCCTTCCTAGAGGCGGTTGCTTAACGTTACCTTTGTAATCAAATTGAATGCGCCTGACATTATTTGACTGTTGTAAGGTTGTTTCCCCATCTAAATAGATATGAGAATCTAAGTTATTCCATTTAGCATTAACTGGATTTGTTGTCGCAGAATGAACCGCCAATTGAACAATACCATTTAGTTGACGAAAGCTAACTTGCCAGGTTAATTTGTGTTTTTTAGCTTGGCTTTGGGCTTCGCGTATGGCATGGTAAACTTGGTTTTGGGCAGTATTCAGGCGCCGAGCATCTACAAAAGCTAGCCAGTTGGGTAGTGCGATCGCACCTAATATGCCAATAACCATAATGAATACTAAAATTTCTACCAATGTGAAACCACTAGTAGAGGAATTTTTCCAGCGTTTTTTTCCCTTAACTAAAGATAGTAAATGCACTTGTCAATCCTTGTTTATTTTTGAGAATGTTTCAGTTAACTAATTCGGAAATAACAAACAAAGCCATTTAACAAAATGTAAATATTATGGAATTAGTTCGTAGTTGCGCTTTAGCGCTATTAGCCTTAGCGTAGCCCAATAAGAGAAGTGTTATCGCTCCTTACCACAACTACAATCCATAATCATTTATTATCTGTTTTTTTATCTTCATATTTGTTAATAATGCTGTCGATAAAGTTGTAGGTAAAATAATGATAGTAACTATTTTAATTAGCAATTTTAATAGAAATTGTGCCCGCTTGAACCTAGAAGAATCGTTGAAGAAATACTTAGACAAGTATATAGCACCAGCTACACCTTTTTGCCGATTAAATGGCTTCTGTAAAGCTTTACATGTCAGGTTCTTGTAAAGGTTGGCGAGGCTCATACGCCTAGTTTGTTGACCAACTGATGGTCTTGCTTGATACGCTCGATTCATTACCAAAAGACAGGCTGTTTCTTGTTTTGGAAGATGTGAAGATAACGAATTGGCACTGATACGATATAAAATCTGTACAGATGGTACACAGACAAAATTGAACTTATAAGCTAGGCGCAACCACATATCCCAATCCTGAGCAGCGATGAGTGATTCATCAAATCCACCTAACTCAATTAAAGCTTCTTTGTCAATCAAGGGGTTGGAGCCATTTTCCAAAAAATTATTTACCAATAACTTTTCATAAACATCGCCATTGACATTAGTGTGTGTCCCTGTAACTAAAAATGCGCCATTTTCATCTATATAATCAGTCCAGCTATAAGCAACTTTTGCATCTGGGTTGTCTTGTAGAGCTTGTAACTGACTTACCAATTTATCAGGAGTCCAGATATCATCTGCATCTAAAAAACTCACAAAATTCCCTAATGCATGGTGTAGTCCACGGTTACGACTAACGTTTCCACCAGCATTCTCGAAAGAAAATACTTTGATTCGTGAATCTTGAATTTCTGAGACAATATTTAAAGTTGAATCTGGTGAACCATCGTTAATCACAATTAACTCAAAATCAGTAAAACTTTGGTTTAAGACAGATTCAATTGTGGTTTTAATAGTTTTTTCGCAATTGTAAGCTGGTATGATTACTGATATTTTTACCATTTTCTGATTTGCTATCTATTTACAATTAAAATGTTTGTCAAAAATCTGTCAAAGCAACATTTTAGGTAATAAAAAGGACTGAGCATACTACCGAAGTAGAATTCAAGTTCAAAACGGGAGATTAGATCACTTTTTAACTTTCCTTGATACTTAATGAGATGCCCTAATATTCGGCGGAAGTTACCCAAAATAGTCCTGAAAAATAATATTGGTTTTTGCCAGTTTTTTGCATTAATAAACCGTAGCTGACAAATACACAAACCACAGCCACGAGCGAGAGTTAATAAGTAATCTTTTTCTAGCCGCCAATGTGGTATTTGATGATAAGTATGCATAGCAGGGTTATACCAAATTTGCCAACCAGCATGATGGATATAAAGTAATGGTTCATAGTCATCACCCTGTACGAACATACCAGGTAATTTTCCACTTAGAATAGGTGTTTTTGGTACATTTTCACACCATACTTGTTTACGAACTACAAGCGCCGCAGCAGGAGGAAGTATTAAATTATCTGGCTCAAATAAAAGCGGTTGATTTCCATGTTCTCTAATTGCTAGAAAAGCTTGAATTTTTTCAAAGTTCTTAGGTGGTTTTACCTCATAATCACCATGAATTTGACCACTCCAAGCACCAGCGTTAGGATATTCAAATCCAAAATCATAAGCTGTTATTAACCAATCAGATTCAGGTAAGTTATCATCATCTAAAAATGCCACAAGTTCACCTTTTGCTTCCCGCACTGCCCGCAGTCTTGCAAATGCAGCACCCTGTTGAGTCTCTAAAAAGTACCTCAATGAATACGGATAATTAGATATTTTTTGATAATTTTCAATAACAAGCTTTGTGTTATCGGAACTATTATTGTCTACAATAATAATTTCCCAATTCAGATTTTCTACTCCAGTTTGACTAAAAAGCTTATCGAGGATCTTAGGTAAACGCTCGGCGCCATTGTATACAGGAATTGCTACGCTTATATCTATAATATTATCTACTAAATTATTCATAATAATTTATTTATTATTTCTTGTTAAATATCCGTTCTTCCAAAGGTAAAAAGGGCTAAATAAACTACTAATAAAAAGTTCTAATTCACAAGATGCAACCAAATCTTTTTTTAGAAATAATCCATATTTTAGAAAATGCAAGCCGATTTTACGCAAATCATTTAACATGTAACCTAACAAAAATATTGGTCTATACCAATGATTAATGTTCAACATTCTGATGACATATCTGCTAAATCCAATACCTTGAAAAAAAGGAATTAAATATTCTTTTTTTAACCGGAAATTAGGGATTTTATGATAAATTTCCATTTCTGGATTATACCAAATTTCCCAATTCGCTTTTTGGATATAACTCAACATTTCTACGTCTTCACCCGTCAACATATTGCCAGTAATTCTACCAGTCAATATCGGTTGCATGGGAACACTTGCAAGCCAAGCTTGTCGCCGAACTACAAGTCCTGCAGCAGGTGGGAGTAATTTTTTATGCTTTTCATAGAGCAGGGGTAAATTTCCTCGCTCTGTAATTGCAAAAAATGGCGCAATGCGATCAAAACTTTCTGGTGCTTCTACTTCTAAATCAGGGTGAATCTGACTACCGTAAGCGCCTGCATTAGGATATTTTTGGGCAAAGTTATAAGCTGCGGATACCCAGTTTAATACTGGGTAGTTATCATCATCAAGAAACCCTATTAATTCGCTTTTAGCTTCTTCAATTGCCAATTTTCGAGCATAGGCTGCACCTTGTTTTGCTTCAAAGCAATATTTTAATGGATAAGGACATTGCCAATTGTTTTGGTAAGTTTGAACAACTTTAGCTGTGTCATCAGTGCTATTATTATCGACAACAATAATTTCCCAAGCAATATTTTCAGTGTGGAGTTGATTTCGTAGTCGTTCTAGTAGTTCAGGTAAACGATTTGCACCGTTGTAAGTTGGTATGGCTACGGTAAAATCAAAGTGATTTTTCATTTATCTAAATGTGTTTTTTATTAAACCTGTTGCCAAAGTCCCCTAACAGCCCACCCCGCGCCTGAGGGGAGGAGTTATTTGTTTTGATTTATGCAATAAGTCTATTGTTGTAAAGGGAGCATCCCAAATGTGTAAATTTATTTTTTTGTAGTGATGGCTCTCTAGCCCGCTTCCTGCACATTAGGGAGCAAGATGCTCCCACTACAAATTGTATTTTGGCAAAATTCGGATGCTCCCGTTGTAAATTGTAATAACTCAAGATAAAAACTGCAGCTGATGTTTTCATTGTGCTATATCAGGACAGTTTAGGATACCGTATTATTAGGGATTTTTAAATTTGATTATTTAAAGTTTACGTTAATTACACTGTGCGTCTTTAGCTGTGATTTGTGCGCCTAAAAGACTTTTTACAATTACACATCGCTTGACGCTGCTTGGTGTTGTAGAATTTCCCGCAGGTAAAGCTACTACAATCTCTAAACCAGGTGGTTCTGTTGCACTTGTGGCTATTGTTCCAAAGTTTGCATTTGTGATAGTTCCCATATAGTCATAGGTAATTGTTTGTGACTGATTGATAGGGTCGTAGGTATTAGCATAAGATGTAGAAGTACCAGCTGTATTCGGATTAGTAATATTAGTACCTAGTATGACTGAGCCTGGGCTAATCTGCAAATCTCCACCTAAACTTTGCCAGTAACTCTGAGGGGGCGACGTATTAGGATCACCAGGTATGGTACTACTACTATAAGCAGTCGGATAAACAGCAACTTCTAGTACATTGTTACTATTAGTCGCAAAGCTGACACTGTAACTAAGTTTTTTCTTTTTAGCTGTTGTCTGTGCTTGTGTAAGTGCGGCTAAAACGAAGTCATTAGCTTTATCTAACTTTTGTCGATTGACAAAAGCTGTGAAGCTAGGAAGAGCGATTGCAGCGAGAATTCCAATCATCAAAACTACTGCAACAATTTCTATGAGGCTAAAGCCTGCATCATTTTGGGTGTATCGAGTAGCTACAAATCGCTGGTAACTTTTTTGATCGCTACTGTTTAGATGTAAAAATTGCATATTTAACTGTCCCATAATTACCTACCATTGATTAATCTTGTGCTTTTTAGCAATTACTGAGTATACAAGTATGCTCGACCTTGTACTTGTATACTTGCACTGGGGAAATAAGCACTTTTTGCTGCAGAATATTTTATTTTATTTATGTCTGTTTCAATCCGAGCAGTGGCATTACCTCTTAAAAATACCTGTACTGCGTTGGTATTTGTATTTATACAAGCATAAAAGCCAGTCATATTAGCTGTATCAAGAGTATTTAAACTGCTTGGTATGCTAGTAGTACATGCTGGCGCCGGTGCTGGATTTGATGTATCATTAGTTTTGGTTTGATCAATAAAGTCAACAAGCACAACAGAAGCGGGAAAAGCACCTGTTGTCGCTGTAGAGTTTGTCCAAGCATTCATCTTTTGTGTTATGGTTCCTATTCCATCGAGCTTAAATAGGGCAAAGCCTGGACTAGGACAATAACCACTGATATATGTTCCCGTAAATCCAGTACAAGTTACATCACTGCTACCACCAGGTAAACCATCTTTAATTTGCCATCTGGCGATACGAGCAGCATTAGACCAAATGGAGTTTGTAGTAGAGGATGGATCTTGAATTAAATAGTAAGCAACTAATGAGTACACATAACTATCATTTTTATTGCCGTCTGCGGCCGTAGTTGCCTGGCTAATTAATTCTCGCTTCCAAAAAACCAGCACCGGAACCCTATCTGTGGCAGTTGCGCTTGGTAATTGAGACTTAATAGCATCGATTCCCGTAGCATCATAGATATAAATTGCTTGCTGTAAATCACGAGCGATGTAATCAAGTGCTGCTTGAATTTCTTGTTCAGAATTCGCCTTAGCTTGCTCCCGACGATCTGTATCCATAATGTTAATCATGAATCCCATCAAAGGTGTGATGATAAGCACTGCAAGAATTATGGCTACCAACAATTCAATTAGGGTAAAACCATCAACTAGCTGAACAACTTTAGTGCGTCTCATTTGACTGCTGAGTAAAAATTTTAGTGCCTTCATCATACGGCGGTCTTCCCTTGACTCAAGATATGCTCTGAATTTGCCTAACTTTTTTTATTGACAGTCTTTATTAGTTGCCACACCAAGACGCTGACATAAAGTCTGAAATGAAGTGGGACTATTCAGATTAGCACTAGAAATGTCAGTGGTCATTTCTACTAGTGGCGCTTGGGGATTTCCTAATCCACCTGTGAAGGTGTTTTGTGTTTTCTTATTATCAATTGAGTTCCCGGTATTAGTAGTTATGGTTTTGGTAAAGTCAATATCTGCCCGATATACTCGAATTGCTAGACGGTAACTATTACTAGTAGCAGTGTCTGCTATGCGAGCAGCTTGAATGTAATACTCACGCGACTTATTTGTACAATCTGTTGTTGTGATCGTCCCAGTTATGGTAAAGCAATATAAACCAGTTGCTGATGAGGGTACGGGCATTTTTGTTGTTCCGTCACTGTTCACAATTAAATAGTCATTTGGTGCGGCTGGTATAGCAGCTATAGCTGGTGTAGTTGCTGTAGCTGCTATAGCTGATTGACCTGAAAGACTTCTAGGTGCTGATGCTGTGGCAGTCGCAACTGTAGTTAAATTACTTAAAGTAGGTAGGGTCGTAATTGCTCCAGTCCTAATGCCATCAATATATGTTTTTGCAGCGCTGGTTGCTAGTTCTACCCGTCGAGACTGAACACGGGTTGCTGTTGATATGACAATCACAGGCGCGATCGCTGCTAACAAAATAGCTACTACGATTATTGCTACCAGGGATTCAATGATTGTAAAACCAGACTCACTACAAGAGGGAATTTTTTGCTGTTGTTTGTGCTTAATCATGGCTGATCACCAATTATTAATATTTTCTTAAGAGCAACCAGCAGGACGTTGATCTGCATCAACTGCATTAACTGTAAAACTCCCGCTAGAATCGGGTTTTTTCGCACACAACAAAGTTGCTACCCAAGGGTCATCTCGACTAACTTCTCGGAAGTACTCATCTGGCACATCAGTTGGCGTTCTCGCCAATTTTTGAGCGAACAAGTCAGGTGACTGAGACAGCAACCCTACATCGTAACCCCATTGCCGTGTTGGAGCTATATAAAAGGGAGCTGTACCGTTATTACCAGTGATTGGATAAAAGGAGCCTGACAATGATGCCCTAAATGGTCCAGTAGCATAGGCGCTGCGCTTCAACTGGATAAAGGAGCCACTAATTCTTGCCTTTACAGCATTCGCTACGCCGCTAGCTGGGTTCCAGTTCTCGATAAACCGCACAAAGTTATGCAAACCACCATTATCTTCAGTGGGACGTGCAGGGGTATCTCCTGCTGCTGCGGCTAAATTAAATGTGGTTTCCGTAGCTATCTGTAGCCAGTTGGCCGTAGAACCAGTGTTTATTATGGTAGTGTTATTTTCGTCAGTGTTATCCGTCGGGTTTTGAACTTGTAAAACTGGAATTAAACGCGGATTGTTGGTTGTACCAGAGGCTAGCGTTTCATTAAGCCTGGGAGGAGTGTTATTATTATTTGCTGTAGTTGTCCTGAACCATAAGGCATTGTTTTGGGAGTCAGGTTTAGTTCCAGTATTAGAACTAAACGCACTCAATGGGAAACTTTGCACTGTCCCATACGTGATACCCAAAATAGCAGGTTGACTATTATTATCCAAAACCAATGCACCGGTTGTATCTTGGCGCTGAAAAGCAACCCGACGGGGATACTTTTTGAGATCAGGAAAGGTATTACTCAAGGTAGTATTATAAAAGTTAGTAACCGTTGTACCTGCATTTGTATTTGAGCTTGACATATTTAGAGTTCCATCAAGCGCAATTTTTGGGACAGTATCAGTCGTCCCACCAAGGAACCATGAGCGTCTATTATTAGCTGGGGTTATTGGGTCATAGTTAACATACCAGTCTTTGGCTGGATCACATTCAGAAACAGGTAATTTTGGACAAACCTCCATCAAATACTCTGGGGCATTTTTCCGACGCTGAATTGGTGTGACAAAGTTATTAAGGTAGGAACTACCTTGAAAAGTTTGTGATTGAATCGTAATACTAGGTTGAAGGTCTTGAGCTATACCGCTGGTGTCATACCAACTGGCATTGGTGACATAGGCATTGGCATAAAAGCCATTATTTTGAAATTTGGTAATGGAAGTAGGATCGCCCAAGTTGTTATTCAGGTCATAATCTCCATCATTGCGGAAACCTAGCTGGAAATTATTAGAAAGTAGCGTTATAGCATCTGCTAACACACTGGCAGGATCGCCATTCATCCCCAGTAGTACAGTTTGGTAGCCTTGGATCACCTGGACGACAAGCAAATTGAGGGTTGCGAGTATCTGCGGTGCGAGTATAAAAGTTACTCCAATCATCTGCTAATGCCGTTGTGAACTCTTGTTGGGTGTGAAGATTAAAGTCGCCCTTGATATATACAGGTAGATTAGAAGCTAAAATTATCCCTTTTTCCACATCCCTGTAAGAATTTATTGAAGGAGTGCTTGTACCACGCCAGATTTTTGAGCCATTGTTCAATATAATGGCGTTAGGACGACGAGTTGGATCAAGTATAAAGTCAACAGGACTTTGTGTAGTTTGGGTTTGTTTATTTTGTGCCGGTGTGCCGGTTGTAGGTTTACGTGTACTCAAATCTAAAAGTGCGTCATCACGCGTGGCGTAGATAATACCGCTATTGGGCAATAAATATTCTGTTGCTGTTGCTGTACCGCCACTAATAGTCTGTTGTCGCAGCTTATTAATATCTAATACAGTGGCGCGAATTTCTAGAGGTTGGCGCTGTTCCTTTAGTAGGTCGTAGTTGGCTACTGATGGTACCTGTGCTACTACAGTTCCAGTACCATCTCCATTTACACCATCTGCGTTGGTAAATGTTTCAACACCGGTTGTGACATCTGCATGAATTGCCTTAATTTGTCTGGGGTCAAGAAAGGCAGTTTCCATGATTGCACCATGAGGAATGGCTGTATTAGTGGTGGGGCTACCAATAGTTCCGTCTAAAATTTGGAGCGCACAAATTGCTGATTCTACAGCAGACCTTTCGGAAAGAGTGCGGGTTGAGGCTGCTTGTATTGTAGATGTTGATGTTATTGGTTGCGTATATAAACTGTTTAGTATCGGGTTTAACAAACGTCCATTAGGGTATTTTAATTGCGCTTGGTATCTCAAGGCTGAGGCATAAGTTGTTTCACCCGCAGTATCAGGAGCAGGGTAGACTACGCCATTATTAGAATTTCCAGCGTTGGCAGCAGTCACATTTGTACTGGGATCAGATCCTATAGGAGAGGCATTAGGTAGACCGGCTTGATTTGTCGCTGTAGTGCTATTCGTGGGGTCATAGTAGCTGCTAACACAAGCAATAGGTTGAGGCGCAGACTGAATATAACCACTCTTGTTGTAGTGATAAACTACTGATGCTCGCATCCGCAGATACGGTGTATACGTCGGGTTTGGTAAATTGATGTATGGATACGGTGTGCTAGTAATAGTTGCTTGAGTGGCTTTGTCAGAAGCAACTGGCATCATATCTGACCAGATCTGCTGAGTACCAGCTATAGCTAAGGAAAAATCAGAATCACTAGTAGTACCTGTCGTAGTGTAACCACTAGGTAAATAAATACCTGTACCAGTTATTACCCGCAACCCACCAGAAGGATCTTGTGGACTACTCGGTATGTTAGCTGCTGCCAATTCCCAGTCTCCATCTCGATCTGTAGCACCAAAATCAACCAGTTGTTGTACTTGAGTGCGGCGAGTACGAACATTAGCAGCTGGAGATGGAGGAGTTCCATCATCCCATATAGTACCTGAAATAGCCTGAGTATCTTGGGTATTTGGCCCAACAAATGCTGTTCCGTTCCACCAGAGTTCAGGTAAGTTGTTACCAACTAAAACTCGGTCTCCTAAATATTGTTCATTACCAGCCAAAGTATTTAGCTGTTTAGTTGGTTCTGTCGCACTAGGGTAAATCTTGTTACTATTTGTGTTCAGTGTTAGACCATTATTAGCAGTTGAATTTGCAGTTGTAGGAGTAGTGGAATATTGGAAGGGATAAATCCAAATATCTGGTGGGCGTAGCGTATCACCACTACCTTGCAAGAAAGTAGTTATTGAACCTATAGCATCGCCACCAAAAGCAACCTCTGCATAAGGTACACGACGTGTTCGCCTTTTAAAATAGTTATATAGCTGTTGTTGGCGGAATAGCGCCGTATCATCTGAGGTATAACCTGGTGTATTCTGTTGTTGTTGGATAATACCATTTTTGACCTCTAGCGGGTCAGTGCTACCAGTTGAATCTAAAGCTGTTTGGGCACTAACTAAGCGATTGAGGCGTTGCACATAAGCTAGACTGTTATAGGCTATTGCACTTGGCGCATTTGTAACTGATTTATTAGCCGTGACATTTGGAGCCGATGAACTAGGATCAGTGGTTTTGCCTTGGTATAAATGTACATACGTAGCATTACTCAAATCAGTTCCGTCTGTGAATCCGCCAGCGCCTAAGTTTCCACCAACGGTAATTTTGGCATTGTCAGCTGTGTAAAAACAGGATGTCAAACTGCTAACTTGGTATAGACTAGCACTGCTTCCTGGTGAAGCAGTGAGGAAGTTACTATTGGTAAAAATCCGCCCATTCAATCTGAACGCTGGACCGGGGCTAAGTCCTATGTCATCCTCATAAATAACGGCATTGTTAACTAGAGGAAGTTGCACACGATCTTGTTCAAACTCTAGAGCAGAGAAGCCTTTATTACCTGTATTTTTCTCGTAATTATTAGTATTTGTTGGTGTAGTAGTAATAGGAACAGTAACTGTGTAAACAAAAAAGGCTTTCTTCAGTTTATTGCCAATATTAAACCAGCCAGTACTACCTACCAAAGTGGCGCTAGTGCCTAGAGTATCTCCACAATCTCCATTGACACTTCCCGCAGTCATGGGTGGAGTTCTTGCCTCTAGAGCATTTCTAGCATATTTATATGCTCCATTGCTTAAAGGAGGATTTTTAAAGTAAATTCCATAAAGGGTGTAGCTATCAAATAGGCCGTTGTTATTGGTATCAACTGGGTATACCCACGCCGTTTGGAGAGAGCTATTGGCATCGGCTGGCAGTCCAGATATTGATAACTTTATTTGAGTTTCATCGCCGAAAGTATATTCGTTGATGTTGTTTGTAATAGTATCATCTAATGCCTTATCAGTGGGCGTAGCTCGTGGTAGTCTTGCGTCTTGAAATAGCTTATTTATTTTAGCTCTAGCCCGATCAACTGCCGGAGTTGCTGCGTTAAGTGCAGCCTCATTTACCCTCACATTACTAGCATTTTTAGCGCGTTCAAAAGACCTAAATAAAATGGCAGTTGTCAACAGTACTACTACTAGAGCTACCATCGCCACGGTAGGTAACACAAAGCCAGCGTTCGCTGAACCACGTCTTCTCCTACCAGGAGAAAACCTTCTGATTATCCAAATAATTTGTTTTTTAATTACAGAGAAAAACTGCTTAGTTAATTTGCGAAGGATTGGTTTTTTTGCCTTGACTGTCTGGCGTTTTTGAGACATAATTGCTTTCCTGTCAAGTGTTTGATTTCTGGTTTAAAAATTTTAGCTATTGAAAAACATGCCTGTTAAATTATTTAACTGGCAGAACGTGAATTCTTATTAACGTAAATCTTCACCCTTTTTTTACAAATTTAAAATAAGGGTGCAATGCCAAACATAGGGTTTCTTGAGGTTGATTGAATTTATATCATGGTTCAATGTTGCTTATGAAATCGGAAAATACTGATTTTATTCAAATTATTTAATTCACAGTAAATAACTGAAAATTAGCCCGTAACTTCACATTAAATTTGGAGAAACATATTTTATCTGCAGCCAACTTTATGAAGATGTGATTAATCAAAGTAAGCTTATATTACCCATCGGTTAAAGGAAATATATCAGTCAGGGGGAAATTAATATATATATAGCGGTTTTCAGTTAAATGAGGTATAAGAACCCCACCCCCAACCCCCTCCCCGCAAGCGAGGAGCTTGCTCTGATATACCTCACGCTTGGCGGGAAACGGTATAAGTAAGTCAACCTAATTAAACAGAAAATGTTTTTTGGCTGGTAGTAGCGCTTTAGCGCCATAAAGCTTCAAACTAAGCGCTAAAGCGCTACTACGAACTTTTACCTTTTTTTAGGTTGAACTACTTATTAAAATTGAAAACCTCCCCATTTTGGGGAGGCGCGGGAGTAGAGATCATCGTCAGGGCACAGCATTGCTGTGCCCCTACCTGTGTAATTCATTCAACCGAAAATTGTTGTATTCTTCAGCCTTGGTAAAGGTTGAGAAATTAGGCTTGGGAATCCCGGCGTTAATTTACAGCTTAGTAATGATTTAGGTTAATTCCAGCTTCTTTAGCCATTGCTTCTAACCCTCTAATATCTAGGGTTTTGATTGCTTTGGTAGACAGCTTCAGTTTTACCCAACGATTTCCACCAGCCCACCAAACGCGCTTGGTTTGCAGGTTTGCTTGCTGAAGGCGCTTGGTGCGACGGTGGGAGTGAGAAATTGAAAAGGCGTTATTTGCCTTTTTACCAGTTAGTTCACAGCGACGAGACATAGCACGTATCTCCAGATGATGATTTCCATACAGCCTTTCTATTTTAGGGGCTTTGGTGTGAAGTGGGGAGATGGGGAGATGGGGAGATGGGGAGATGGGGTGGTGGGGGGGGGAAAGAATAGGAAGCATCCCAATTTTGCCTTCATAAAATTTGTAGTGGGAGCATCTTGCTCCCTAATGTTCAGGAAGCGGGCTAGAAGCCCGCACTACAAAAACATAAATTTACACATTTGGGATGCTCCCAAAGAATATGTCTTGCAAAAGTCTCCTAACACCCCACCCCCAACCCCTCCCCGCAAGCGGGGAGGGGAGACTTTGACGTAAGTCAAAGGCGGGGTGGGGTTCTTTCTTCATTACTCAGCACTACTTGCTAACTTGTTCCGTCAGCTTGGTAAGTACATCATTTGAACGTTCAACAAAGGATTTCATTCCGTCGGCGTCAAACCCTTTCTGTGACATGAGTGCTAAATCATAGACGTGTTGACAAATTAAGTTTACCAAGGGATTTGTCGGTGACTGACCGTCAGCTTGAATGATATTACCTTGATTGAGATTCGCCAGATTTTGAATCAAAGGATGAGCTGTATTTACCAGCAAAATATGATCTTCAGGAAATTCTGTGGTTTGCTGCTGCATCATAGCGTTCATTTCGCGTAGACGGCGGAGAATCTCTGGTAATAGAACAATAGCTGGTGGTGTTCCTAGTGGATTTTCGGATTTTAAGGCTTCGGTGCGAATATTCAGTCTGGGTTTGTTGAGGGCTTTCTCAAATAACTCTTTGATTACCTCAGTTCGGGTTTTGTTGGTTTTGGGATCAACTATTTCCCCGGATTTATCTTGATCTAGCAGGGTATTATCCAGTTCGGAGTCTACCCGCGTAAATTTGACATCATTATATTCCCGTTCGAGGAAGTTAATGAAGTGGGTGTCAATGAAGGAGTCCAAAAATAGAACTTCTAAGCCTTGATTTTTATGCAATTCTATGTATGTAGATTGGGTAGCTTCATCGGTGGCGTAGAAAACCCGGTTTTCATGGCGTTCTTTGTTGCGTTCTAAGTATTCTTTAAGAGTTGTATAGGGAGTGCTAAATGTTGTATTTTCAGTGTTGCTTGGGTTAGGTGTAACATCTTGCCAAGCGTCCCCTTCTGGAGACTGTACCTCAACGGCTGGTGTTGCGGCTGGGGCTTGTTCTGCGACTTTGGCGGTGGTGCGGAAGATGATGATATCTTCAACTTGTTTTTTAAATTTCTCGTCATTGAGAACGCCAAATTTGACGAAAGTGCCGAGATCCTTCCAAGCGTTAATATATTGTTCGCGACTGTCGCGGTAAAGTTCCTTGAGGCGATCGCCTACTTTCTTGGCTATATAATCGCCAATTTTCCGCACGGTGCGATCGCCTTGTAAAGCACTGCGCGAAACGTTGAGAGGAATATCGGCGCTATCTATGACACCACGCATCGGTGTCAGAAATTGGGGGATAATTTCTTCGCAGTTGTCGCTAACGAAAACTTGATTACAAAATAGCTTGATTTGCCCTTTGGTTACATCGACATCGGGCTTCATTTTGGGAAAATAGAGAATTCCGTTGATGATAAAGGGATAATCTGTATTTAGATGTACCCACAGTAAAGGCTCTTCCTGAAAAGGATACAGGTAGCGGTAAAATTCTAAATACTCTTCTTTGCTGAGGTTGCTAGGAGACTCCCGCCAAGGTGCCTTTTGCTGATTTAATACTTCACCTTCCAGTTTGATGGGAACTGGCATGAAGTCGCAATATGTCTTGACAAGATTCTTAATTCGTGCTGCTTCTAAATATTCTTCTTCTTCGGCTTGTAGGGTGAGGGTAATGGTGGTACCGCGAGTTGTGCGGGTTGATTCATCTATGGTGAACTCTGGGGAACCATCACAACTCCAGTGAACGGCTTGCGCCCCTTCTCGGTAGGATAGGGTATCGATTTCGACTTTTTGCGCCACCATAAAGGAGGAGTAGAAACCAAGACCGAAGTGCCCGATAATTGGTTGATCTGATTTTCCCTGATACTTCTGAATAAATTCTTCCGCACTAGAGAAAGCAACCTGATTGATATATTTCTTTACTTCCTCGGCAGTCAACCCGATACCATTATCGGAGATGGAGAGAGTCTTGTTGTTTTTATCGATCGCGATTTGAATTTCTGGTTCGCCAATATCGCCAGTATACTCCCCTGCGCGGGATACCATTTTTAGCTTTTGGATGGCGTCTACAGCGTTGGATACCAGTTCCCGCAAGAAAATTTGGTGATCAGAGTAGAGTGACTTCTTGATAATCGGGAAAATATTCTCAGTATGAATACTGATAGTACCTTGTTCTAGCATGGTTAGTAATCTTGATGCAAGTATCTATTTAAAATGATGACTGTGGCAAAAACACCCCAGACCTCTGCTTTCAAGGGTAAACCCTGAGAATACAAGAGGGTATAATACCAATTAGGATTGTAAAGGTATAAGTGAGGCGATCGCTCTTTTTTTGAGGATTGTTTGCCCCCATACAATGATTCGGATTTCCCTACCCCTTGTTAGTTTAGAATAGTACATCTGGCAATATGTAACAATTCCTCTATTGGCAGATTAAGGGGCTGACAGTTAAAAAAATCTCCAATAAGTAGGGTGCGTCAGACGGAAAATATTCACAGCAAATCAATTGTCTGCTTCTGTTACGCACCCTAGGCGCTACTACCATACACAAATATTGATGCTATTAACGATATAGACTGTCATATATATTTACTAAATCTGCTGCTTGTATACTCACGCTGCGAACCGGTTTAATACCTTGGCGTAATTGTTCCAGTATATTCGAGTCACTTGCCAATCGCCAAAGAGCTTCAGTCCAAGCTTTGGTGTCGTTTGCCTTGACTAACCAACCATTAATACCGTGTTCTACCAGTTCAGCAATACCTCCTAAATTGGAACCAATAACAGGCAATGATAAGGACTGAGCTTCAAGTAATACCAAAGGGCCTGTTTCTAGCCATTGAGAAGGCACTGCTAGTATATCGTAATTAGCCATAGTCTGAGGAAGTTCGTCTCTAGTGAGTTGTTTTTCAACACGAATCCGAGGATCGTTACCGATAAGGTTTAAGATTTTTTGGCGATATCGTTCATCTTGAGCTATGCCATGAATAATCAATTCAATGGGAATATCTAAAGGTAAATCCTTAATTGCTTGTACCAAAATATCTATACCTTTGTATATATCCCACCGTCCTAAAAAAACTACTTTTAAAGGTTCACTTTTGTGCCTAATTCGTGGTGATGAATTTTGTGTAGTATGAGCAATTCCGCATCGGGAAAGAACAAGTTTTTCTTCAGGAATACCGTTAACAAGTAGCGCCTGATAAAGCCACTCACACACCGCTACAATCCGATCAGCAAATTTGGACATTTCTAGTAAACTTTGTTGACGGGCACTGACATAACCAGGGACGACAAAAGGACGAACAAATTTTCCTAAATTGTCCTCATTTGGTGAAGCGGGAAGATAGGCGCTAGCAGGTAGTTGTAAGCGACTAACCATAGACATTGGCAGATGGCTCAATGTTTTAAGGAGCGTAGTAGGTAGCTTTTTACTTAAAGTATCAGCACACAGCGAACAACGTACTACATCAATTTTGCCATCACAAACTTCTTTGCCATTGAACATTAAAGTAGTTCGTTGGCAAATTGGTAAAGGATAGTGGATTGTTACCACAGTTCCCATACCTAATTCTTTAGCTAAACGTAGATGAGGTAAACCACAAGATACTTCCCAATGGTGCTGATGGTATATGTCGGCTTTTTGGCTGGCTAACCAATTAGCAAAATATTCAAATTTGCCATGAGGAAATTGCCCGTGATTGGGTTGTATTTTGGGTACAGGAAATACAGGATATCGATAAACTTCTACGTTGTTGTATTCGTAGGTAGTCTGCTGGAAGGAACCATTACTAGCTGCTGCTATCTTAATTTCAATGTTATTTGCTTGCAGTATTGGGATTAAATCGTTTAGATTAACTTGAATTCCTCCGCATTTATCAGGAAAATAGCGGGCAAGAGCTTGGATTATTTTCATAATTTACACAGTTAGTGAATACGCTCTTGCTATTTTATTCGCTGTATTTTAAATTACCAAATAATCGTCAGGTATCCTCTCTAGATGGGTATTGTAGTCGTTTTGTTTTACATGTAGTACCCTTTAACCCCACCCCCAATCCCTCAGAGCAGGCTCTGAGACAAGGTGGGGTTTTGAACTGTAATGCAACGCAGCGAGAACCGCTATATTACAAATCAGGTGATGACTCTAGCAACTTGACAGTAGTTTGAGATACCGCCACCTTCACAGACGGTTTTTTACTAAAAGACAGACCATTTTCACCCTTGTCAATAAAAATTGTGTCTCCAGAGATAAAGCTACTTTCCAATAACTTGGTAGCGATGGGGTTTTCGATTTCGCGCTGAATTGCTCGTTTTAGGGGACGGGCGCCGTAAACTGGGTCATAGCCGGTTTCGACAAGGTAATCACAGGCGACTGCGGATATATCAAAGGATATTTTCTGCTCTTTCAGGAGTTTTTCGACTCGTTTGAGTTGAATACGGATGATATCGCGCATTTCTGAGCGATTGAGGGTGTGGAAGATAATAATGTCATCCACCCGGTTGAGGAATTCGGGGCGAAAGTGCGATCGCAAAGCTTCGGTAACGCGCTTCTGCATCATTTCATACTTAGCGTCATCACCAGATAAATCTAAGATGTGGTCGCTGCCGATGTTGCTGGTCATGACAATAACGGTGTTGCGAAAATCTACAGTTCTGCCCTGAGAATCAGTAATCCTACCATCATCTAACACCTGCAATAAAATATTAAACACATCTGGGTGGGCTTTTTCCACTTCATCCAACAGTACCACCGAGTAGGGACGGCGGCGAATGGCTTCAGAAAGTTGACCCCCTTCTTCATAGCCGACATATCCGGGAGGCGCACCCACGAGGCGAGACACGGAGTGTTTTTCCATGTACTCAGACATGTCGAGGCGAACTAAAGCGTCATCAGAATCAAAGAGAAACTGCGCTAATGCACGAGCGAGTTCGGTTTTACCTACTCCTGTGGGTCCCATGAACAAAAATGAACCAATGGGGCGACTGGGGTCTTTCATCCCCGCACGGGCGCGACGAATGGCTGCTGCTACTGCGGCTACGGCTTCCTGTTGTCCAATGACTCGTTGATGCAAATGGCTTTCGAGTTGGAGTAATTTTTGCCGTTCTGATTCCAACAGGCGATTGACGGGAATTCCTGTCCATTTGGCGACAATTTCCGCAATGTCGGCTTCTGTCACTTGTTCCCGCAGCAAGGTAGCCCCTGTGCTTTGAATTTCTAAAAGATTCGCTTCTTTAGCTTCGCGATCGCGCTGTACTCCCTCCAATTTGCCATACTTGAGTTGGGCTGCTTTGTTCAGGTCATAAGCGCGTTCTGCTTGCTCAATCTGCACCCGCAGCGCATCTTCTTCTTTCTTCAACGCGCTGATAGCTTCTAATATCTGCTTTTCACCTTGCCATTGCTCATTAAATACATGCTGTTTTTCGGTCAAATTGGCAATTTCTTGCTCAATTCGCTGCAAACGCTCTTGAGTTTGCGCCGTACCTTTTTCTTCTCCCGCCAATGACAGCTTTTCCATCTCTAGCTGCATCAGGCGACGGTCAATAGTTTCTAATTCTGCAGGTTTGGAGGTAATCTCCATTTTTAACTGTGCTGCAGCCTCATCCACTAAGTCAATGGCTTTATCGGGTAAGAACCTGTCAGCAATGTAACGCGCTGATAGGGTGGCTGCTGCTACCAAGGCGGAATCAGAAATTTTGACGTTATGATGGACTTCATAACGTTCTTTCAAACCCCGCAGAATCGAAATCGTATTTTCGACGCTTGGCTGATCGACAAATACTTGTTGAAAGCGGCGTTCTAAGGCGGCGTCTTTTTCAATGTGTTTGCGGAACTCATCCAAGGTAGTCGCCCCAATACAACGCAGTTCTCCCCGCGCTAGCATTGGTTTGAGCAAATTTCCCGCATCCATTGCGCCCTGCTGATTGGAACCAGTACCAACAACGGTATGGAGTTCGTCAATAAACAAGACAATCTGCCCGTTAGATTCGGTTACTTCCCTGAGAACCGATTTCAGTCGGTCTTCAAATTCACCTCGGTATTTAGCCCCAGCAATCAAACTACCGATATCTAAAGAAATTAGTTGACGGTTTTTCAGAGATTCGGGAACGTCACCGTTAACCATACGTTGTGCTAAAGCTTCAGCGATCGCAGTCTTACCCACCCCAGGCTCACCAATCAACACGGGGTTATTCTTACTCCGCCGCGACAATACCTGAATTACCCGGCGAATTTCATCATCCCGCCCTATTACCGGATCTAGTTTACCAGATTTTGCCTGTTCTGTCAAGTCTCTGCCAAATTTTTGCAGAGCTTCATAGCGAGATTCTGGACTTTGATCTGTCACTTTTTGGCTACCACGAACAGTTTTGATACTAGCCTCTAGCTTAGTAGCGTCAACGTTAAAGCCTTTGAGTATGCGTCGTCCAATGCGTTCATCCTCAGTAAAAGCTAAGAGGATGTGTTCTACTGAGATGAAAGCATCCTTCATCTTAGTTCTAATTTCCTCCGCACGGTCAAGCATCACGTCTAAACTACGACCGAGGTAAAGCTGATCGCTTTTACCCACTTTAGGCTGACGTTGGCTATAGGCTTCTAATTGCTGTTGTAAGCGGATAGGATCAACCTCAGATCGACCCAAAATCCGGATAGCGAGACTAGTAGGTTCTTCTAATAGAGCAATGATTAAATGCTCAACATCTAATTGCTGCTGTTGATAACCACGAACTATATCCTGAGATTTGACAATTGCTTCCCAGGCTTTATCTGTAAATTTATTGGGATCTGTAGGCTGCATCTTTAGAATTTTGGCTTTTGGATTTTAGTTTTTGGATTTTAGTGTAAAATTGCCGATTGGGGAAGGATAAAAGATAAAGATATCTGTATGCTATACATACAAGACATATAGTGCTACACCCATTGCACTAGCCTAGAATAAAAATCGTGCCTTTCACACTTGTTAGGGATTACCAACAAATAAATTATCCACTCTTGTGGGGTGGACATCGAACCCCTAACCAAAGGCGGGCGAGACGCCCACCCCACAATAAAAGTTGTATATTTTTTTATTTGTCAGTCCCTTAGCTGGAAAAAGTGGTTGATGAGAAGGCGCAAGTGGTGTAGAGACGGTTCATTTGAACGTCTCTACTGTTGAAGATTAGGTAGTCAGCACTTAAGTGCTGAACAGAGCGATAAATCGCTCACTACAAAAGAGTAAGATTTTAGCGATGAACCACTAGTCCCTTGTTCATCATTTTTTAGTTTCCACTCCCCAAATAAATATCCAACCATCATTGACATATATCCGCGTGTATCTGTGGTTGCAATTTTAAGGATAAAAATAGTTACAGGGGAGAGGGGGGATGGGGAGGATAAAAAATGATCACCGTCAACCGTCAACCTTCACTTGAATCAATTCTACTTTATACCCATCTGGATCTTCGATAAAAGCAATGACTGTAGAACCGTGTTTCATTGGGCCTGGTTCTCGCGTTACTTTACCACCATGATTTTTGATTTGCTCACAGGTGGTGTAAATATTATCAACGCCAAGAGCAATGTGACCATACCCAGTACCCAATTCGTATTTTTCTACTCCCCAGTTGTAAGTAAGTTCTATGACTGCATTTTCGCTTTCATCACCATAACCGACAAAAGCCAGGGTAAATTCTCCACTGGGATAATCTTTTTGGCGCAGTAATTTCATCCCCAGGACTTCACAGTAAAACTTCAAGGACTCGTCCAGGTTCCCCACTCGTAGCATTGTGTGTAATAGGCGCATGTTGACCTTTGATTTTGGCTCGGTGTTGTATTCAAATCTACCAACATTTTACAAAAGGAAGAGGGGCGATCGCTATTCTCACTCACCGCCATAAAAAAAGTCCCCCGGTAGTGCTACCAGAGGTCTAAATAAGTAATACCATTTCACCTAATGTTTGTTTGAGATGCACCAGCTATGTGTCTCTGCGAATGGCAGGAGGCACATTGGTCTAATATCTTACACCAAAAATCAACTGGTATAAAGATTAGCCAACATTTGCTAGGAGCAATTCTCGATATTCTGATTTTTGTACTTTCACCTGACCGTCATCATCAATATCTACAATAGCTATGTCGCCATTGCCGATTTGACCAGATAGCATGGCTTCAGCCAAAGAATCTTCTAACAGGCGCATAATGGCGCGGCGTAATGGTCTAGCGCCGTAGCTGGGGTTGTAGCCTTCTTGGACTACGCGCTCTTTAAAGCGTTCTGTGACTTCTAAGGTGATTCCTTTTTCTATCAAGCGGCTAGAAACATCACGTAACATAATTTCCGCGATTTGCTTGACTTCATCTTTAGAAAGTTGGGTGAAGACGATGATGTCATCAAGACGGTTGAGGAATTCAGGACGGAAGTAAGCTTTGAGTTCTTCGTTAACTAAATTGCGAATGCGCTGGTAACTAGCATCGGCTTGATTGTCGAATTCAAAGCCTAAACCGCCACCGCCTTTTTCAATCACTTTAGAACCGATGTTAGAAGTCAAAATAATCAAGGTGTTCTTAAAGTCCACCTTCCGACCTTTGGCATCCGTAAGATGACCGTCATCCAAGAGTTGGAGCAGCATGTTGAATACATCGGGGTGCGCTTTTTCGATTTCGTCGAATAGCACCACTGTGTAGGGTTTGCGCCGCACAGCTTCTGTCAGTTGTCCACCATCGTCGTATCCAACGTAACCAGGAGGTGAACCAATCAGCTTGGATACGGTGTGTCCTTCCATATATTCGGACATATCCAGGCGAATCATGGCTTCTTCTGCGCCGAAGAAGTAAGCAGCTAATGCTTTGGCTAATTCTGTTTTACCAACTCCGGTAGGACCTGAGAAGATAAAGCTAGCAATGGGGCGATTGGGATGCTTTAAGCCGACACGGGCGCGACGGATGGCACGAGAGACGGCGGTAACTGCTTGCTCTTGACCTATTAGCCGTTGATGGAGGGTATCTTCTAGGTGCAACAGCAACTCTGATTCAGATTCTGTCAGTTTGTTGAGCGGTACACCAGTCCAAGAAGCGACGATTTGGGCGATGTCTTCCTCATCCACTATGGGGATATTGACTTTTGTCCCAGTTTCTGCTTCAGGATGCAGTTGGGCATTGAGTTCTAATTCCTGGTTGCGCAGCTTACCAGCTTTATCAAAATCTTGGAGTCTGACGGCTTCGGCTTTAGCTTTGCTGACGCCAACTAGTTCCCGCTTGAGTTCTTTATTGCTAGAAATCTGAGAGTTCCGCAAACGCACACGAGAACCAGCTTCATCAATCAAGTCTATGGCTTTATCTGGTAAGAAGCGATCGCTAATGTAGCGGTCTGACAATTGAGCTGCGGCGACTACAGCAGCATCAGAAATATGGACTTTGTGGTGCTGCTCGTAAGCGGAGCGCAAGCCGTAAAGAATTTGGATGGTTTCTTCTACGGTGGGTTCCCCTACCAAAATTGGTTGGAAACGACGCTCTAAGGCTGCATCACGTTCGATGTGCTGACGATATTCATCGAGGGTGGTAGCGCCGATGCACTGGAGTTCACCCCTTGCTAAAGCGGGCTTGAGGATATTTGCTGCATCCAAACCGCCTTCTGTACCACCAGCGCCAACGAGGGTATGAACTTCGTCAATCACGAGGATGATATTGCCAACAGAGCGAATTTCCTCCATGATTTTCTTGAGGCGTTCTTCAAAATCGCCCCGGAAGCGAGTCCCGGCGACTACAGAACCCATATCCAGGCTGATGACTTGCTTATTGAGCAAAACTTCCGGCACATCTTGGTTGATAATGCGTTGAGCCAGACCTTCGGCGATCGCAGTTTTCCCCACGCCAGGCTCCCCAATTAACACTGGGTTGTTTTTCGTGCGGCGACCGAGAATTTGCACAGTCCGCTCAATTTCCTTTTCGCGACCAACTACAGGGTCTAACCTGCCTTCTGCTGCCATTCTGGTCAGATTTCTGCCAAATTCTTCTAAACTCAGCGGTTGTTGGTTGCGCTTTTGACCACCTGCGGCGAAAACAGTTGCATCGTCACCTAAGCGACGCATTACTGCAGCGCGGACACTCTTGAGGTCAACTCCCAAATTTTGCAGTACCTTAGCGGCTACACCTTCACCAGCCTCGGTCAAACCCAAGAGTAAGTGTTCTGTGTTGATGTAATTGTGTCCAAGACTATGGGCTTCCTTAAACGATTGCTCAAAGAGGCTTTTTACCTTCGGGGTAAAGGGAATTTCTGGTGGTACAAACCCAGAACCCCTACCAATAATCTTTTCTACTTCGCGTCGCCCATCTTTGAGAGTAACGCCCAACTCGGTCAGCACTTTAGCAGCAACCCCAGTTCCTTCCCCCATCAAACCTAGGAGAATTTGTTCAGTTCCTACGAAATTGTGTCCCAGGCGACGGGCTTCCTCCTGAGCGAGCATAATAACTTTAATTGCTTCGGAAGTGAAGTGTTCAAACATAATGGGTTCTTGCTCCCTTGCTGCTTGGACTTTTGGGTGAAATAAATAATAGTACTCACCCTTATCTAAACTTTTTTGTATTTTCTATACGGACAATGTATCTTTATTTGAAGTTAAATGGCAGTAGTGACAGCCGTAAGATATAAGGTGTAGTTGCCGTCTGTAGCAGTGCTGAGTCCTGAGTTGTCAGTTCTCAGTCAAGTAACCTTTATACTAGCTGGTTTCAAGCGGGATAAAAATGTTGGTCAAGAAATTCCTTTTTAACCTCTTTGTGGGCGGACTACGGAAAATCAAGATCATGAGCCTAGAACTGTAGACTGTGTTCGTCTGGACTCAGGCTTTTTTCCTCAAGGCTTTTGGGGTGGGAAATCGCGGGATTCGTCCTTAATTCAATATTGATGCAGCTACTACATGCCTCACATCTTGTAGGTGGTCTTTTAACTCAGCACTTTACAGAATTTTTTTTGCCTGTCTCCCTCTGTGGGCTAAACTTAAAACTCTGGACTCAGGACTGACTATGATAGAACAATCTGGGAGTAAAGACCAACAACATCCTCTCTACAACCGCGATCGCCCCTTTATTGATATTCTACTAGCTCAAGAGCCAACGGACTACAATTTGGCAGAATTAGCTAGACTGCGAATTCGCTATCTAGGCTTTCCAGGGGCGCGAGACATCCAACAAGGTTTAGATAAAGTCTTACAGCGCTGGGGTTTGAGCGAAGCTGAGTTATTTCAGAAGACGCGCCAATTGCATGATGTGGGAGGAATTTATCAAAGTCGCGGTAAAAAAGAAGAACAAGATTGGAATTAATTACTCGTCAATCGGTAACTGATGACAATAGGCATGGGGGATGAGCCAGATGAGGGGGACGAGGAAGTAATTTGCCCAATGCCCAATGCCCAATGCCTATTTTCCAGCTAGTTATTAATATTAGTGCGTTTTTGGCGATCAAATAATCCAGACATACTCAATCCTGTTACCAGCAACCCAATCAAGCCTAATCCGTTCAAAATTGGGTAAATTGCTTCTAAATGTAAAATTTCTCCTGTATGAATTTGTAGGAGAAGGTTAGACGAAAGTCCAGTATTAATTGGCCATTCCTTGACAATAGTCGTCAACATTCCAGTCAATACAGTTAATAACAGCGGTATACAAATGATGATGGACAGGGTGCGGTGATATTTACGAAATGCTCGTTTCATGGTAATACTCGAAAACAATTATTTTTTTGTACTAATCAGGACTTACGTAAGGACTACGATTTTACATCATGACGCGCAAATAGACGTAATTGCAAAGACTGATTTTTTGTATTGAGCTAAGTAATTCTATACCAAGTAAAACTTTTCTACTAAATTAGACTCAGCAATTAGACAGAATATCAAGATTTTTCGGTTGCTAAAACTTATGTGAGAAGGTAATATATTTGACTTCAACTACAAACTGCTATAACCTCACAGCAGAAGATTCACTCACAACTTAATCAAGGAGTTTGACAATGAACCGTTTTCAGCCAATGTTAATCATTGCAGGTATAAGTTTGCTGACTTTGGTAGGCTGTAGCAGTGGCGAAAAAGCTAGCACCGAAACTAGCCCTGGGGCAACACCTAATGCTAGCCTAGCAGCAGCACCTGGAAAATCCACTAAAGGTAATAATGGTTTACTAGCTGTAGTCGCTAAAACTAAAACTGCAGTCACATCTGGTAATTTTGTTCAAGCTAAAAAAGAGTTTGACAAATTTGAGGATTTTTGGAAAGAAGTAGAAGACGGGATCAAAGCTAAATCTCCTGATAAGTATAAAGCTATTGAAAAAAGTAGCGATGAAATATCAGGAGAACTCAAGGCTTCTAAACCCCAAAAACAAAAATTGTTGACAGCACTGCAGTCATTACAAAAAAACATCACTGCTGTTTCTAAGTCTTAGGGAAATCCAATTAATATAATTGCTTGTAGGGTGTCTCAATTAAACAGACAACTGATGTGCTTTCAACATTGTAGGTTTGACGCACCCTACGCCCCTCATTTTCCCGTCTTTTGTTCTCGTTCCTGTCCATACTCTCGCAGACGCTGTAATAGAACTTCTGGGGATGAATTAGGAGTAACTGGGGAGATAATTGGCTGAGGTTCTTTTTCAGCAGTCTTAATTGCAGTAGATGAGAGATTAATGGTGATTGGTTGTTGGTTGGTGGTTGGGTTGGGAATGACTTCATCTGGTGTAATGACACCCGCTTTGAGTGAATCTAAGGTAGTAGCCACCTGCACTTGTTGCTGCATTTGATCGGTGGATGACACCAATTTACTCAAACCATTTACCAATCGTAGCAGATTTTGTCGGAAAGCTGGATTACCTGTCAATTCATCCAAATCTGCGGTAATTTTTTGAGTGTTTTCAAATGTTGCGCGTGCAGAGTCTAAGGTTTTTTGCACTAGCACAAGATTATTTGGATCATTTAAGGCTTTACTTGCGTCCCGCAAATTAGCTGATGCTTGGGCTGCATTTGCGGAGAGAGTTTCTAAATTTTTAAGTAATTCTCCTTGAGTCAAGCGATTAACTGCTGGTGTAAAGCTGTTGACTGTCACGAGTAGTTTGTTGCTGGTTTCGGTGATAGTATTTAAAGTATTAACTAGCGCCGAACGATTGGTTGTAACTAGGTTATCCAGATTACTCACCAGATGATTTGCTTGACTTGCAGTTAAACTAATTTGTCTTGCAGTTGAGCGGAATTCATTAGCAGTTGTGCCGAATTGATCGAGGGTTTTTGTACTCGATGCTGTCAGTTGATTTGTCGCTCGTTGGACTGTATTAGCAGTAGCAGAAAATGTGCCTAGTTGTGTTTGGGCGCTTTTAGTTAAATCGTTGAGATTACGAGTCAGTTCAGCAACACTGGATGCTGCGACTGAGGAATTTTCCAGCAGTTTATTGACATTTTGATAAAATTTTGGATTATTATAGACAGTTGCTAACTCAGTAGTACTGCGAATCAGTTGATCAAGACTGATACCAATATTACCTTTTAACCGAGAGCCATTACAAACTATGAGATGGCGATCGCAATTTGCGTCTAGCGGTTTAGATGTAATCACCCCAGAAGGTAAAGATTTTTGTGGTGTAATATCAATAATGCTTTCGCTAATCAGTCCGCTCTGATTAGCTTCGACTGAGACATCACGGGGAATAATCAGGTCAGATTGGGCAATTTCAATCTCTACTTCTACAGTATTTCGCCTGGTCGAATAGCGTAAATTGTGCCCACTTTTACACCACGGTAGCGGACTGGCGCCCCTTTTTGCATCCCGCCAGCATCTGCAAATTCCACAATTGCTTTATATGAATTATGAGCGCCAGTAAATCTATTCAACCACAAAACTATGACCCCAAATACCCCCAGTCCGAGTATAATCAGTAGCCCCACAGAGCCTTCTCTAAATGTTCGCGATCGCATGTTTTTCCTCCACCCAAAAATTAGTTAGGACTGAGGAGCTATAAATTTAATTTAACTCCTAACTCTTAACTTTCTACCCGGCTACCTGTATTGGTCCTGCCACACTACCACTCATAAATTGTCTAATTAATGGATGGTCTGTGGTATC
>CAVYXS010000181.1:0-14313 GCA_963772205.1 uncultured cyanobacterium
TTACAATATTATTCGTTGCCGGGGTAATGTTTGTGAAACCTGGTTGTAATGGGTTAGATGACGCTGGTGAAATTGCTGGATATACTGTCGCATTAGTGTTACCTGTT
The DNA here is from genome assembly GCA_963772205.1 of uncultured cyanobacterium. Taxonomy (GTDB): domain Bacteria; phylum Cyanobacteriota; class Cyanobacteriia; order Cyanobacteriales; family Nostocaceae; genus Gloeotrichia. The sequence continues at coordinate 108 of CAVYXS010000181.1, forward strand.
GTAACAACGCCTCCAGGCGGAACTGAAACTCCTAATATAGTTTTTGTAGTTGCAGATTGGTTAATTATTGTAGTCCCTGGTCCAGCGCCTTGTATCGTCGTAGGGCTGGTACTTACAAACGGCGTTCCTGTAAGTGGATTGGTAATAACTGGTGTACTAGTCACACTATTTGCTACTTCAGAACCAGTTGGTGGTCTAGAACCACCAAAATTCAGAGTGGCTGCACCACCATCACTAGAGAAGTATTGGTCGCCAACGCCAAAGCCAATGCTGGCGTTGTAGTTTTCGGTTCCAGAGAGGTTAACATCGATAATTTTGACGTTAACTACCACTTGACGACGACGGATATCAAGCTGAGTTATTTGAGCCACCGCCATATCAACTAACCGGGGAGGGCCAATCAAGGTCATGGAATTGGTACGCTCATCTCCTAATACCTGTAAACCTCTCAATAATGGATTAGAGTCTTTAAAGTCAACCCGTTGAGTTTCAACTTTGCTTTCCGTTGTCGTCTGAGTTTGGGTGATGGGAGCAGCTGCATTACCTACAGGCACAGCATTAACGCTGGTCACTTGTCGTTCACGGCTAACCGCACTTTCTGCACCCAAGCCAACCAAAAAGTTTAAAGCGACTCCCACCGTTACCTGATTAAGTCGCAGGTTACGCATCACCGTATCACGGGTGGAATTAGGTAGCTTCGGACCAACAAACAACGTGCGACTACTGCGGTTAGCTTCTAACCCACTCAGGCGCAAGACATAGTTAAATACATCTTGCACCGGCTCGTTTTCTATATCTAGAGAAATCGTCTGTCCACTACCAGCCGCAGCAGGTTGCTGACACTCCAGACCGCTGGCTGACCATCGATATAAGCCAAATTTAAACCTGCAGCACGAGCCAGCAATGACAAAACATCTCTTACAGGCGCATCTCGCAATACTAAGCGGGGTACTCTTTCCTGGGTTCCCAAGTCAATACTAGTGGGCGAAGCATCGGTATTAGAAATTGCGATATCTCCTACAGGTGGGGCGACGGCTCTAGGTAAGAACGGTGGCGCCTGGCTCACTGGTTGATTCATGCCAGCAGGATCTGCAGGTTTACCGTCAATGGTGACTACAGGGTTAGGGACGAGAACATCAGGTTTTTTACCAGGTGGGGACGGGGTAGAAGTCGGCGGTGTTGTTGGTTTTGATGGCGACTGTGTGGGTGTTGATGCAGTGCTTCCTGCTGAAGGTTTAAAACTGAGGGTAATACCGTTTTGCGATCGCACTGCAGGTTGACTGCTAGGGGCGTCATTGCTTCCAGTTACCACCACCCGGATGCTATTGGCGTCAAGCTGAACAATCTCAACTAAAGCAATTCCTGGTGCTGGGTTCTCTTGACGAAAACTATTGCCTTGTGGTAAACGTAATTGAGCATTAATTATATCGGCGACTGAGGACTTACCTCGTTTTGTGGTGAAAACTTGGGGGCGTTCCCCTGAAGAAGTTTTCAAGACCAGACTAACTCCACCATTTTCTGCATTTAGCTTGACTTCAGTAATTTGGGTAGTTTCTGCCAACACTGGTTGACTTGCCAACAATAAACAAGCTGCAGCACTAGAAACGAAAAGATGACCGTGAATATGTTTCACAGTTGATTCCTCACTTGATTAAACCTTGTTAACGAAAATTTTGGGTTTTAGCGATCGAGATTGTCACTGGTCATTGGTCATTAGGGACTTCCAACAAATAAATTATCCAATCTTGTGGGGTGGGCGTCTCGCCCGCCTTTGGCTTTGGGCGGACAAGATGTCCACCCCACAAGAAGTAGTTGAGTCTTTTTTTATTTGGAAGTCCCTTACAAAATGTGTAGCTTGAGTTCAGTTAGTAGTGAGGACTAAAGTCCTCTCTAAAAAACCATAATCAGCAGTGTTAACTATTTCTTTGGAGACGCTGTTTTAGCAGTTTCCGCTAATTCTTCTGGAGTAAGTGCCATCAATGCTTGTAACTGGAAGGATGTAGAAATTGCTGCAGCACCGCGCTTAATGGCTAGTTTCTCTGATGAAGATGTAGGCTCTGGCGGCGCCAATGATGATTGATAGTTTTTCACTATCAACAAAGATTGTAAACGTTCAATATTACGCATAATTGCTTGAGTTTGTTCATAAGTGCCGACAATTTCCATAGTGATACTGCGACTTTTCAGTTTGCCATTTACCTGTACGCCAAGACTACCATCCTTAATTGTTTCTGCATCCTTACCATCGGGGACAAATTTCTTGAGTTTGGCTCTGACTCCATTGCCAAAAACTTGCGAGTTTCCCGATTCAATTAAGCGATTTAGATCCAAAAGTAATGTATCTAAGCTTTTTTCATTAGCAAATAAATTTAACACATGGAGTTTTTGTTGTTTTGCCTCTTCTAGGGCTGCTTTTACCTGAGGAATTTTGTTAATACTGGCTTTTTTTTGGTTAATTTGTCCTTGTAAATCGGTGGTTTTTGTTTGCTGCTGTTGAAAATTATCCCAAGCTGGCATTAGCATATTGAGCAATAAAAACAACCCGCCAGCTACTCCCACAACGCCGACAATAATGCCAATAATTTTGGGGGTAAAGCTAACTCCAAAAAGAACGGGGTAGGCTGGCTTGTCTGAATTAAACTCCCCGGTTTGCTCTGCAAAATTTAAATCATCACTCAGCGTCATTTTTTAATGACTCCTGTTGGTTGGATACTGCGAAGTCGTGTCACTAGTCCCACTGTGCCTTTTTGCTCTAGCTCCCGAATTAACTCCGTAGCTGGAACATCAGTCAAGCCCAATTGAATCGTGTAGTTCACTACTTGCGGTGGTTTAATTACTACACCATTATTCAATCGCCCCCCATTTGGTGGTAATGGTGCATCTACTAGTGTTGCTGAGACAATTTTGCTTTCCGAAGACTTTAAAAATGGAGACTGTTGCAGTGTCAGTAAGAAATCGTTGACATCGTTAAAAGAACGTGCTAAACCCGTAAGTTCTATTCCCCCAGCGGTCCTAGTTGCTGGCTTTCCTGGTGCTGGGGGTGTGGGTGCGATTTGCTTGAGGGTTTGAATTTGCACTGTCCTGGGGATGCGATCGCGCAAATCTTGTAAAATTGCTGACCAAGGACGAATCTGGTCAAAAACTGTAATTAAAGATTGTGTTTCAGTTTTAATGCTATTCGTTTCTTCCTCAATTTTCTTAACATTGCCGACTTGTGTATCTAACTGTTTGTTTTGCTGTTCTAGTTGTGATATATTCTGCTCTAATTCACCATTTTTGGCTTGTAAAAACAACCAACCACCACCAACCAAAGCGGGAAAACAAATGCCTAAGCCAAGTCCCAAATAGACTGGTGTCATATCCCCAGTGGGAAATTTAAAGCCTGCTTGTTGACTAGGTTTATTGTGGTGAATTTGGCGGTCTTTAAGAAAGTTAATCTCGAGACTGTACATTTTGTTATACCTCCCGCATTCCTAGACCTAGAACTATTGCTAAACCAGTACGTTCTTGCACTGGATATTTTTCCTCATCAACTTCTAAAGATAAAGATCCTATGGGATCAATTTGAGTAGTTGGTAAACCCAAACGTTGGGTAAAAAACTCGTCTATTTGTTGCAATCCACCCCCAGGCCCGGCGAGAAAAATCTGTGCTACCTCCAAATTTTCACTTTGATTAAGATAAAAATCGATGGAACGACGCAGTTCATCCGTAAGTTCACCTAAGACTCTGACAAGAGAAGCCATACCAGGATTAATTTCCGACATGCCAGTACCTACCGGCTTCTAAGGGGGTTGTGGAAATAGTCGTTCTCCGCAACATTTCTAGATCTCGCGATAGTGGTAAACTCATCGCCCTTGATAGAGCAGCTTGCATTTGATACATGCCAATAGGTACGGTGCGCGAAAATTGTGGCACTCCGTTAACGACAATGGCAATTTCGGAACTGTCGAACTCGATATCAACTAGCACAGCGGCTTCTTGTGGTCCAAATTGCCTAAGTTGGTCACGAATTGTCCGAATCAGTGCAAAACTGTTAATCTCTAAAATATGGATTTGCAATCCTGCCTGCTCAAATGTATTGATATAGGTATCTGTTACCTCCTTACGGGTGGCTACTAACAGTACTTGTACTTTTTCAATGCCATCCTCATCAATAAAATACCCAAGTTTCTGATAATCTACATCAGCTTCTTCACGAGGATAGGGTAAATACAAACCCGCTTCATGGTTTAGCACCATCTCCCGTAATTCTTTATCATCTAACTCTGCAGGCACAGGAATTAGACGAACAATTGAATCTCGCCCTGGTACACCAGTAGCCACACGAGAAGTCTTGATTTTACTTTGGGATAGTCCCTGCTGAATTAATTCCGCCATTCCTGGGGGATCGGTAATTTGTCCATCAGTAACTAGCCCTTCGGGAACTTCTACCGATGTTAAAGCTTGAATTTTCAAGCCTTGGCGCTGTTTGCGGATCTGAACTATATTCACCCGTTCTGGTGCAAGTTCGATACCAACCCCTGTATTCGATTTCCCAAACAGACTCTTGAAGTTTTTCACCACAGTTCCGCTAGACTGCTAAATTGAAAATTTAAATTGGACTAAAAACGATCTTGGTACTTGGTAGTAGATTTGCCCTATAATCTCGACAATTCTGCATAAGCTTTTGGCGAACAGCAAGCGTAAAAATACTAGTAAAATGTTTAAAGTTCATAAATTCAAACGATTGACTCTTTTTATCCTGCTCGGTTTATTCACCAGTTGGATTGTCAGTTGTAGCACAGGTAACGTTAACAGCAGCACAAAACAGACGGCGACAGGCGCAGCCACAATTGAGTTTTGGACTATGCAACTCCAGCCTCAATTTACCGATTACTTCAAAAGCCTAATTACGAATTTTGAATCGCAAAATAAAGGTATAAAGGTAAACTGGGTGGATATACCTTGGGCAGCTATGGAGAACAAAATCTTAACAGCTGTCTCCGCAAAAACGCCACCTGATGTTGTTAACCTCAACCCAGATTTTGCTTCCCAACTAGCAGGGCGAAATGCTTGGCTAGATTTGGATACAAAAGTCCCAAATGATGTTCGTTCATTATATCTACCGAATATCTGGAAAGCCAGCACCCTCAATGGTAAAAGTTTTGGTATTCCTTGGTACCTCACCACACGGCTAACCATTTATAACACTGATTTATTAAAACAGTCAGGTATCAGTAAACCACCTGCCACTTACACAGAATTGGCACAAGTAGCCCAACAAATTAAAGATAAAACAGGTAAATATGCCTTTTTTGTCACTTTCATACCGCAAGATTCTGGTGAAGTATTAGAATCTTTTGTGCAGATGGGAGTGACTCTCATAGATGCACAGGGTAAAGCAGCCTTTAATTCTCCACAAGGCAAAGCGGCGTTTAATTATTGGGTAGACTTGTATAAAAAAGGACTGCTTCCTAAAGAGGCGTTAACCCAAGGACATCGCCACGCGATAGATTTGTACCAAGCTGGTGAAACAGCCTTCCTCGCTTCAGGGCCAGAGTTTCTCAAGACAATATCTAATAACGCCCCCAAAATTGCTCAAGCTTCGGCGATTGCACCCCAGCTGACAGGGGACACTGGTAAGAAAAATGTCGCTGTTATGAACCTAGTTATCCCCCGCGACAGTAAAAACCCTGACGCCGCTGTCAAATTTGCGCTGTTTGTTACCAATGACGAAAACCAGCTAGCCTTTGCTAAAGCCGCTAATGTTTTACCATCAACAATCAAAGCACTTGCTGACAGCTATTTTAAAGAAGTTCCTGCTACTGCTTCCACAGTAGAAAAAGCCAGAGTTATCAGTGCGAAACAACTGCAACAAGCTGAAATATTAACCCCCACATTGAAGGATTTCAACAAACTGCAAAAGGCAATTTATGAGAACTTGCAAGCAGCAATGTTAGGGCAAAAAACAGTAGATAAAGCGGTAGAAGATGCCGCACAACAATGGAATAATCGGTAAGTAGGGATGGGGCATGGGGTAAGGGAGTGCTAAATCAGAAAATATATCAAAATATCTGATGATTTCTTGTGGGCGTCTCGCCCGCCCATAGATAAAGGCGGGTAAGATACCCACCCCAAAAGATTGGATAATTTATTTCTGGGAAATTCCTAATACAAACCTCTTTTCTACAGAACCACTATAGCGGTTCCCATGCAAAGGAAAATTATAGATATAGCGTTTCTCGCCCTAGTAAGGTACACCCGTCGGGGCACGGCATTGCCGTGCCCCTACACCGCGTGATACAATTTTGTAACTCATCTGAATGGGAAGTGCTATGAGCTTAGATCCGTAAAGGGAGTATTTGTGCCAAAAAAATGCCCGACTAAATAAAGTGAACCGCACAAAACAACTAAATTATCTCCAGTAGCAAAAGCTGTTTCTAAAGCTGAAGATAAATCAGGATAAGATTGACAAAAACTCAATTTAGGACAGATAATATTAGCTAGTTTGACTAATTCATCTGGCACGGCTGAATTAGAATCTGGTACTGGTACAACCAACAAATTTTCCCCTGGTTTTAGTAAGGCTTGGAAAATATCCTCATGGTCTTTGTTTGCCATCATTCCCATCACCCAAGTTACCGTAGACTTATCTAATGTATCGACATAATCGCGCAAGACTTTGGCGCCTGCGGGGTTATGGGCACCATCTATTAATAATTTATGTTTTTTCCAGGTAATCCATTGTATGCGCCCTGGCCACTTAGTTTTGGCAATACCGTTAATGATGGCTGCGTCTGTAATTTTCCACCCCTTTTGTTGGAGAATTTCTAAAGCCCCTAAAGCCAAGGCTGAATTAGTTAACTGAATTTGTCCTGCTAATGGCAAAGAATATTTAATTGTACTCCTGGATGCTTTTTGATTCTCCCCACCTTCCCAGCGTTCATACTCAGCCCATCCAGGGGAAATTTGCCTAGCTGGTTGAGGGGTAAAAACTGGGCATTCTAATTCTAGAATACGCGATCGCACCACTTGTTCTGCCTCAGATGGCAATGTCCCCACCACCACCGGACATCCAGCTTTGAGAATTCCGGCTTTTTCTCTAGTAATGTCGGCGACAGTAGGACCTAATTGTTGCCAGTGTTCGCGGCTAATAGAGGTAATTATTGTCACTAAAGGCTGGGAGCATACATTAGTAGCATCCAAGCGTCCTCCCAATCCGACTTCCATCACAGCTACATCGACTTGTTGCTGGGCAAAATATAACCAAGCGGCTGCGGTAATTACTTCAAACTGAGTTGGGCTATCTTCTTCAGGATCAATGACTGCTTGAATTTTTAGTAATAATTGGCACAATTCTCCTGAGGAAATATGCTGGTCATTAATAGAGAACCGTTCCGTCCAATCGACTAAATGGGGGGAGGTGTAGCGTCCTGTGCGATAACCAGCTTCAGTGAGTACGGACGAAAGATAGGCACAAACAGACCCTTTACCATTAGTACCAGCAACGTGAATTACTGGGACTTGATGATGAGGATTACCGAGTTTTGCCAACAATTTGACAATGCGCGATAGTCCTAGATTAATACCAAAGTGTTGAAAGGGTTTGAGTAAAGAGTCGATATCCATGGGAGGGGGAGACTTGTACCGAGCGTAAAGCCTGCGGCATAGCTTCGCTTACGCGTAGCGTCTCCGTCAGGAGAAGCCGAGGTATGGGGAGACTTGTACCGAGCGTAAAGCCTGCGGCATAGCTTCGCTTACGCGTAGCGTCTCCGTCAGGAGAAGCCGAGGTATGGGGAGGAATGAATAATCAGTCCTAACTCCTAACTCAGCACTGACAGTAAAAGAGACTGCTTCTGGTTAGAGAAGCAGCCGATGAAGAAATGTTAATTTTCAGTTAAATTTAGGCTTCTTTGTTTAAAAAGGTTTGAAGTTGTTGTAAAGCAGCTGCACCAATATTAAACGCAGCCCAACCAGCAGCAATAGCAATTGGCGCTAAAACGATCGCTAAACGGAAATCGATGTCCATATCTACAGCCCCTCTTTTTAAGTAGAAAATAAAGTTTTATCAACCGCTCTCATTTTATTGTTAGCTGAAGTGGGCAATTTTGCTAGCCCAGTATGTAAAGAATATTTAAATTATTTTATTTGTTAATTTCTAAACCCCATATCAGTCCCCTTTCCCGCATGAACTAAAGCTAACTTTTGATAGCGCTTGGCGTGTTGAATGAGTTCTGCGGCTTCAGATTCTGTGATTGGGCGCAGTACTTTGCCAGGAATGCCCACGACCAGGGATAATGGGGGTATATCCTTTGTTACCACTGCGCCAGCACCAACAATAGTGCCGGTTCCCACCCTGACTCCATCTAAAATAATTGCGCCAATGCCAATCAAACAGCCACGTTCAATGTGAGCAGAATGTACCACAGCACGGTGTCCGATAGTGACATGATCTTCTAAAATTGTGGGAAAGCCAGGGTCGCCGTGTAGAATAGCTCCATCTTGAATATTTGTGCATTCGCCAATTTCAATGCGTTCTACATCAGCCCTAACTACGGCGCCATACCAGATGCTTGCTCCTGCTGCGATGTTTACCGAACCAATAACAACTGCATTCGCTGCAACGAAGGCTGCTTGAGAAAAATCGGGAGATGACCAGTAAGAAGCAGTAGACACGATAGAATATGAAATATGGTACCCAGGAACACTGGAGAAACTCCAACACTTGAGGCTGGTTGTAAAACCAGAATATCATAGCGTCAACCCTCCATATTGAGGTAGACTCTCGTGATTACTTTCTCAGAAAAAGCTCTGCGCCCTTGTGGCTGTTATTAAGTAACCTACAGTGGTGGAGCCGAAGTGTAAAATCTAATCCACTGGTGCTGGTGAAGACAAAACTATGTTTGTACGCACTTCATGATGAATCCAGGCTTGCAGTACCCAATATTTGGCCCCGAAATTCAGTGTCCCCACTGTCGCCAAACAATTCCGGCGCTGACACTAACAGATACCTATTTGTGTCCTCGTCATGGGGCGTTTGAGGCGAATCCCAAAAATGGTGAACTGAACCATCTCCAGTCGGGGCGTAATTGGCGAAGATGGAATAATGAATGGTATAGGCAACATACCCATCCTGATGGCATTCGCTTTGAAATTCACGAAGCCTTAGATAAGTTGTATACCCAAGGCTACCGAGCAACACGAGTGATCATCGCTCGACGTTATCAGGAATTGATGAGTGGTTATTTAGAACGCAGTACTCCTTGGCGTTCGGGACAACCTGAAGGTGCATCTGCACGATTATATGGTTTACCAGTAGATTTTAGCCCGGATTCTACAGATGAATCATGCTGGGAAGTGATTAATTTTGATTTGGAAAAAGAGCCTGGTGTCCCTGTACGCTATCCTTATTTCCGCTTGTTTGAGTAGATGAAGCAGGGGCTAGTAAAAACTAAATTCATTAATTTCGAGAGGTTGTAGTCAGCACTTAAGTGCTTTCAAATTTAGGACTAAAGTCCTAACTACGAACTTATTCGCCCAACAAAAGTAATCATACAGCCTCTAGTCTCTAGCCCCTAACCCCTATTTATGATGCATCACGCTTCTATTCGGACTGCGAATATTCATCGAGCGATCGCTTTTTATGAACTGTTGGGGTTTACGGTTTGTGAACGCTTCACTACAGGCTACACCCTGGCTTGCTGGATGGAAGGATTGGGTGGGAGAATTGAACTGATACAAATTCCTGAACCAAAGCCAGCCCCAGACGCATTTGGCGATGAACACTATGTGGGGTATTATCATCTTTCATTTGATTTAACTGAAATTACGCCAGATTTGCCCAGTTATTTACAAAATTTACAAGCGCGTTTGGTATTGGCGGCGCAAAGTCAGCCAGAACAATTACAACCACTGAAAATACTGTTACAACCGATGCAGCAGCAAATAGGCGATCGCATTTTAGAAGTAGCTTTTATTGCGGATGCTGATGGCTTACCCCTGGAATTCATTCGCATTCTGCCAAAACTCCCTTAGTACCGCTTTGTGTAAAATCGTGGCGAATTCAGGGAGGAAATTTCAACGCCGAGGGGCGCGCAGAATTTACTACGAATTAATCAAATACTGTACTTACTTTATTCCTAAAATAATTATTCTCTGTAAACTTACTGGCATTACAAATTTCTGAGAAAGATTAGACTAGGATTACAAGTCAAAAAAAGATGTAACCTAGTTTACAAAAAACTGTAAAATACATGTCTGTGTTTTCCGCTTTGTCTCGATATCGTTTTTCTTTATTCCTGTTAAGCTTATGGATGATTATAGTGGTTTTACTTAGTGACAACCCTGCTGAGAGTCAAAATGCAGTAAAAACTAACCTAGTAAATTCGCAGTCAAAAGTAGTTGTACAGAATATAATACCCCAAGCAGTGACAGAAAATGTCCACAAGATAGTCATCGAAAACGGTTTAACTGTCCTCACAAAGGAAGTGCATACTGCACCAGTAGTTACCGTTCAGGTATGGTACAAGGTTGGTTCTGGCAACGAAGAACCGGGAGTAAATGGTATTGCTCATCAATTAGAACACATGTTGTTTAAAGGCACAACAAACCGTCCAATTCAATTTGGACGATTGTTTAGTGCTTTAGGTAGCGACTCAAATGCTTTTACCAGCTATGACCAAACTGCATATTACGGTACTGTAGAACGAACAAAGATCAAACCGCTGTTGGTGCTGGAAGCAGATAGAATGCAAAATTCTCTGATTGATACCGAGCAACTAACAAGTGAAAAGCGCGTAGTCATTTCCGAGTTACAAGGTTACGAAAATAGCCCAGAATACCGCCTCAACCGCGCTGTCATGCGAGCTGCTTTTCCCCATCATCCTTATGGATTACCTGTCGGTGGTACCAAAGCTGATGTCGAGAAGTTTGAGGTGGAACAGGTGCGGAAGTATTACCGCAATTTTTATAGTCCTGATAATGCGGTATTAGTCATTGTCGGCGATTTCCAAACCGCAAAAACCTTGGAAACAGTCAAAGAAATATTTGGTAAAATACCCAAGCGGCAACAGACAATAGACAAGAGTCAAAAATCTCTCCCCCTCCCCTCCTCTACTTCAGATCCGCTCAGTACAAGTCCTCCCCCCTCCCCTATCGTCTTGCGAGAACCGGGTGCTGGGGCACAATTAGAAGTAATATATCCCCTACCAAGTGTGAACCAACCGGATGTGCCGGCGCTGGATGTGATGGATTACATTTTGACAGGGGGAAGGAATTCTCGCTTGTATCAAGCATTGGTAGAATCAGGTTTAGCTAGCGAAATGTCAGGTTCTGTGGCTAGTTTGCGGGAAGCTGGCTGGTATGAAATCTTGGTGACAGCTAATCCTAATCAAAAATTAAAAAAAATTGATTCAGTGCTGACTAATGCGATCGCTCATCTGGCAAAATCAGGAGTGACATCACTTGAAGTAGAACGAGCTAAGACTCAGTTAACTGCTACTATTATTTTAAATAACCGTGATATCACAAGTCTGGCGATGCAACTGGGTAACGATGAGACAACAACAGGTGACTACCGCTACACAGAACATTATTTGGCAGCTATTCGCCAGGTGAATGACGCAGATATTGTGGCTGTTGTCAACAAATATCTTACTCCAGCAGCACGGACAGTAGGCTTTTTTGAGCCTAGCCAAAGACAAGCAAAAGGGATGGGTGGTAAAACGCATTCAGCACAAACTACAGAAAATTTCTCTCCTGGTTCACCTTCACCCCCGAATGAAGTCAAAAAGTATTTACCACCTGTAGATGACACAACAGAAACGGTGACGCGGGAATTACCACAGCAACTGACATTTGCTAATGGTTTGCGGATACTACTGTTACCTGATCATAGTACACCTACTGTTACCTTGAGTGGTTATATTCAAGCAGGTACAGAATTTGATCCAGAGGATAAATCAGGGCTGGCGTCTTTTGTCGCAGATAATTTGATGAGTGGGACAAAAACGAAGAATGTCTTGACGATTGCCAAAGCTATAGAAGAACGCGGAGCCACTTTGGATTTTGAAGCTTACCGCGAGGGTGTGCGTATCCAAGGCGATAGTTTAGCTGGTGACTTACCTGTGCTGCTGCAAATTTTGGCAGATGTAGTCCAAAATAGTACATTTCCCGCCAAAGAATTGGAATTGCACCGTCAACAAGCTTTAACGGCTCTAGAGATAGCATTGGATGAGCCATCAGAAGTAGCGAAAAGAACATTTGTTCAATCAATTTATCCGAAAAAACATCCTTTACATAACTTTCCCACAGAGGAGAGTTTACAGCAGATCAGGCGCAAGGATGTAATTGCTTTCAAGCAGCAACATTATCGACCAGACACAACAGTGCTAGCATTGTTGGGAGATTTTGATCCAGTGCAAGTGCGATCGCTCATTCTTTCAGAGTTTGGTGAGTGGAAAGTTAGCGGTCAAGCACCAATATTAACATATCCCACAGTACCAATGCCCGAAACCGTGGTACGTGTAAACCCAGTCTTGGCAGGTAAATCGCAATCAATTACATATATGGGTTACACGGGGATTAATCGTCAAGATCCTCGGTTTTATGCAGCCTCAGTCTTGAATCAAATTTTGGGGGGCGATACTTTATCTAGTAGACTGGGGGAAGAAATACGCGATCGCCAAGGTTTGACCTACGGAATTTATAGCAGCTTCCAATCGGGCAAGAATTTTGGGATATTTTGGATTGAAATGCAAACCAGTCCAGAAGATACCAGCAAAGCGATTGCCAGCACCCGTCAACTCTTAAAGCAAATCAATCAGCAAGGCGTCAGCGCCGCAGAAGTCGAGACAGCTAAACGCACCCTGATTAGCAACTACAACGTTTCTCTCGCTAACCCAGAGGAATTAACGAATAAAATTCTCATGAATCAAGTTTATGACTTGGATGAAATTGAATTACGTTCTTTCACTCAACAAATCCAGCAAGTTACTCTGGCTGAAGTCAATCAAGCAGCTCGTGAGTTACTCCACGCAGATAAAATCGTGGTAGTAACAGCCGGACCATCGGTGTTAGCAGACCACAGCATTAAGTAGGTGACTAGTATTCTACCACATTAATGCTGATGGTTACGTAGTCAGCACTTTAGTGCTTTAAAGAGCGATAAATCGCTCACTACTAAACAAAATTAATGTGGTGGAATACTTATGCCCAGTCACGATAAAGGATATATCAAGTGATTTTGTGCGATCGCTTCCTGATTTCCCCCATTAGCTTTTGAGGAATATCCTGAACAATGCTCAGATTAGTTGCCAAATTTTCTCAATATTTATACCAATCTGTCATTAAAACTCTGACTTTCGCGACTGCGCCCGAACGCCCTAATTGGTTGCAAGCAATCAGGCATACTTGCGTAATATTACTGTTGTCGTTCAGCCTAAATTTTATCGGTGCTACGCCTGTAGTGGCAGCTAATTTTTCTGGTGATTTGCTCAAGCAACCAGCTACAGAAATTACAGTTAGTTTAGGTAATGTAGTTAACGAACTTAAGTTTGAACCCAATAGCTGAGAATTTTTGGCGGGAAACAGGTACACACTGCATCTCAAAAATCCTAGCCAACTGAAGCACTATTTTACTGCTAAAGATTTTGCAGATGGTATCTGGACACAAAAAGTTCAAGCAGGTATTGTAGAAATCAAAGGAGCCATCCGCGAATTGGAACTCAAGCCTGGTGCTGAAGCAGAATGGGTATTTGTGCCACTCAAGTCAGGAAAATATGGCTTACGATGTACAATACCAGGACACACTGAAGCTGGGATGACTGGAAAAATCACCATCCGCAATTAAAAAAGGCGATCGCTCTTTTTGAGTTGTCTAAGTAAGCCGCTGAGAAAAAACCAAACTACATTAATTAATGTAAAATTTAATTGAATTGGCTTGTAGTCAGCGGCTCTAGCCCTTAAGAGAGGACTAAAGTCTCCACTACAAACCTTGAATTATTCACGCCGTTCTAGTTATTGTCGTTGCTGATTAACTCGCTTGTACAATTCAGCTTCTATGTCTTGATGTGTGGTGCGTGTAGCTAGTTGACGAATGTAATACCATGATCATTAATAGAGCTAGGTAGTATAATACTGAGACAAAATATAAGCTAACTTAAATATAGATATTATTTGTCAACTAACCTAGAACAACCAAGACACTTCAGCGGCGACGCTGCCATC
>CAVYXS010000182.1:0-39008 GCA_963772205.1 uncultured cyanobacterium
ATTGTGGCAACTGTACTTAAAGAAATTTCTCAACTGGTAAAGCCAGGAATGACCACAGCTGATTTGGATGCTTATGCGGAAAAACGCATTCGTGAAATGGATGCAACACCAAGCTTTAAGGGATATCACGGTTTTCCTGGTTCTATTTGCTCCAGCATTAATAATGAAGTAGTGCATGGTATCCCTAATGCCAAAAAAGTAATTCGGACTGGGGATGTATTAAAAGTAGATACAGGTGCTTATTACCAAGGGTTTCATGGCGATTCTTGTATTACAATTGCTGTGGGTGAAGTGACGCCAGAAGCGGCTAAATTAATTCGCGTAGCTGAAGAAGCTTTGTATAAAGGCATTGAGCAAGTGAAGGCTGGTGTATACTTGCTTGATATGGCTGGCGCAATTGAAGACTATGTGAAAGCCAATGGTTTTAGTGTAGTTCAAGAGTTCACCGGACATGGCGTTGGTCGTAACCTCCACGAAGAACCATCAGTATTCAACTTCCGCACTAACGAAATGCCAAATGTCAAGTTACGTACGGGAATGACTTTAGCAATTGAGCCAATTCTCAATGCTGGTTCTAGACACACACGCACATTATCTGACCGTTGGACTGCAGTCACTGTGGATAATTCCCTATCGGCGCAGTTTGAGCATACTGTGTTGGTGACTGAGGATGGTTATGAGATTTTAACAGATCGCACCAAGGTTTAAACTAATTCATAATTCATGAATGAAATTGATTTAGCATTTACCCCAGCAATAGAACAGGCGCAATTAATCCGCCGTCGGGAAGTTTCGCCCCTAGAGTTGGTAGAACTATATTTAGAACGCATTGAGCGGTTAAATCCCCAACTAGGCAGTTATTTTACCGTCACGGCAGATTTAGCGATCGCAGATGCTCAAGCCAAAACAGAAATCCTGGCAAATACCTCCGAATTACCGCCGTTTTTTGGGGTGCCGATTTCCATTAAAGATCTCAATGCTGTGGCTGGTGTCCCCTGTACCTACGGGAATCCTGCTTTGCTGAATAATATTCCTGACTATGATGATGGGGTTGTCACTCGTATTAAACAAGCTGGATTTATTCTCCTGGGTAAAACAGCAACTTCCGAAATTGGTTCATTTCCTTACAGCGAACCTACGGGTTTTCCCCCAGCCAGAAATCCCTGGAATTTAGCATATACCCCTGGCGGTTCCAGTGGCGGTGCGGCGTCATCAGTAGCAGCAGGATTATGTGCGATCGCCCAAGGTTCTGATGGTGGCGGTTCAATTCGTGGCCCTGCGGCTTGTTGTGGTTTGGTGGGTATCAAACCATCACGGGGAAGGGTGAGTAAGGCACCGTTAGGCGATCGCCTCGGTGGAATTGCGACGAATGGACCTATTGCCCGCACCGTCGCCGATGCTGCTGCTATGCTGGATGTCATATCTGGTTATACCACAGGCGACCCTTACTGGTTGCCCGATCCAGAACCATCATTTCTCGCCTCTACTCAGTTAAAACTCGGTACTTTAAAAATAGCTTTTGATACTAGCGTTTCGCCCATCGGTGCAGCTGACGCTAATTGTACACAAGGCGTATTGCAAACAGTCCAATTATTAGCACAACTCGGTCACAAAGTTGAACAGAAATCCCCCGATATCAGCGGTTTGGTTGAACCGTTTCAAATCGTGTGGCAAGCTGGGATAGCTGCGGCGGGAATTCGTCCTGAATTGTTACAGCCGCTGAATCGCTGGCTAATCAGCCGCACTGGTTCCGTTGTTGAATATATCCAAGCATTGTCTCAATTGCAGACAGTTTCCCGGCAAATTGTGGCATTTTTTGATACTGTTGATGTATTAGTTTTACCAGTATATTTACATTCACCCATCCGCGTTGGTGAATGGGCTAACTTGAGTCCAGAAGAGACATTCCCAAAAATTATTAACTGGGTTGCTCCATGTCCAGTAGCCAATGCTACAGGATTACCTGCGATTGCTCTACCTGTGGGGTTTGATAGTAATGGTTTACCCATAAGTGTACAGTTAATTGGTAAACCAGCCGGTGAAGCCACGTTAATCAGCCTCGCGGCGCAATTGGAAGCGGCTAACCCTTGGATTCAGCACCGTCCAGCATTTGCCATATAATACTTCATTCTGACAAAAATGTCAGTTCACAATCCATCTCTGCACCACTGGGAAGCTTTATCCGCACACTATTCAATCGGTTTGGATATAAATCGACGATAAAAATTAAACCTAAAAATTTATGCTTAACTGGCTTTTTGGCAATATAAAACTTAGTGGCAGCTTGAATATCCATTTGTTTTACTTTTACTGTATCGAAAGTTGGTGAAAAACTCCATACCCTTGTGGGTGGAGTTTTTGATCAGTAAAATTTATGAAGCCGTTACAGTATCTTGTTCACGAGCTGCGACAACAAGAACTAAACAAAGAATGGCGATGGTTTTTTGCCATTCTTCTCTGATATTGGAATCTTCTACACCTGCAAATGTTTCCACCAAACGGGGAACAGAAGCTTCTAAAGCTGGACGAGGTATGGGACGGTGTAATTCTACCAGGCGAGTTAAACTTTCTTGATTGTGGAGAAAACCAACCACCCATTTTGTGGTATGGTCTGGACTATCAGGAACTCGTTTCACACCTAACTCATTTTTGAGCCAGTTGTAAAAAGGTGGTAGTTCTTTCGCTAAAACTGCTCCTGCAGTGGGTAATGTTTCTTTCAACAAATTTATGTCTAAACTCTCTAGTTTTTGCTTAATTTCAGGGGAATTCAGCAACTCATTTAGTGGCTTTGAGAGAATATTTTCTAATTCACTCTGGGAATAATCTAAATGTTGGGCGAAAGTTGACAGTAGTGAAGACATTTTTCATAACTCCAGCAATAATTAATTAAGTAGAACGGCGTGAATAATTTAAGGTTTGTAGTGGGGACTTTAGTCCTCTCTTAAGGGCTAGAGCCAATTACTACAAGCGAATTCAATTAAATTTTACATTACTTAAGGGACTTCCAGATAAAAAAATATCCAAAATGTAGGGTGCGTCAGTGCGACAAAACCTCGCTACACCAAGAAATTATTCCAACCCGTGCACCCTACTAACCATCTATTTGGGATAATTTATTTTTTGGTGTTCCCTAATGTAATTTAGTTTTTTCTCACCGACTTAATTACTATTATCTAATTTTCTGGGGAAAACCGATAAAATACTTCATTGCTAATCAGCGACTCATGGCAAAAATATCTTCAGCCGTTAGGGAAATGTTCGGAAATAATCTAGAATCAATTCGATCCTGTTCTCGAAACACCTTTGGGGGTAAATATTCGCCATCTTCCATCTGGTAGATTGTAATCGTCGGCTGTTTGGGAGAGCCAATGAAGCGAATGCCACCAAAAGCAGCATAATCAATGATGACGTACTCTAAAACCCCTAATTCTTCATATTCAGCAAGTTTTGTCAGATAGTCATCCTTCCAGTTGTTGCTAACGACTTCAATGATTCCCGGTGGTGGAATATATGCAGCAGCAGAACTAGAGATAGTTTTCATTCGCTGCCATTCTTCCTTAGCAAATATAACAATATCGGCTTTGCGGCTTTTTTCCTTTTCTGGTGGTGCTGTCTTCAGCCGAACCTGCTTAGACTGTCGCGACACGTAAGGCAGCTCATTTTCTTGGCAGTGATTTTCCAGGTATGTACACAGCCGCTCGATCAAATCCTCATGATTGGCATTTGGTTCTGATAATGGCACGGGAATCCCATCCAATAGCTCAAACTCTTTGCCTGAACCATCATCCCAGGCAAGAAACTCTTCAAAAGTCAGTGGTTGTGTGACGTTGGCGTACATCACCCTCGCTCCATTGGTGACGGGTACTTCAATGCTATAGCAATCCTATCTGATAACTTCTGCCTCATCGCCACTCACCTGAAAAAGATGGTGCGTTAGCCTACGGCGTAACGCACCCTACGGAATTTTTACAGGTTTAAATTGCTAATTATTAAGCTTTTTTCAACCAGCTAAACATAGCGCGTAAATCTTTACCAACTGCTTCAATGGGATGTTCAGCTTCTTGACGACGTAAAGCAGTAAAACCTGGTTTACCAGCTTGGTTTTCCAGAACAAATTCCCGTGCAAATTGTCCAGATTGAATTTCGCTGAGAATCTTCCGCATTTCGGCTTTGGTTTGCTCAGTCACAATCCGGGGACCACGGGTATAATCACCATATTCAGCAGTATTGGAAATGCTATCGCGCATTTTGGCTAACCCGCCTTCCACAACTAAGTCAACAATTAATTTAACTTCGTGCAGACATTCAAAATAAGCTAATTCTGGTTGATAACCGGCGTTTACTAAAGTTTCAAATCCAGCTTTAATTAAAGCACTCAAACCACCGCATAATACTGCTTGTTCGCCAAATAAATCGGTTTCAGTTTCTTCGCGGAAAGAAGTTTCCAGCACACCGGCGCGAGTACCACCAATACCTTTAGCATAAGCCAAAGCGCGATCGCGTGCCTTACCACTAGCATCTTGATAAACTGCAAACAGCGCTGGTACCCCTTCCCCTTGTTCATAAGTCCGGCGTACCAAATGCCCAGGTCCTTTGGGTGCTACCATCACTACATCTACATTTGCTGGTGGTACAACTTGCCCAAAGTGAATATTAAAGCCGTGAGCAAAGGCTAAAACATTACCTTCTTCTAAATTTGGTTCAATTTCGTTTTTGTAAACTGCCTTTTGCACTTCATCAGGCAATAAAATCATGATCACGTCAGCAACATTGGCAGCATCCGCAACATTTTTCACCGTTAAACCTGCAGCTTCGGCTTTGGCTACTGACTTACTGCCAGGATATAGCCCGACAATGACATTTACGCCACTATCTTTCAAATTCAGGGCGTGGGCATGACCTTGCGAACCATAACCGATAATCGCCACGGTTTTTCCTGTAAAAAGGTCTAAATTGGCATCTGTGTCATAATACATCCGGGCCATAGAAGCATCTCCTGTCAGCAAGCATTCTCATTAATTGGCAGACTTTCGATTGTACCGCAAATTGAGTAACCACGGATATGTTTATCTGTGGGGGAAGAGGAGAATAGGAGAGGATGAATTTTCAGTCAGTAAATAGTTCATGCGGTAGGGGTACGGCAATGCCCATACGTGTCAACTTAATGTGAAACCCTTGCCAAGACATGATTTTAAATTTTCTCGCTTACCATCACGATCCGCGTTACCCCACCCCGGCTTTGCTGACGCAAAACATCCCCTCCCCAAGGCATCGGGGAGGGGATTGAGGGGTGGGGTAAAACGCCTATGGAATAAGCGTTTGAACTTAAGTTGACACCACTGGGCAATGCCGTGCCCCTACGAGTATCTGTGGTTATTGTCTAAAAATTGTCGTAAGATGCGCCGATTCCTATTAGGTTGCTTGGTCGATTTTTCGCACTTCATCCGCAGATAATTGCACATCGACAGCACGGGCTGAATCTTCAATGCTGGAAATTTTACTTGCGCCGGGAATGGGCAAAATTACTGGCGATTTGGCACGTAACCACGCTAAAACGATACTATATACAGATACACCTTTGGTTTTAGCTAGTTGTGCGATCGCCTGAATATCTTGCAAGTTTTGATGGCGACGACTACCACCAAATGGACTCCACGGTAAAAAAGTCAATCCTTCTTCAGTGCAATATTTCAACACGCCGTCACTTTCTGGCTGGCGTTCCCAAGGACTGTATTGATTTTGCACCGAGACAATCTCAACCACATCCCGCGCCTGCTTAATTTGTTCCACAGAAAAGTTAGACACACCCACAAACCGAATCAAACCTGCTTCCACCGCTTCTTTCACCGGTGCGAGTGATTCAGCTACAGTGTATTCTGGATCGGGGGCGTGGTATTGCCAAACATCGATGGGTTTAGTGCCACCTAAAGCCGCAAAACTTTCGCGAATTGTTTGGCGTAAATGTTCTGGGTTCCCGTTGCGTACCCAGTTCCCATTGGGACGTAACAAACCGCCTTTAGTTGCCACAACTACATGGCTAACATCACCTTGATAACTCGCAAGTGCCTTGTAAATCAACCGCTCATTGTGGTGCTTATCTGACTCATCTAGACAGTAAGAGTCAGCAGTGTCAATGAATGTGATACCCAAATCCAAAGCATGATGGATGACTTGGAGAGATTGGGATTCAGGAGGGCGATTGACTATCGACATCGGCATACCACCCAATCCGATTGCACTCACAAAGATACCCGTTTTCCCTAGCTGTTTGGTTTCCATACTGATAGCTCAAGTTTGCAGTGCCATTAATCATTATGTATCAGCTTGACACAGATGGTTTGACAGTTCATCTATCATCAGAGTTGGGTACGTAGTAGGGGCGCAAGGCATTGCGCCCCTACACCCGCATTTCTCTGAGAATTGAATACATATTATTTAGCATCTAAATCTCAGATTTTGGATTGGCGTTGACTACCTAATCCAAAATCCAAAATCTAAAATTAACTAACCTTCCCCACCCCCGCCAATTCTAAAATTTGCGGAATCAAATCTTCCCGCTTCACCGCCATCAGATGCACACCTTGACACAATTGCCGCGCAATTTGCACTTGCTCGGCTGCAATTTTTACCCCTTCTTGTAGGGGATCTTTGGCTTTCGCCAATCTATCAATAATGTGCTGGGGAATATTTACACCAGGGACAACTTTATTAATAAACTGGGCATTTTTTGCCGATTTCAACAAAAAAATTCCTGCTAAAATCGGTTTTTTATAACCAGCAGCAATGTTGTCCATAAACTTTTCTAGGCGTTCAAAATCGGTAATTAATTGACTTTGAAAAAACTGCGCCCCGGCTGCAATTTTGCGTTCAAATCGACTCTGTAAACCAGACCAACTCGCACATTGTGGATCGACTGCAGCACCAGGAAATAAGTCCAAGGCGCCATCGGTCAGGGGTTTTTCGTTGTAGTCAAACCCCTGATTCATTTTTCTAATTAGTTGCAGCAAACGCACAGCTTCCAAATCAAAGACGGCTTTAGCATCGGGATGATCGCCTGCTTTTACTGGGTCGCCTGTCAATGCTAAAATATTGCGAATACCTAAAGCATGGGCGCCCATCAGGTCAGATTGTATACCTATACGATTGCGATCGCGGCACGCTATCTGACAAATTGGCTCAATGCGATTTTGCAATAAAATTACCGACGCTACCAACGAAGACATCCGCAACACGGCGCGGCTACCATCGGTAATATTGACAGCATGAACCCTCCCCCTAAGGGTTGCCGCCATTTCGAGCATGTGCTTTGGATCTCCACCTTTCGGAGGCGCTACTTCCGCAGTGATTAAAAACTCTCCTGCTTGTGCGGCGCTGGAAAAGGTATTTAAGATTGTGGGACTATTGGTATCATTCATAACATTCAGGTTTGCGCTTATTTAACAGGGTAAAACAAATCACCACCTAAATGCTAAAACCGGGAATTGGGGAGTAAAGTAATGACGAGCTGTTAAACAGGTACGGAGTATCCCAAAGCGGCTTTCACTTGTGCGAGAGTTTGGTTAGCGATCGCCTGTGCTTTTTCCCTGCCATCCCGCAATATAGACTCTAAATAGCCTTTGTCATCCATCACCGCATGATATTTGTCTTGGATCGGTTTTAATGCATTAATTGCTGTTTCTGTCAATAACGGTTTGAATTGTCCCCAGCCCATATCAAGACATTCTGCGGCTACTTCTGCTTTAGTTTTACCAGCAAGTAGGGTGTACAGCGTTAACAAGTTATGACACTCTGGACGTTCGGGATTGTCAAAAGTTAGACCACGAACCGGATCAGTTTTACAGCGCTTTATTTTATTAGTAATTTGCTCCGGTGTATCTAGTAAATTAATCCGACTTAATTCTGACGGATCGGACTTCGACATTTTACGGGTACCATCAGTCAAACTCATTACCCTTGCGCCTTCTTTGCGGATTAAAGGCGCTGGTAATTTTAGCACTGGCTGATCTGGTTTGGCAAATTGGTGATTAAATCGATTGACAATATCCCGCGTCAGTTCTAAGTGTTGCTTTTGGTCTTCTCCCACAGGTACTTGATCTGCTTGGTAAAGTAAAATATCAGCCGCCATTAGCACTGGGTAGTCTAACAAGCCGACACTGACATTTTCACCTTGCTTGACAGCTTTTTCCTTAAACTGGATCATATCTTGCAGCCAGTTCAGGGGCGTGATACAGTTCAGCAACCAAGTCAGTTCACTATGTGCCGAAACGTGAGATTGTACAAAGATACTCGAGTAGTTTAAATCAATTCCACAGGCTAGATACAGAGCGGCGATGTTGTAAGTATCTGCTGCCAACGTCGCTGGATTATGCGGTACAGTGATAGCATGTAAATCCACCACACAAAAATAATTATCATACTGGTCTTGGATTTCTACCCAGTTGCGAATTGCCCCTAAGTAATTGCCCAAATGTAGATTACCAGTAGGTTGAACTCCCGAAAGAACGCGCTGCTTACCCATAAATTTCACTCTAGTTTCAGTTGTCAGTTGTTAGTGGGGGGGTTTCCCCGTTTGTATTGTGATCAAACAGGAATTTTGGCACATTTGGGCTGATAGCGGATAGATTCAGCAGCAAGCCGTTGTTTATCTTCTCATAGCAGCAGCGCGATAAACCGTTTCATAGCTACATACTCAAGATTACAGCGTCGGTAATCCTGCTAAGTAACTATAAAATAAAATCATTTTTTTAGATGCAAATGTCTGTCTAAAGACAGATAGAAGAAAAATCAAGGTAGTGGGATCTTAACATCATCTCTGCAATAAGTATCCAAAACAGGGATTGATCAAAAGTAGAAAGTATTTCCCCGAAAATTTAATTAGAGGACTATAGCAATGAAAGTACTCTTACTTTACCCCCGCTTTCCCAAAACCTTTTGGTCTTACGACGAATTTATGAAAATGGCGGGGCTGAAGGCATTTATTCCGCCACTGGGTATTCTGACCGTTGCTGCTATGCTACCAACAGACTGGGAAGTTCGGTTTTATGACCGCAATGTTAACCAAGAAACTGATGCCGATTGGCAATGGTGCGACATTGTGATTCTTTCTGCCATGTTTGCACAAAAAGAAGACTTTCTCGCCCAAATTCACAAAGCAGCGCAGTTGGGGAAAAAAGTAGCTGTGGGTGGGCCTTATCCAACCTCAGTCCCAGAACCAGCCCAAAAAGCAGGAGCTAACTACTTGATTTTAGATGAAGGAGAGATTACAGTTCCCCAATTTTTAGAAGCGATCGCTCAAGGTAAAGAACAAGGAACCTTTCGCGCCCCGGAAAAACCAGATGTGAGCAAAAGCCCCATCCCTCGCTTTGATTTACTCAAGCTAGATGCTTACTTAATGATGGCCATCCAGTTTTCTCGAGGTTGTCCTTTTGAATGCGAATTCTGTGACATCATTAATTTATACGGACGCAAACCACGTACCAAGGAACCAAGTCAAAGCCTAGCAGAACTTCAAACCCTCTATGACTTAGGTTGGCGGGGATCTCTGTTCATAGTAGACGATAACTTTATTGGCAATAAGCGTAATGTAAAACGCCTCTTACAAGAATTAATTCCGTGGATGCAGGAACGCAATTATCCCTTCACCTTCCTGACTGAAGCTTCCGTCAACCTAGCAGAAGATACTGAGCTATTAGAATTAATGGCTAAAGCTGGTTTCTACGCAGTCTTTTTGGGTATTGAAACACCAGATCAAGACAGCCTCCAAGTCACTCGCAAGTTTCAAAATACCCGCAATCCCCTATTAGAAGCCTGTCGTACCATCAATCAAGCCGGGTTACTGATTTATGCAGGATTTATCATTGGTTTTGATGGAGAAAAAACTGGTGCTGGTGAGCGAATTCAAGCTTTTATCGAAGAAACAGCCATTCCTCAACCAATGCTAGGTATACTACAAGCCCTTCCTAATACTGCTCTCTGGGAAAGACTAAAAAAAGAGGAGCGATTATTAGAAGGATTTGGAGGTACGGAGGTGGGAGATCAGAATTCCTTAATGAATTTTGTTCCTAGCCGCCCGATGGCTGAAGTTGCTAAAGAATATTTAGAGGCAATTTGGAGAATGTACGAACCCAAAAACTATCTCCGCCGTTGTTTTGAACAGTGCCTCAAGATTACACCTAATCCCCAACTACAGCAGACGATGTATTTTCCTCCTGGCAAAGGACTGCGACTACTGGCAAACTTGTTCTGGCGACAAGGCTGGCAACGGCAGGAAATTCGAGGTCAATTTTGGCAACAGCTTTGGGCTATTCTCCGTGCCAAGCCTCAATTCGTGAATATGTATTTGGGTTTATGTGCTGCTGGCGAGCATTTTTGGGAATATCGTCTTTTAGCTAGAGAGCGTATTACCGAGCAATTAGGATTTGATCCGCTAAAGGACTTCCAAAGAATAAATTAATCAACCAAAATCAAGAATACACACATTTTTGTTTCGCGCATTCGGCAGAGCCGTTTTCACAGAGTAGGCGCAAACGCGAGTGCGTCTGTCTACGACACGCACTCGCGTTCTTAGAGAAGACGCACAGTTCGTTTTTGCGTCTTGATTTAAAGTTGACAATCTCTCAACTGTTACTCTCTGCGCCACTCTGCGAGAACGCTAAGAGCGAACTACGACTCTGCGTGAGACTAATTCATATTTTGGCGTCGCAAAAATGCGAAAATAATCGCATATTGTAAGTTAAGCGCAATGAAATTTGTCGGTATTGATTTCGGATGGAAATCGCAACCAAGCGGACTATGCTGCTTAGAATGGACAGGTGAACAACTGCAACTACTCGACATCGATCGCCTTGAATCCATCACAGACATTCTCACCTGGATTGATCAGATCATACAACCAGAAGAACCAGCACTCATTGCCGTAGACGCACCCACTCTCATTCCCAACATCAGCGGTAGTCGGCTACCCGACAAACTCAGCCACAAATACTTTGGTAAATATCACGCTGGCTGCTATCCAGCGAATCTTAGTTTACCCTTCGCCGATCGCACCGTCAAGTTTGGCTTAGAATTAGAATCTCGCGGTTTTGCCCATGCACCCACAATTGAACCACAAAAACCCGGTAGATATCAAATAGAAGTATTTCCCCACCCAGCAATAGTGAATCTCTTCAAATTAGAACGCATCCTCAAATACAAAAAAGGGCGCCTCAGCGAACGCCGTTTAGAACTCATCAAACTCCAGAAATACATCCTGAATATTCTCCCCACCTTACAACCAAGCCTAAATATTCAAACCACAGATAAACACAGATGCACACACATAGACAATCATCTGCGTCATCTGCGCCCATCTGCGGTATATTATCTGGCGAAATTCCCACTACAGGCGCAGCCCTCAAAGCCGTAGAAGATCAACTAGATAGCCTCATCTGCGCTTACGTGGCTGCTTACTGGTGGTATTGGGGAGAACAACGTAACCTCATCCTAGGCGATCGCACCACTGGTTACATCATCATCCCCGCATAGGGGCGCAAGGCCTTGCGCCCCTACTCTCTCTCACTCCGCCCAAGCAATCAATCTAGGCTCATAGGGACTAGAGAGGTCTTTTTGTTTTGGTAACACGCGCAAAGACAAGCCTTGCAAACCAGAGGTGGTATAGGTGATATGTCCCGTGTAAATACTTAAGCCTTGTGTATCTTCTCCTTGATAATCCATAACCACGGGGACAGCGTTGACAATCTCACCATTAGCATCGATCGCACCTTGGTAGAGTTCTACCTGTACATCGTTGTTTGTCAGAGTTGCTAAGTCAACTTTGGCTTGAACAACGACGGTTTGGTTAACTTCAATGTCAGATTCTGCCGATACGTCAATATCTTTGATTTTGATATTAAACCAGTGTTCGCTGAGTTTTGCTTTCCAAGCCGCTAATTCTTTGGCTGGGAGGTAGTTATCAGCAGTGAGGGTGTGGTAGCGATCGCTGGCTGGGAAATAAGCCCTTTGAGCATATTCTCGCACCATCCGCGCTGTATTAAAGAAAGGACAATTCAAGCGAATTGCATCTTTCATTTTTGCTACCCAGGGACGGGGTAAGCCATCAACGTCGCGATGGTCGTAAAATAGCGGTACGACTTCTTTCTCTAGCAATTCGTAGAGTGCGTTGGCTTCTACTTCATCTTGATAATTGGGATCGTCGTAATTTTCTCCATGTCCAATCGCCCAACCGGTGCGGACATAATCAGCCTCATCCCACCAGCCATCAAGAACGCTTAAATTTGGTAATCCGTTCATGGCGGCTTTCATCCCACTGGTGCCCGATGCTTCCCGTGGACGACGTGGGGTATTTAACCAGATATCACACCCAGCTACCATTAACCGTGCAATGTGAATATCGTAGTTGGGAACAAATACTACTTGTTTTTCTAAATGTTGTTCGTGGATAAAATGATTGATGTCACGAATGAGTTCTTTCCCAGGAATATCCTTGGGGTGTGCTTTTCCGGCGATGACGAATTGGACTTTGCGGTGTTTATTCCCCAGCAAAATCTGCTTGATGCGATCTAAATCTCGCATCCACAGGGTAGCACGTTTGTAGGTAGCAAAGCGACGAGCAAAACCAATAGTTAAAACGTTGGGATCTAAAACTTCTTGGGCTTGGGCGATTTCGGAAGCTGAAGCACCGCGATCGCGCAAATGTTTGACTAAATGCTCCCGTACATACAAAACCATATCTAAGCGACAGCGTTCGTGATTGCGCCACAACTCTTCATCAGGAATGGCGTCCATCCGCTCCCACAAGGGGCTGTCTGGTGGTGCTGATGACCAATTGGGTCCCAAGTAGCGATCGTACAGTTCCTGAGTCGATTTAGCGACACAACTGCGAGCATGGACACCATTGGTAATGGCTGCTATTGGTACTTCATCTACAGGTACCTTCTTCCACAAACCCTGAAACATTTGGCGTGACACCACACCGTGTAACTGGGCGACACCGTTAGAAAATGTTGCTGTCTTCAACGCCAGCACCGCCATACTAAAAGGCGCCGATAACTCACCTGTATTCTCACGTCCCAGTCCTAAAAATTGTTCTTTAGGCAAGTCAAAGATATCTGCATAATACCCCAGATAATACAAAATTTTGTCTGGAGCAAACAAATCAATTCCCGCTGGTACTGGTGTATGGGTGGTAAAGATATTGCTGGAAGCTACTACCTGTTTGGCATCAGCATAACTCAATCCCTCTTCCTGAATTAAGATGCGGATGCGTTCTAGAGTGGAGAAGGCGGCGTGACCTTCATTCATGTGGTAAGCAGTTACCTTATGTCCCAAAGCTTTCAACATTTGGACACCACCAATCCCCAGCATGATTTCTTGGTGGATACGCATATCGATATCCCCACCATACAGCTGATCTGTGATGTCGTGGTCGTAAGGGTTATTGGGTTCAATGTTGGTGTCGAGTAAATACAGTGGTACGGTTCCCACCTGTACCCGCCAAACTCTAGCATATACCTTACGTCCCGGATAATCTACCGCAATCCGCAGTTCCGAACCATCAGAATTGCGCTCCAGGTGTAAGGGCATATTATAGAAATCGTTGATGGGGTAGCGTTCTTGCTGCCAACCATCGGCATTGAGATACTGGGCAAAGTACCCTTGTTGGTATAGTAAGCCCACACCCACCAGCGGTAGTCCCAAATCACTAGCAGATTTGAGGTGATCCCCCGCGAGAACACCCAAGCCCCCAGAATAAACTGGTAAACAATCCACCAGTCCAAATTCCGCCGAAAAATAGGCGTAACATTCTTTGGGTTTTTCGCTGCGCTGTTTCTGATACCAAGTTAACTCTTGCAAATAGTCTTCTAACTGACGAGCAGCTCGATCCATTTGCGCCAGGAAGCCCTCATCTTCCACAACTTCCAGCAACCGCGCTTGCGAGATCGTACCCAGCATCAACACCGGGTTATGATGGCTAGACTCCCACAGATCGGTGTCTAAGCGGCGAAATAGATCTTTCGACTCAACATTCCAATCCCAGTGCAAGTTATACGCCAGTCGCCGCAGCGGTTCTAGTCGCAGCGGTAGTGAAGGGGATACATTGAATGTGCGAATTGGCTGCATAGGTTGGCAAAACTCCAAGTGTAGCTATGGTTATTGTTTACTGTCTTGATCCAATGTTGCCCATTCTTTATACTATGTTTGTAAACATCCCCTGACTTTGTTAAGAATTGAGAATACTTCTGATCCCCGGTGCTAACCTTTACACCAACAGGATTTCTCACACTCTGGGTTTTGCTTTACCATCTGCTGTCTGTACTAAAATTTAATCATTGGCTGTAATTGAATAGTCATGAAAAACTCCGCGCCACTTGGGGCATGGGGGCAGCTCTGCGTTCCTGTCGCCTTGCGTCGGAATTTTGTGGCGTCATGGGGCAATTCAATTTTGGATACTTCTCTACGTTCGCGGAGCGTGTCGTAGACAGAGGCTGCGCCTTAAGCGTAGCTATGCCGCAGGCTTTACGATAAGCTCAGTACAAGTTTTGGATTTGCAATTTTGGATTCGACTTCAATCTAAAATCTAAAATCTAAAATTCCTAGGGCATGGGGGCAGCCCTGCGGTGGATTGGTTGGGTTCCCCGGCATATAGCAAGTGGCGTTATGGCAAAGATTCACCAATGCCCGACGCCTGTCGCCCAAAGTCGGTTTCCCGCCGACTTCCAATAAATAGAATTAAGATTTTATCCACCTAGAGAAGGATGTTGTTGAGTATTTGTTGTCATACTCAGAGCCAAGGCTGCAGCAAAAGCCATCTCGGCGGCGTTTTGATAAGCAAGTTTGATAGATGAAGCGTCCTTGGTTGTAGAATAGAAGGGTAATTTTGAACTGCGTGACTCTTTCTGAACATCACCCGCAGCGACAGCTCGCTGCAAAATTATATAAGCATCTAAATCTTCCGAGTCATAATTAGTTTTTAACAGCGATCGCATTTGGTTTTGGTCTGCAATACTCAAATAGCCAGTATTTAACGCTTTTTGGGCAATTTTTTTAATAAAATGCATAATTTTTACCTTGGTTAAAACTCAAATTTGATACTTTTTGTGTCTAGTGATTGCTGTCGATGAGAGTAATATGGCTAGTAACTGAGTCATGTGTTGAATCACACAACGAGGGCAAGAAAGATTTTCATCCCTAGTCCCTAGTCCCTATTTTCAATACAACTGCTAGTTTTTATCAAAATTTATAATGAGCAGTGCCCAGTACACATCACCCATTTGGCTCACCCATTTGGGTGATTTACAACTTTTTGGGTGCCAGCTATGGGAAAGACTGAATATTGAATTAGAGACTTGTTTAATTTAATACTGAAATAACCAAAACTTATTTATACCCAAATAAGCAAATAAGATGGTGATCAACAAATAAAAATTTCTCTAGACAAGACACCAGGGCATTAAATTTATTTCTTAAGAGTGATACGCTAAAAACCAAATTGTGTTATCTTGGTTGACGAAGCTGATGGAAAGCCACTCATGCAATTCCAAGAGTGATTTGGTTAGTCTGTAAATCATTTGTGTGCAACATGATCAGAGCAGCATACCCTATAAATTCGTTGCCAGAGAGCCGTCATAGTAGTCGGGGAAGCGCTTACTTGTTTGCACCGATGGTTAACTTTAATGTGATGGCTGAAGTTGGAGATGCTCCACCCTAGTGTAGTTTGACTTGAAAACACCAAGCAGAACTCAGCAATAATTACATTTTTATCATAGGGAAAAATTTTCCTCTAACTTAATTTTCCCTAATTTAAATTTCATTTAATTAACAACTTTTTGTTAATTAAATTGAGTTCTTGCCAAAGAATTAATCTGTACCAGAAATATATTCTAGGCGAAAAACTGTATTATTAGCTGTAAATAAGCTGTGCAAATTTATCAAAGTAGCCAAAAATCAGCTTGTCTCTACTATACAATTTCGGAATTTAAGAATCGAAATTGCCATAGGGGAATGCACTGGGAGAATTTAGGGCTGAGATAATACCAATATCTTCAAAAACAGACGCTGCTTTGACTCTCATTTGCGAGAAAATTTGTCTAGTACAGCTAATAATATTGCCAATACTGCCAAGTTTTTGCCCAAAATTGTGCCTCTAGCGAATTTTGTTGCTCAAATGGGCACAAAACCTCTCATCACTACAAAACTTACTGGACAGTCTTTTAAACCATATTAATGGATAGAAGCTGCTGTTCTCCAAATCAATTAAGACTTTGTACCTTGCAGTATTGCTCAGATTCCTATCTTGATAAATATCAGAATCAGTTGCAATACCAAACACCAGAAAATAGTTATGTCTAAATAAATTTGGACATAAACCACAACTTATTTGCGAGATTTCAGCTATGATTTTTCAGAATTTTTTGCTAAAACTGCCCCGACTACAAGAACTTTTAATTACAACTTTATTAGGAGATATTCCCGCACTTGCGCTAGGTCCACAATTACGAAATTTGTTATATCGTAGGATCTTTTCCAGAATAGACAGCCGAGTTTATATTCAAAACGGCGTCGAATTTATTGGGGCTGATTGTATAGAAATAAGCAGCGGTATACATATTTTTAAAGGTGTGCGAATAGATGCTAGAGGACACCAAAATAATAAAATTCATCTAGGACATGGTATAGCAATTGAGCGTAACGTTGATATTGGATGTTTGGAAAATACTTATATATATATTGGTGATGAAACATTCATTGGACCTGGTGTGTGTATTGCAGGACCTGGACATATCAAAATTGGTAAAAACTGTATGATTGCATCTCACACAGGAATCTATGCCAATAATCACAATTTTGCCGATCCGATGACTGCCATCAAAGAACAAGGAATTACTCGTAAAGGAATTGTGATTGAAGATGACTGTTGGCTAGGGCATGGAGTGACAGTATTAGATGGGGTTACTATTGGTAAGGGTAGTGTGATTGGCGCGGGATCGGTTGTGACTAAAGATATCCCCCCCTTCTGTGTTGCTGTAGGTGTGCCTGCAAGAGTCATTAAAACCCGTATGTCCAAAGATTTGGTGACATCCCCAGAGTAAAAAATGGTAGTGCGAGAAACTGATAGTTTGACTTAAGGTAGTTCAGACTACTTAGTTTCTGGAGATTTTTTGCGATTATAGAGGGCGGACTATAGGGGAAGAAAATAGTGAGTCTGATAACCAGCTACTTTGTGCCTAGGCTGGGAAACCTCTGCCGTTAGTAAACGTCATAAGAGTAACAAGTCGATAACTTTTTTCTTAAGAGCATCTACTAAGTCAGTAATTAGGGACTGGGGACTAGTATTTTTTACTCAGCACTCATGACTCACAACTCACGACTATATTTGGTGGTTGGGAGATAGTTCTCTACTCTGTCCAGAGTCCTTTCAAAAAGGGGTCGAGATTTCGGTAATATAAAGGAGCTATATTTTCTGTATAGCAAATACTGAGAGAGTGCTTCTTTCTCATACCCTTTGGAGATATCTCTGATGCTGACTTTAAAAATCGCTGTTTATATTGTTGTTGCCTTCTTTGTAGGTATATTCGTGTTCGGATTTTTGTCGAACGATCCTGCTCGTAACCCCGGACGCCGGGATTCAGAGTAAAAGCGCGACATTAATCCGCACACGACTGCCGGTGGAAGGCGGAAGACACTAGAAGCCCTCCCGGCAATTTGCTGCAAATAGGCAAAATCAGAAGTCGGAAGGGACAAAAGTGTATTCATCCTTCCGGCTATTTATTGGCTATTTGTTAGCTTGCTTGTGCTGAAATATGCTTCATCCAGTTCTGCCGCCTAATCCGCCTCCCATCGTCAAACCGTTACCAGCTGCACATCTGCTCTCATCCGCTGATGAGCAACAGTTTCCTGTAGTTGTCGCAACTGATACTAAGACTCAAGGTACAAAAGAAAAGTCTCATCAGGAACGGGAAACTTCACAACTTCCGACTGCAAAAGACAAGCAAGATTCTCTTTCCCTGCCAACTCCCATTAATGGAAATCAGAATAACTTAGTAGTTGCCCAAATTAAGACAGTACCTAATGCGCCAGAAAGTTTCCCAGCGGAATTTTCGCCCCTCACGGCTTCTACAAGTGCGGGAGTTTTGGGACAGCCGATGGTAGTTGGTTATCCTGTACAACATGAAGGCGGTAGTCAAGATGTGCCTGCTAACCTGAGGTCACAAATTTATGCTGAACTTATGCCAGTTGAGAGTAGCAGTAAAAACCTATTCCCGTCACCCCTATTCTTAACTCAAGAATTAGCTCCACAAAAACAGCCAACTGATAGTCAACCAGGACAATCGGCTGATACACATAATTCCTTAACATATATCTCCCCAAATCCACAAAGTTCCCAACCAGTCAACAATACTATAGAATTCAAATCTCGCAGTCCAACAGCAGAATCATCAACACCCTCAAAGATAGAATTTCAGCCCCGCAGTCAGCAAACTCCAGTAACTCAGCCTGATAGCACAAAAAAGCCACAAAGTCAACCCTCTACGCCTGCAAGAGAGAGAACTGTGGAAATAATTTCCGATAAGCAGGTGTATGACGAAAAACGGCGGACTGTGACGGCTGAAGGTAATGTGGTGGTGCGATTTGATGGGGCGGTAGTGGATGCCGATCGCCTACAAGTAAATTTGGACAACTTGATCGCTGTGGGTGACGGCAATGTAGCTTTAACCAGGGGTAATCAGGTACTGCGGGGACAACATTTTACCTATAACTTTATCCAAGATAATGGCGAACTGCTCAATGCTAGGGGAGAAATTAACATAGCCACAGCCCAAACAGACTTGGCTTTCTCACCCAACGATGGGACAGCTGGTGGAGTACCAAAGCGCCCACTGAGCGATCGCATTACAGCTAATCAGCCTATTTCTAATGTCACCAATCCTGGCGGAATTGAGTTTCAACTTGGTGGAACAGGAAATGCAAGCAATATTCCACCACCAAAATCGGGTGGTGTAGTCAACCACCTACGCTTTGAAGCCAAGCGAATTGACTTCTATCCCCAAGGTTGGCAAGCTAAAGAAATTACCATCACCAATGATCCGTTTTCACCCCCAGAACTACAGTTACGGGCAGCTAATGCCACTTTGACTCAGGAATCACCCTTCGTAGACAGCCTCACAGCAGACAAATCCCGTTTAGTTTTTGACCAAAATGTTGCTATCGGTATTCCCCGAAACCAGCAGACACTTGATCGTCGGCAAAATACTACTCCCTTGATATTCGGTGTCGGCTATGATGGCGATCTGCGGGGTGGTTTATTTCTGGAGCGTAGTTTTGATGTCATCAATAACCAGCAGACAAACTGGAGCATCACACCCCAATTTTTCATTCAAAAAGCTCTGCAAAATGGTACTAGTGATTTAGCATCGCTATTTGGGTTCAAAAGCAAGCTGAATGTAGTTTTAAATTCCAAGACTGTAATCCAAGGCAGGTGGGATCTCCCGAATCTCGACTTGAGCCAACTACAAAACAACCTCATGGCAAGTTTGCGGTTACGCCAGACATTAGGCGATCGCCTTCCCTACACATTAAATTTAGAATATAGTTACCGCGATCGCCTCTACAACGGTACCCTCGGCTTTCAAACCGTGCAGAGTAGTCTTGGCGCTGTCATCACTTCTTCCGTAATTCCC
Source organism: uncultured cyanobacterium (assembly GCA_963772205.1). Lineage (GTDB taxonomy): Bacteria > Cyanobacteriota > Cyanobacteriia > Cyanobacteriales > Nostocaceae > Gloeotrichia. The sequence goes on from CAVYXS010000182.1 coordinate 19,677, forward strand.
CTAGGTAACAGTGGTATCAATCTTCGTTATCAGGGAGGCGCTCAGTATATTAACGCCAACACTGATCGCACCGACTTGCTACAACCCATCCGCAGCAATGATCTGATCTCACTAGGTCGTTTACAAGCTAGCGCCGCCCTCAATGGCGGCGTATTTCTGTGGCAAGGAAAACCATTACCAGCCACAGCCACAGAAGGATTAAAATATTCACCTAAGCCAGTTGTCCCTTATTTGCGGGCGATCGCTGGGCTTACAGGTACTACTAGTTATTACACAAGCGGTGATACTCAAAACACCCTTATTGGTACTATTGGATTAGAAGGGCAGATAGGACATTTTTCTCGACCTTATTTAGACTATACAGCCTTTAAGCTCAGTTTTTCTCAGGGATTAAGAAGCGGATTATCGCCTTTCTTATTTGATCGAGCTGTTGATACTCAAGTCCTCAGCGCTGGGATTACACAGCAAATTTATGGACCATTTCGCTTAGGCGTGCAAACAACAATAAATTTAGAGACTGGTCAAGCAAGTAGCACCGATTATACTTTAGAATATAACCGCCGCACCTATGGAATCAGCTTGCGTTACAATCCTGTACTGCAATTAGGTGGTATTACCTTCCGGATTAGCGACTTTAACTGGAGTGGGGGTACTGATCCATTTTCTGATGAACAAGTTAAGCCAGTTGTCGGTGGTGTGCGACAGGATCTTTAAACTACATGAGAGGCCATTTATAAAGTAAATCTTAAGTAGGGTGCGTTAGGCTGAAGCCGTAACGCACCTTGTTATTTGGTGTGGCGGTGCGTTATACTGTTTAACTTTAATTATGATAGAAATACGTTGGTAGGGGCACGGCAATGCCGTGCCCTTACGCGCAATCTATATGTATCAGCGTTTTGGTGAAATGGTATTAGGCGCTCTAATCATGTTTTTCGTGAATTAGCTCAAAATATACGCCTAACACACCCTACGGTAATTTTATTTTTACTTGATAAATAACCTCTGACAAATTCCGATCTTTCAAATTGCAGGTCTTTTATTGTCAGTCCTTTGCCAAGCGCTATAATTCCGAGCGTAATGGCAAAATTATAGTGAATGTACTGCCAACACCAAGTGTACTGTTGACTATAATTTGACCGTGGTGAGCATCAACACACCTTTTGACAATTACTAAACCCAGTCCATTACCCTGAATTGATTTAGCATTAGAAGCTCGATAGAATGATTCAAACAGTCGAGCCTGATCTGATTGCGGAATACCAATTCCTTGGTCTTGAATCTGAAAAGTTGCTACTCCTTCTGAATAATTACAGGTAAGGTCAAACTGAATTGTTTCACCTTTTAGGGAATACTTAACCGCATTAGAGAGTAAATTAACTAACATGTAATGTAATAGTTTTTCATCCATCTCAGCGTCTGTGCGATCGCTATGACATGTAAAAATAATTTCATGGGTTCGAGTTTGGATTCCAGAAAATTCGTCAATTAGCTCTCGACAGAATTGTTTTAGGTTGATTGAAGCTGGATTATACACAAGTTTTCCAGCTTCAGATTGACCCATAAATAGCACATCTTCCATGAGATGTTTCATCGATTTAACTGCAGATTGAATTCGCCTGACGTAGGTTTTTCTTTTTGTAGCTGTTAAGTTTTCACCTTGAATATCTATGAGTTCAATTGCGGTTTGAATCACGGTTAAAGGATTACGGAACTCATGAGAAACTGTAGAGATAAATAGGGACTTGAGATGGTTGAGTTCTTGCTCTTTTTCTAAAGCTGTCTGCAGCAGTTTTGTTTGACGCCTGTCGCTAATATCCCAGAAAACAACTACGACACCAGTTAATTGATCAGATCGTCGCATGAGTGGTGAAGCACTATTTCCAATGGGAATTCTGTTTCCGTTCTTAGAAATTAAAGTAGTGAAGTCTCCTAAATAAACAACTTTTTTTTCCTGTAGCACTGTTGTGACAGGGTTTTCTATTGTAGTATTCGTCGCTTCATCGACAAGTTGAAAAACCTTTGATATGTAACTGCCAATAGCATCTTCTTTGTACCAGCCAGTCAGCGCTTCTGCTGAGGGGTTGATAAATGTCACCATTCCCCGGTCATCTGTAGCAATTACAGCATCGCTCATTGAGTTTAACAGAGTTGCTAACTGATCTCGATTTGAGCGCAGTTCAATTTCTAGTTGGTATTTTAATAGCGCTATTTCTATAGCTATTTGTAAGTCTTTAATAGTAAATGGTTTAACAACATATCCATATGGTTGGGTAATTTTTGCCCGTTTTAAAGTCTGATCATCGCCATAAGCAGTGAGAAAAATTACAGGAATATCTAAATGTTCACGAATATAACTAGCAGCTGCGATACCATCCATCTCGCCTTTAAGGATAATATCCATTAATACTATTGCTGGTTTCGTTTCTGATGCTTTAGTAATAGCAACTTTTGCAGAAGAAGCGGTACCCGTAACAATATATCCTAGTTGATTAAGTTGACTAGCAATGCTTCTAGCCACAATCACTTCATCTTCAACAACTAAAACTTTCACAGGCTGCATTTTATATTTATTGCTTGCTATAAAGTTAACTGGACTGGGGAAATTTAATGTTGAATAATGTTCCATGATGTTTTTCTACGGTCATAGTTCCTTCTAGTTGTTCCGTAACTAAGTCATGAACTAAAGAAATTCCTAAAAAACTAGTATTTTGCCAATCGAAATCATTTGGTAAACCAATACCATTGTCTTGGATAGTCATCTCAATCAAATTCTCGAAATTGTGTAACTCAATAATAATAGTGCCTAATTGTTCGTTAGGAAAAGCATGTTTAATGGCATTGGAGATTAATTCATTAATAATCAACCCACAAGCAATAGCTTGGTCAATATTTAAAGTCATCGAATCTATCTGAGTTTCCAAAGTAATTCTACCAGGTAAAATCTGATAAGAACTTAACAGACTGGTTGCCAGATTCTGGATATATAGATCAACATTAAGTTGTCCAATATTAGGAGCAGTATATAAATTTTTATGAATCAGGGCTATAGATTCTATGCGATTTTGACTTTCTCTAAAAACACTGATTAATTCGGGATTATTCAGTGTTTGAGCCTGGAGTTGTAATAAACTTGAAACAATCTGCAAACTATTTTTAACTCGATGATGAATCTCCTTTAACAAAACTTCTTTTTCTGCTAATGCACTTCTTAAATTGACTTCTTCTCTTTGATGATTCAAGCATAGAAGATTAAAACACTTTTGGCTATCTTGACTAATTTTTTCTCGATGTATTTCTAAATACCTGATTACTTGTCTGGCTAAATTTTGCAAAATGGCTTGCTCTTTAAGATCGAAATCGCGCCGAACAAAATCTACTACACAAAGACTACCTAAAGCAAAGCCTGTGGAAGTAACCAGAGGAACTCCCGCATAAGCACGAAAATAGGGTTCGCAGGTCACAAGGGGATGTGCTGCAAACCGTTGATCCTGTAAAATATCCGGGATGATTAATATTTCAGTTTCCCGAATTGTGTAAGCACCAAAAGAAATACTACGGGGAACTTCCGATGTAGTAATTCCGACTTTTGACTTGAACCATTCCCGCTGATCATCCACTAAACTAATCAGCGCGATGGGTGTTTCACAAAGATTAGCCGCCAACAGCGTCAGTTCGTCAAATACTACTTCTGCTGGTGTATCTAAAATTTGATATTGATGGAGTATATCTAGTCGTTCGCTTTCATGCTCTGGAGACAGCATCTGGATTAAAAAAACTTGCTGCGATGGAATGTGAATCATATGCTCATAACCTTCGTGGTAATTTTTTAAATGACCACAGCACATTCCTTGATTAAGCAGTCTTTGGATAAACCAACAGTCTTAATCAAAAAGTGTTTCGCCAGAAGGATTCTGACAGATAAAGGAATTACCCCCCTTTAAATGGGTAATTGGTGTTTATCAAAGTTGGTTGTTAAATAAAATATTACTCTAGTAGCACTTTTAACAGAATATCGTGAGTTTTTGCAACCTGAGCTATGACCTCCTCGATGGAAGTTATTCGGGTAATATTAACAAATTTGGCAAAAAATGAATATTTTACCCAAAAATATCAGCGTCATTTCTGGGGTAAATTGTAACCTAAATTAGCTTATTCTCCAAAAAGTTTGTAACACACATATATTTGTGTATTTCTTCGTTATGGAGATCGAGTATAAAATTTAATTTTCAGTCCTAGTTATCATCGCCAATTCTCAGTTTTATGCAATCAAACTTTTCACCGCGACAATTAATCACAGCAAAACCCCACCCCCTGCTTGCTCTGGGGGTGGGGATTTCAAGCCTAGCTTTGCCTCTTTGGGGTTATTTGTGTTGGTTGGTTTTACCTTGGGCGTCCTAATGTGGTGATATATAGAGCAGCTTCATCAGCAGGAATACCCAAAATTTCATTTACTTGGTTATCAAAAAAACCACCGATACCGCTAACGCCTAAATTCAGGTGAATTGCGGCTAAATTCAGCCTTTGTCCCAAATGTCCAGCATCCATATGTAAGTAACGATAAACGCGATCGCCATATTGGGCGATCGCAGATTTCAGATCTGCTGTATGAAAAAGCACTGCTGCTGCATCCCTTCCTAACTCTTGCTGTAAGCAGAGGAAATGTAACTCTCGCCGAAAATTTTTAAACCTAATTTGTCGTAATTCTTGCGCTTTGGGTGCGTAATAATAACAGCCTGCATCCAGTCCTTTCACCCCACAGACAGCAATAAATGTTTCGATTAAATTCAGGTCAAAATAGTCTGGAGATGTATCTAAACTTTGGTGAATGTAATTTTGGGGTTGGTAAGTAAAATCAAGCAAGGCTTTAAGTTCATCAAAAGTTAAATCTTCACCACTATAGGCGCGGGTAGAACGTCGCTTGTGCATAGTCATTTCCAATCCTGTCAGATTTTCTCCCCAGTTAATCGGCGTCGTAGCGGTGGGAATTTTCAGACAGAAAGGAAAATTGTATTTATCCTCCAAGGATTTTTCTGGTTTTACTGTGGGTAAATTCAGCTTACCAGTTGTACCAGATTGAATTTCTGTGTGCAGATGAAAATATTTCAGCAGTTCGCCATCGGGAATATCAGGATAATTGATTTCGGTAGCAGAAGGTAAAGCAGTTCTTCCCAGGGGTAAATTTTCCTGGATATCTAACAAATCTGCTAAAGGAAGGACAGCGATCGCCCCTTCTTGTTGCGGATCGATATAAAGTAGATCATTGACGGCTTGATCCACAAAGCCACCAATTAAGTGGGGGCGATAATCATTAATCGCACCAGCTAACTCAATATTAGCCAAAAGGTGTCCCGAATCGAGAAAAATCCGGCGGTAAGCCCGGTCTTCATAGCGCCACGCTGAACGATAAAATACGGCAGTAATAATAATCGCCAGTTGAGTACTTTCTAAAGACGGATGCCAAAAACAAGCGCTTTGTAAACTTTGCCAAATATCGCTTTCCCAAAAATGCATCAGAGAATGGTCTCGACATTGGTAATTGTACAGCCCCGGAGGCAAAAATCGCGTACCACGGGACACCACATACACCTCCGCTGGGTACAAACCACCAGCACTAGGAGCAGCCCGTAAATAGACTGCACTACCCATAGAAGGCATTCTCGCCGTTAATCCATAACTGCGAAACAGCAGCCGCGAGAGTCTGCGCCACCATTGAGCTTCTGGATGATGAGCAAAAGTCTCTGGTTTTTCTTGGATGTAGGGCTTGAGATCAATAGTAGAGCCAATTTTGTACTCTTTGAATGGTACTGGCTGTTTAGTCCAGTCGAACCTCTGACTTTTTGAGTTAATAGTCTCAGGGTCGTATTTAGTACGTTCGTGGTAGTGTTGAGCAATTGATTGACGTAGTTCTGGCATAGTACTTTCAATACCCTTCGGACTTCCTATTTTTTGATCTTGGCATTGCTTAGGCTCATCATTTCTGTGTTAATTAGTACAATATTCTGACTTACAATGTAGTGTTGTCTGTTGTCAGTTGTCCCCCATCAAATCTCCCGATTCTCAGATTCTGCTGTTTGTGTAACAGGTTGTGAATTATCGCACCAACGCTTAAAACCATAAACACCAGCAACCAAAATTAACAAATGGGGACTGTAAACGATTAACCAAATACCCAACTTTAGCAAGCCAACGGTAAATTGATCAAAAGAGTGGCTAGAATTGTTCCAGGTTTCCTGAATTTGCGAACCTACAGCCAGCAGTGCCTAATCCCTAGCCTCTTTTTCACATTATGGCTATTTACTTGGCTAAAATTGAAGCGAAAGCATAAAATAATACTTATAAACTCATGGCATTAATTGAGTTAATGTTAGTGCTAGCTACCATAGTTGGCGTAGCAGATGGCAATACAATTCGCGTTAAGGCTGATTCAGGGGAAACAGGTACAGTTAAGCTAGCGTGTATTGATATACCCCAAACCGCTAAACAGCAGTATCGTCTAGCCGCAACCCAGAAACTCAAAAAACTCCTACCATCAGGTAGCCCGGTTGTCATCAGGGTTGTACAACCAGGTAAAAGCGGTAGCGCCATAGGTGAAGTATTTTTAGATAATCGCTCAGTCAATTTGCGTTTGGTTGAAGAGGGTAACGCTGTGGTTGATAGAGAAACTTTATCTAACTGCGAAGAGAATAAAACCCAATTTTTAATTGCAGAAGCCAATGCTAAAAACAAACGACTGGGTTTATGGGAACTAAATCCAGCAGCAACTACTAAGTAATCCTCTTTGTAATCAGGGCTTCAGCCCTGAATATCCTGCACCTTTTCAGTTGTCCCCAAATGAGAGATTTCGTAACCATTGGGATAGGTGCGAGTCGGATAGTCAATAAAAAAGTTAGGTTGATTTCGCGCTGGTAAAAACTGTAAGACTTTCCCACGCAGTTTCAGAATATTAGTAACATTCTGGCGCAGTAATGGCGAGGGATGTGGAAAACCAAAAGCATCAAGCATGGTATCATCTAATAAGGCATAAGTTAGCGGTTTTAGAAGTTTTCCCATCCACTTAGGGAACCAACTCAAAAACAAATCGCGGGTTGCTTCCCCCACTCGCTGATTAGTTTCACAATAGCGAAAGTTTTCCCGTTCATAATCTTGGTTATAGCGTTCAAATTCCTCATAACTTTCGGGAATATTTTCAATCTGCATCCGCTTACCGACTTCTCGCCAAAAGTAAAAAGCTGCTAATTTTTCTTGTTCGCACATCTGTCGCCAACCAAAACGCTGATTCCAGCGGATGGGATCATAAATAAACGTCGAAAGCACATAGAGAAAATCAGCATTATCTATTTTGAAGCGACGATGAATCGCATTCATTCTTTGTAGTGCTTGTGAACCGCGATCGCTATTATAACCCCACTTAGTAATCTCGTTGACAATAATACCCGTATCGTCGTAGCGTTTTTGTGGACGATGGGCAAATTCTCCTGTCTTATCTAGTAACTTAGAAATACTGGGAACACAATAAGTTCGCATTAAAGCAACTTCAAGCGATCGCGTGATATCCCATGAAAATTCGCAACCAACCATTATATGATAAATCTGACAATGGTCTTGTACTGGATCAAGTTTTTGAATTTGATTGATATTTTTATATCGATTGAGCAGCATCTCAAATTTATCCTGTTATCAACCAGAATTTATCAGATTTATTGGCGTTGCTGAGTGAAAGGTATGTTTTTTTTCACGCAGAGTCGCAGCGAAAAGTTCCTCGTTCGCGTCAGCGTTCCGCAGGAAAGCCGGGTTTCCCGGCGTAGGAAACTTTTCAAGACAGAGTCGCAGAGAGTAAGAGGAGAGAGAAATGGAATTTTTGACTTTCATACATCAATTCAGCAACGCCTATTTATTAACGTCGAGTAACCGAGAAGTTGTCAGACGCGTCATCCACTTTTCTAAATAAATTTGGTTAGCATTTTGCTCTGATGGATCTTCACTATGCAAAGGATAAGGCATCAGTCCCAAAATTACTGCAGTAGTCACACAAAACATGGATTTTTGGAAACTCATGCAAATTTGTACTCGCAAATCATCTTCTCCCCTAATACCACGACGATAGATTTCATGCAAATATTCTGGCAGATAATGGCGCATATCTTGCATCAGCAAAGTAGGAGGTATACCCGCACCGCCAATTGGTAAAGGATCGGCATACAATGCGCCATACTGAAATCGAGCTTGATCTGGTGGAATTTCGTAAGCTTGGGCGTTGTATGTAACTGTTCCTTGGAAAGGGGTTCCCCGAAAAAAAACTGCCTCTACATAAGGTACAGCAGTATCTGCAAGGAAAGTCAAACCGATATTTTTGGGAATAATTTCATAGACTTTACCGTTAATTTTGACATCGTAGGTAATGGGATTTAATGCATTAGCTACCAACGCTGCTTTAATATGTTCTACAACTTCGGGAATGGATTTAATTTCGCCGTTGTCATAACGGTCTGATAAACTGAGGAACATATCAGCCATCACTCGCCAAAATTGTCCCAAACCACTGTAGTAAACAGAAACCCGCAACTGTTCAATTAAAAAATCGGGAAACAGTTGGTTTATTCCCAGAAATATCGGATTATTTTTAAATTTGGCTGTAATAACCGCTTGCGCTCTGGCTTCAAATTCCTTAGTATCCAAATATGTATCCAGTCCCCCACCACCGTGCCACATCATGGCTTTCATACAATATTCGGCATATTCAAAATTAATTCTGTCATGCCACCAATGATGGAGTAACTTCGTCCAAGAAAATTCACCATTAAAGTATTTAAAGAAGGGGAAAAATACTAAAAATTGGTGTTCAGCAATATAGATAAGATTTTTTGAGTAGGCATCAATAACTACACCATAGCTTTTGAGAATACCAACTACTTCCAAAACATTTTCTGGACTATCAGAAAGTAGTGCTTCACCTGATTGCAGACGTTTGATATACTCAGCCAAAGGATGATTTTGAGGCTTCTTTTTAAGATTTACCATGCTGATGTCTCCATAAAAATAAAAATATTTTTAGTTATGGGAATTGCTATATCAATCCCAACTTCTAACTCCTGTCCCCCCAATCCCCACTGTTTAATTCTTACTTTTTACCTGATCCACAGTCACCGTTGCTAATACATTTTGTGTACTCACCATTGCTGTAATTGTTGGTTCAATCCAGCGAGATAACCAAGCAGGTTGAATACCAAAAATCACAATTAGTACAGCTAAAATGAAAGATGGAATGCGATCGCTCCAATATAAACGCGGTAAATTCTCCACTTGTTCAGATAAGCGCCCAAAAAAGGCACGATTCACCAGAATTAAGAAGTAAACGGCAGTTAATCCTGTGCCAATCATACAAAGCAACGTCTGGACGGGAAAAACTGGGAAACTGCCCCTAAAAATGACAAATTCTGAAATAAATCCCACCATTCCCGGAATACCCGCACTAGCCATCACTCCGAACACCATCAATGTTCCAATTACAGGCATACCCCGTTCTGGGTTCAGCAGTCCTCTGATCACATCTAAATTGCGGCTACCTGCTTTTTTATACACAACTCCCACTAACAGGAACAGCAATGCGGAAATCAAGCCGTGGCTCACCATTTGCATCACAGTTCCCAATATACTTAAAGGAGTAGCAGCGGCTGCACCTAAAAGCACATAACCCATGTGTCCAATAGAACTGTATGCTACCATTTTTTTCATATCTTTTTGGGCGATCGCGCAGGATGCACCATACAGCACACTCACCACCGCCCAACTCGCCAACCAGGGAGCCGCATAACTCCAAGCTTCTGGTAACAAATTCATCCCAAACCGCAGTAAGCCGTAAGTTCCCAATTTCAACAGCACCCCAGCCAACAGCACGGAAATCGGTGTTGAAGCTTCCACGTGAGCATCAGGTAACCAAGTATGAAAGGGAACCAAAGGAATTTTAATCCCAAAACCGATTAACAGCCCTCCTAGCAGTAATAGTTGTGTTGCCAAGGGTAAAGATTTAGCATTTAAAGTTGCTAGGGCAAAAGTCGAAGCACCACTCAGCCAAACCATACCGAGGAAACTTGCCAAAATCAAGATTCCCGAAAGTGCAGTATAAATCAGGAATTTGGTAGCAGCATAACCGCGCTTTTCACCACCCCAAATTGCAATCAGCAGATACAGGGGAATCAGTTCCAACTCGTAAAACAGGAAAAATAATAATAAATCCTGTGCCAAAAAAGCTCCAGTCACCCCAGCACTGAGCAGCAATATCAAAGAGTAATAAAATCTCGGACGTTGCAGGGATTCATCACTACTATAGATCGCAAGACAAGTCAATAATCCTTGCAAAAGCAGCAAAGGCAAAGACAAACCATCTATCCCCAGACTATAGCTCAAACCTAATGCATCTACCCAAGGGAGGAATTCAGCAAACTGTTGATTTACTTCTGTGGGATTAAATTGAGCAGCTATGACAACAGTCCACAAGAAGGAGATACCAGCAGATATCAAAGCCAAGTTACGGGAGAGTTTATCACTCATACCTGGCGGAAAAAAACCGATGACAGCTGCACCGAATAACGGCACTAAAATTAAGGCACTCAGCATAGGATGGGGAGGTGGGGGGATGGAGAGTAGTGACAAATGACAAGTGCTAAAAAGGCAATTTATCTAGCAGCCCTAGTGACCAGCTAATGAAAAAACCGAGTACGCTGATGACGACTAGGATTGTCAACATATAGCCCTGAGATTGACCGGAAATACTGTACTTTAATGTTTGTCCACCAAAAATTGCGGCAAACCCCACTAAGTTCACTAGACCATCAATCAAATAGCGATCGCTCCAAGCTGAAAATTTCGACAGCAAGGCTACTGCGCTGACTATCGTGACTCGATAAACTCGGTCAATGTAAAAATCATACCCCAACAAGTCCTGAAAAAATCGCCATGCCAGGATTCTCGATCTTGACCAAGCTTTGTGTAGATACATTGTCGAACCTATAGCTACTCCCACTAATGTAGAAAACAGCAAGATTAATAACACATACCAATCAACGCTTTCCCAGTCGGGTAGTAAATACCATTGCTGTAGCATTAGGGGTAATAATAGGGTGACAATGGTCAGAGATACCATAGGAAATGCCATTTGCCAACCAACTTCTGGGGCGCGGCGGGTTTTTTGTTGCGGTGTATCCCAAAATATATATCGGAATATCCGGGTTAAATTTAATGCTGTCAAGCCGTTGACTAATACCAAAACCCCGATTACCCAAGGTGTAGCATGTACTAAGCCATCAGCCCATGCTAGCATTGCCCAAAAGCTGCCCAGTGGTAGGAGTGTTACCATTCCCGCAGAACCGACGATAAAGGCTGTGGTAGTAGCTGGCATTCTTGACCATAAACCGCCCATTTCCGTTAAATTTTGGGTATGGGTAGTGTGAATTATCGAACCTGAACTCATGAATAATAGTGCTTTGGCGATCGCATGGGTTAACAACAACATCAAGGCTACACCCCCTTGCTGTAACCCCATTGCCAAAAACACTAACCCCATGTATGCACTGGTGGAATGAGATAGTGCCCGTTTAATGTCAATTTGTGCTAATGACACTAAGGTTGCACCAATTGCGGTCACTGTTCCCATGATCACTAAGGCATTTAAAGCAACCGGGGACAGCGCTAATAATGGCTGTAATTTATACAGCAGATAAGCTCCACCAGCTACCACCAGTGAATTCCTCATGATTGAGGCGGGGTTAGGGCCTTCCATCGCCTCATCTAGCCACAGATGTAGGGGAAATTGGGCGCATTTCCCCGCAGGCCCTGCTATCAACGCCAAACCCAGTAATGCTGATGTCAGTGGATCTAAGTTAGCTGTTTGCGCCCACTCTGATAAATCGGAAAAATTCAAACTCCCTGTCAAAGTGGAAAGGGTAACAACACCCATGAGCAGCAACAAGTCTCCCACCCGCTTAGTCCAAAACGCATCCCGCGCCGCTGTCACTACTAGTGGTTGTGCATACCAAAATCCCACGAGCAAGTAAGTGGATAGCGTTAAAACTTCTAAAAGCGCATAACTAAGAAACAAAGAATCGCTAATAGCTAGACCACTCAACGCCGCTTCAAAAAATCCCATTAGCCCAAAAAACCGCGCTAACGCCCAGTCTTTTTCCATGTAACCTAGGGCGTAAATTTGTGCCAATATGCTTAATCCGGTAATTAAAACCGTTGTGCCAATACTGACTGGTGAAATTTCTAAGGCCAAGGATAAATCTAAATCTGCGGCTTTGAACCAGGTAATCAGTAAAGTTTCCTGTTCTCTATCCCAAATATCTTTAAATACAAACAGGCTATGGCCAAAAGCCACAATGGTCGTCAACAAGTTGAAATAGGCCGCTGGTCTTGGACCTGTACGCCGAATTATGCCGATGGTCCACGGTAAAGTTAAAATAGCACCTATTAAACCATAAAAAGGCACCAACCAACTTGTTGAGTAGAGAAAATGATTCATTTAAATTTCCTGAGACGACTGACGATGGAATGCCTTGTTTTAAATCAGCTTTGATAAAATGTATTTTCTCTAATTTAACTTGACATTACACCATGAAAAAAACTGTTATAACAAAATAAAAATATTTAATTCTCCCACTATCCTCTACTTATAGCATTGGAATTACTACTTCTACATCGTTAGTTTATATAGTATATTAGAAAAACTGATACATTTTTTCTACTGTGTTTGTATTAACAGCACAAATTAGAGAAATACAGTTATGGCAAAACCTTGAGCCTCCTGTTGTTTCTCCTGATTACAGAATTGTAGAGTTTATTAACCTAGATTCAACAAATGTAATTAAAAAATTATAAAACCCAATTGGCTACTCTAGCAATCCGTGAAATTTCATTAACCAGATGGCACTATTAATTTTTGTTAAGTTTTCTTAAACACTTTTATCATAAACTATTATAGTAATTTATATTGCCAGAGACGCCAAGCTTTCCTATGCTTAATTTGGGAGTGTTTTCTTAGCTCAAGATCAGCTTCCTCGTCAAAAATTTCAAACCTGAGTACTGATTGGATTAATTTTTTAGGAGTTCTGCGATGCCAATTGCAGTTGGAATGATTGAGACAAAAGGTTTTCCGGCGGTAGTAGAAGCTGCTGATGCGATGGTGAAAGCCGCACGTGTAACCTTGGTAGGATATGAAAAAATCGGTAGCGCCAGGGTAACAGTGATCGTGAGGGGAGATGTATCTGAAGTGCAAGCTTCAGTAGCGGCTGGGGTAGAAGCAGCCAGAAGAGTAAATGGTGGTGAAGTGGTATCCACTCACATCATTGCCCGTCCCCATGAGAACCTGGAATACGTCTTGCCGATTCGGTATACCGAAGCCGTAGAACAGTTCCGCACTTAAAAACAGGTGAAACAAAGTAATTAACGGTATTTGACAAATTGAGTACTTCTGTTGTCCAGATTGAGAAACTTAATTAAGGATTAGAAAGAATGTCCATCGCAGTGGGAATGGTAGAAACGCTAGGCTTTCCAGCGGTAGTGGAAGCAGCAGATGCAATGGTGAAAGCTGCTCGTGTCACCCTGGTAGGCTATGAGAAAATCGGTAGTGGTCGGGTGACAGTCATCGTCAGAGGCGACGTTTCCGAAGTACAAGCTTCTGTAGCAGCAGGTGTAGAATCAGTCAAGCGAGTTAACGGCGGACAAGTCCTGTCTACCCACATCATCGCTCGTCCTCATGAAAACTTAGAATATGTCCTGCCAATTCGTTATACAGAAGACGTAGAGCAATTCCGGGAAAATGTCAACGCCATTCGTCCTTTTGGCAGAAGACCATAATCGCTAATGCAAATTGCTAAAGTTCGTGGCACAGTAGTTAGCACGCAAAAAGAGCCAAGTCTTCGCGGTGTCAAACTACTGATGTTGCAGTTAGTAGACGAAGAAGGAAACCTCCTGCCCAACTATGAAGTAGCGGCGGATACCGTGGGTGCAGGAGTAGATGAGTGGGTACTAGTCAGCAGAGGTAGTGCAGCTCGTCAAGTTCCTGGAAATGAACAGCGGCCATTGGATGCTGCAGTGGTGGCGATAATTGATACTATTCACGTAGAAGATCGTCTCATTTACAGCAAAAAAGACCAATACAGATAGTTCAGTAGTCAAAAGTCAGTGGTCAGGAGAAAAACAAATGACAACTGACAGATGACAACTGACAAATGACAGTTGACAATTTTAGGAGGAATCTCACAATGGCAGTCAGCAGCACGGCGGCGCCCCCAACCCCGTGGTCAAGGAATTTAGCTGAGCCAAAAATCCATGAAAGCACATTTGTACATTCGTTTTCCAACATCATTGGAGACGTGCGGATAGGTGCAAATGTAATCGTTGCTCCGGGAACTTCGATTAGAGCGGATGAAGGCACACCTTTTTACATTGGTGAAAACACCAATATTCAAGATGGTGTAGTGATTCATGGGTTGGAACAAGGCCGAGTGGTTGGTGATGACCAAAATCAATACTCGGTCTGGATTGGTAAAAATGCTTCCATTACCCACATGGCGCTCATTCATGGACCTGCTTATGTTGGGGATAGTTCCTTCATTGGCTTTCGCTCCACAGTGTTTAATGCCAAAGTAGGAGCAGGTTGCATCGTCATGATGCACGCTTTGATTCAAGATGTAGAAATTCCCCCAGGTAAATATGTACCTTCGGGAGCGATAATTACTAGCCAGCAGCAAGCTGACCGCTTACCAGATGTGCAAGACCAAGATGAGGAATTCGCCCATCATGTGGTCGGGATAAATCAGGCACTGCGGTCTGGTTATCGTTGTGCTGCAGATAGCAAATGTATAGCACCCATTCGGGATGAGAACGCTAAATCTTATATAAGTAACGGAATTACTGTTTTAGAGTTAGAAAGGAGTAGTGAAGTGGCGAGCAAAGGCTTGGGTGCAGAAACCATAGAGCAGGTACGCTATCTATTGGAGCAAGGGTATAAGATTGGTACAGAACATGTAGACCAAAGAAGGTTCCGCACCGGTTCTTGGACTAGTTGTAAGCCAGTGGAAGCAAGAACATTAGGAGAAGCGATCGCTGTTTTAGAAGGTTGTCTCACAGACCACAGCGGTGAATATGTCCGGTTGTTTGGGATTGACAGCGGTAGACGGCGTGTCCTAGAAACCATCATCCAACGTCCCGATGGCACAGTTGCCACACCAGCCACCTTTAGAGCGCCTGTGAATCAATCTAATGGTAGCTACAGCAGCAATGGTAACGGTAACGGTAACGGTAACGGTAATAGCGTCGGCAGTGGTAAACTCAGTGCCGAAACCATAGAACAAATCCGCCAACTCTTGGCAGGCGGTTACAAAATTGGCACAGAACACGTAGACGAGCGGCGATTCCGCACGGGTTCTTGGCAAAGTTGTGAGCCAATTAACTCCAATTCCACAAATGAAGTAATTGCTGCCTTAGAAGACTGTATAGTCAGCCATCAAGGCGAGTATGTGCGCTTAATTGGCATTGACCCCAAAGCCAAACGGCGCGTCTTAGAAAGCATTATTCAACGACCCAATGGTCAAGTTAGCCCAGCTAGCAGCCAGAAGCAGTCATTTGTCAGCACAGCTACAACTGCTACAACCGCAACTGCTACCAGTACCCGCCTGAGTACTGAAGTAGTAGACCAACTACGACAACTCCTGACAAGTGGCTATAAAATTAGCGTTGAACACGTTGACCAAAGACGCTTCCGCACAGGTTCTTGGACTAGCGCCGGTCAAATTCAAGCTTCCTCAGACAGAGAAGCGATCGCCGCTTTAGAAGCCCACATCGCTGAATACCCAGGGGAATATGTCCGGTTAATTGGTATCGAACCCAAAGCCAAGCGTCGGGTATTGGAAGCGATTATCCAACGCCCATAAGGAGTAATCAGTAATGAGTAATGAGTGCTGAGTTGTCAGTTATGAGTTACTAATCAACTTTTAGTTCCACACTCAGCACTCACCACCCAGCCTTTTGAGGTGATAATTTCCATGTCTGTGCCGCCACTGCGCCTCAGTAATAATTTTGAATCCTACATTAGTGGCGAGGTGAGTATTCATCCCAGTGCGGTACTCGCACCAGGGGTAATTCTCCAAGCGGCTGCAAACAGCAAGATCATCATCGGTCCTGGGGCTTGTATTGGTATGGGGACGATTCTCCAAGTCTATGAAGGACCCTAGAAATAGAAGCAGGAGTAAACTTGGGCGCCGGTTTCTTGATGGTTGGTAACGGTAAAATAGGCTCAAATGCTTGTATTGGTTCTGCTACAACAGTTTTTTACTGTTCGGTGGCACCAGGACAAGTAGTTGCACCAGGTTCAATTTTGGGTGACACTAGTCGCCAGATTAGTCAAAACCAACAACCGGAACCATCCATCACCCAGGAGCCGAGGGCAGAAGAGAATCAGGCTCTAAGTGAGGAAAAAACGATTTCTGCAACGAAAACCTCAGCTTCGCCTGTTCTAGAGTTAGAATACCAGTCTATTTCCTTCCCCAGTCCTGTTACCACGCCTAAAAGCGAGTCTCCTCCCGTCGAGAAAATCGCCGCAGCGCCTACAGAAATTAACGATGATTCTCAACGCAGTCCACCTGCTACTGAATTGATGAATACTTTTGGTACTCAAATTTATGGGCAAGGAAGTATACAAAGGCTATTAATCACATTATTTCCACATCGGCAAGCCTTGAACGAACCAATCTCTGACAATCCATCTGAGTAAGTGTTAATTGTAAGTTGTTAGTTTCGTGAGTAGCCTAGAAAATTCACATGGAAACATCTCATCAACGGCCTATTAGCACAATTGACGCATCCCCACGTAGAGATAGTCTCAAAGATACTGCCTTGGGTTTAGTCTCTACCCTCAGCTTTCCGGCGATTGTGGGCACGGCGGATATGATGCTCAAATCGGCAGGAGTTCATCTCGTCGGCTATGAAAAAATTGGTGGTGGACACTGTACGGCTATTGTTCGAGGAGGAATCGCTGATGTCCGTCTGGCTGTAGAAGCTGGTGTACAAACTGCTGAACAATTTGGTCAGCTCGTTTCTAGCTTAGTGATTGCCAGACCTTTTCCTAACTTAGAGGTTGTGTTGCCTATAACCAATCGTCTCAGTAAAATCATGGAAGAAGGAAATTATAGCCGTCTGAGTAACCAAGCCGTTGGATTAGTTGAAACTCGGGGATTTCCGGCGATGGTAGGAGCATGTGATGCCATGCTCAAAGCGGCTGATGTCCATTTGGCAGCGTATGAAAAAATCGGTGCGGGTTTGTGTACAGCCATTATTCGTGGCTCCGTGGCGAATGTTGCGGTAGCAGTGGAAGCGGGTATGTATGAAGCAGAACGCATTGGCGAATTAAACGCTGTGATGGTGATTCCTCGTCCCTTAGATGAATTAGAGCAAACTTTACCATTAGCAAGTTGTTGGATAGAACAACGTCAACCGTTAAATTTGCCGGTGAATATCAAGGAACAAGTTGCAGAACTAGAAGTCCTTCAGTTGCCAGATTTATCCAAGTTATCTGTAAAAATTACAGAAGAATGATGGAATGATGAATGGTGAATTAGGAATGATGAATTATGGGTCATCCTCATTCAATATTCAGCATTCATCTTGAACCGGAAGGCATCTTACGCTTTGTTTGTTGTTTTGATGATAACTTCTCATTACCATAAGTAAAATATCTTTTTTTAATGTTGATAATAGAGTATTATCTATGATTACAGGCATAACTTTTGTATTACCAATAGCTATGCCAGATGCAAGTGTTCAGTGATACTAGAGTTATATCTATGAATCCCTATGATGAGGAGAATCACCCTTGAACCAAGCGACACTACACCAGTTGAAGGTGTTCGAGGCTGCAGCACGACACGGTAGTTTTACGCGGGCTGCAGAGGAATTGTTTCTCACCCAACCCACCGTTTCTATGCAGATTAAGCAACTGACAAAATCGGTAGGTTTACCATTGTTTGAACAAGTGGGTAAGCGCTTGTATCTGACTGAGGCGGGACGAGAATTATTTGCCACTTGTCGGCAAATTTTTGAGACTATCGCTCAATTTGAAATGAAGGTGGCAGATTTAAAAGGGCTAAAACAGGGACAATTACGCTTGGCTGTAATTACAACAGCAAAATATTTGATACCTCGTTTGTTAGGGAATTTTTGCCAACTTTATCCAGGAATTGATATATCTCTACAAGTAACTAATCATGAAGGGATTTTAGAAAGGATGATGAATAATCTGGACGACTTGTATATCATGAGTCAGATTCCAGAACACCTCGATGTAAATTGTCAACCATTTTTAGACAATCCCTTGGTAGTATTTGCACCAATTAATCATCCACTGACAAAGGAGCAAAATATCCCCATCCAACGCTTATCTAATGAACCTTTTATTATGCGCGAACCTGGTTCAGGAACACGTCGCGCCGTCCAAAGTCTGTTAGAAGAACATGGAGTGACAGTAAAAGTTAAGCTGGAATTAGGGAGTAACGAAGCAATTAAACAAGCGATCGCAGGTGGTTTAGGAATTTCGGTTTTATCTCGCCATACCTTAATCACTGAGGCTTCAGAATCTCAGCATTCTCGATGTCCAACACTTTCCCATTAAGCGAACTTGGTACATGGTTCACCCCTCTGGTAAACAGTTATCTATTGTCGCTCGTACCTATTATGAGTATCTACTAGATGCAGCCAAGAAGTTTGTTGAGCAAAATACTGCTTTTGCTTGGGGTACTTTTGACCAACATCAACCATCGGAAGTAGTGATTGCTGAGTAGATTTTTGGTCTGGTTTAGCAACAACACCCAACACCTCAAAATCTTATATCAAAAACTCCACCCAACTCAAGGTGAGTTTTTGGTCATGGGGCATGGGGCATGGGGCATGGGGCATGGGGCACTTACAACGGTAGGTATTTTGTATTTGGTCATAGCAATACTATGTATTAGTAGCGACAACTTGCCACGCAACTTGTACCTGACGACGAGGTCGACGTGCTGGTGATCGATCTTCGCGGTCGTTCACCGGAGCAATTGTGCGGTTCATCGCGTCCACTATCGCGCGTGCGTGTGCGCGTGGAATTGCCGAAGCCGTCGCCATGGCAGGGCCCGCAACGCGTGACTTCGCGCGACTGGTGGGCGGAAGTCCTCGGCCATGAACACGGCCTTCGTGCTCTGTGAGACCGAGTACGTCGCGTTCACGGACGATTGCTGCAAGCTTGGTCCGACATGGATGGAGACGGTTCGCCGTGGCGATCGCCGTCGGCGATCCGTGCTTGCG
>CAVYXS010000183.1:0-22771 GCA_963772205.1 uncultured cyanobacterium
GACGAGTCGGATGGTTTTTACGACCACGTACCACCACGTATCCTCTCCTACGGACCTGATGGGCTGCCCCTCTCTCGCGGCGTCCGCGTACCAGCTGATCCTCATCTCACCCTACGCCCGGACACACGCTGTACTCCCATGTTGAGGGTGATCACAACTCAGTGATCGAGACAATTAATGCCATCTTTGGACTACCAGCACTTGCTAGTCTGCCCGATAAGGCGCAAGCGCTCGCGGCTAGCGCAATCTTCCAGAGTTCAACAAGTTCGGTCCGCCGGGATTTAAGCAGAAGTATCTTCCACACGGGACATCAATTCGCCCATCACCGACAGCTTGCTGTCAGGCTTCGATCCCCAGCGCCTGCTCGGTATCTCCCCAATCCTGCCAGCTTCATTTGCCACCATACCCGAAAACGTAGTTACTGAATTACCACACTACAGCGGGAAAGGCTGCCAAGCGATCGGTATCACACCAGAAAACGATCGCCAAGGGATTGTGAACAATGTTCCCCCAGGCTTTAACCCACTGCCAAGTACCTACCCACAAGGCAACTGATCACAGAGTAGTCGGTAGTTAAGAGTCAAAAAACCGGAGTTAGGAGTTAAAAATCCTGACTCCAGCCTCCCCAATATCCCCTAAAAAAATCCATGCGCTTGTTGTTAGTTTTACTGACACTGCTCGGTGTATGCGCTTCACTCTCCCCGGCTGACGCTGGCTCTGTAGTGGAACGTGTGAAAGCCCGTGGTGTAGTTCGTTGCGGCAGTGTGGAGCGTCCAGGTTTGGCAGAAGTTGCCGAACAAGGTCGCTGGACTGGTCTTTCTGTGGATGTTTGCCGTGCGATCGCAGCTGCTGTACTTGGATCTGCTGACCGCATCTCATACCATAAGTACGATACACCCAAGGATTTTGATGCTGTGCGTCAACAGCAGGATGATGTCTATTTCCTCACGGGATCGGAAATTAACGAGCAGCATCTGGCTGGTAAGTTAGTACCAGGCCCTACCGTGTTTGTCGAATCTCATGGGGTGATGGTGGCTGCTAATTCGGCCGCTCATCACATTAGCAATCTCGCTAACGACAGTATTTGTTTTATGACTGGTAGCTCGGTTGAGCGGAGTCTTCAGGCTTACTTTGATGCACTGCATCAGAACTGGTTCCGGCGAGCGTTCTCCGAAGATGGGGAAATGATTGACACCTACAACGTACAGAATTGCCATGCGATCGCGGCTGAGATTACTACTCTGGCAATGATTCGCCTTGATCGGGGGGTGAACAAATTGGCCAGCCGCATCCTCCCGGAACCACTGATTACCTTTCCAGTCATGGCTACAACCGGCACTGAGGACGGGCAATGGATCAGCGATCGTTGCCTGGACAGTACACACACTGATCAGTGCCGATCATCCCCAAACGCGATGGTATGCAGGTGGTGCTGAGGCAATGCCGATTGGTGCATCTGAGCTTGGTTTGGACAAGGAGTGGCAGTACCGCGTTCTCGCTGCTGTTGGCAACTATGGTGACATCTTTGAGCGCCATCTCGGCAAAAATTCCCCACTCAAACTCAACCGTGGATTCAATACCAATAAATTCCGTGGGGGACTACTTTTGAGTCCGTTCCTAGAGTAATTTTCACAAATCCACCGAATGCGTGAGGCTCATTCATACTTTCAATCAGTAACGCCCTCATGCTTTTTTTATACATATACTCAAGGGTTTTCGGAATTTTCTTCTTTAAAGAATACTTATTACAAATATAATCACAACTTAATACTGTATAACTAATCTTAAGTTCCAGCAGTTCATTATCATCGAATCATGTTGGACAAATTTTATCGAAAAAAATGTTTAAGTTATGCATCTATTACTACAGTGATTATGGGGCTTGCTGGAGGTCCTATAGTATCAACTGTTGCTTTAGCTCAAGAGACTAAGACCCTCACTCCTATCAAGCATGTCATTGTCATTGTTGGTGAGAACCGAACATTTGATCATGTCTTCGGTGCATACAAACCACGATCAGGTCAAACAGTATCAAATCTGTTATCTAAGGGTATCATCAATGCTGATGGTACACCAGGACAGAACTTTCAAGCAGCAACTCAATACAAAGCTTCCATCACCGATACCTTCTCATTGAGTCCTACTAACAAAGAACCCTATACAACACTACCACCGCCTAAAGCTGGTGGGGCGCAAACAGCAAGTGACAAAAATCCGCCTCCCTTCCAGACCTTAGCGGCTGTCCAAGCTGTCAATCCGGCGCTACTATCAGAAGATTTCGGTCTTCTACTTACCGGTGCAACGGGATTGCCGAGTGGTGCTGTGGATACCCGAATCTCGAATGTAAATAACTTACAAAGCGGACCGTTCCAACTGACACCTGGTTTACCCTATGACGCTTACGCAGCTAGCCCTGTGCATCGCTTCTATCAGATGTGGCAGCAAGTCGATTGCGACATTAGTCATGCTAGTCCAGACAATCCCAGTGGTTGTCTCAAGGATCTTTTCCCTTGGGTTGAAGTGAGTGTTGCCGCCGGCAGTAATGGGAAGCCCTTTTCTACTTTCACCGATAAAGAGGGTGCCACCTCTATGGGCTTCTACAACGTCAACAACGGAGACATGCCCTATTTCAAGTCTCTAGCTGACAATTACGCCATCAGCGACAACTACCATCAGCCTGTTATGGGTGGTACTGGTGCAAACTCAGTGATGATTGGTATCGGTGATGCCATTTGGTACAGCGACGGCAAAGGCAATCCAGCCACACCACCGCAAAATGAGATTGAGAACCCCAACCCACAGCCGGGAACCAACAACTTCTACACACAAGATGGCTATTCTGGCGGCACTTACAGCAATTGTTCTGACCCCAGCCAGCCTGGAGTTGGGGCTGTTGTGAATTATCTGAATTCCCTCCCTGACAAACCAAAGCCTAACTGTGCGGCGAATACCTATTATCTCCTGAACAACTACGATCCTGGCTATTTTGGTGACGGAACAGTTAACAATGCAGTGACTAATAATGGCTTTGTGATCCCGCCGTCATCTGTTCGCACCATTGGTGATGCCTTATTGGAAAAGAATATTTCCTGGCGATACTACGGTGAAGGTTGGAACGAATACGTTAAAAATCCCACCAGTAACACCAACGTCTATTGCAATATTTGCAACCCCTTCCAGTACGTGACATCAATTATGACTAACGAACAGGTAAGAACGGAGCATTTGAAGGACACCACGGATCTGGATAACGATATTAATAACAATCATCTGCCTGCGGTCTCTTTTGTTAAGCCTGGTGGCTTACTTGACGGTCATCCAGCATCCTCAAAATTTAATCTGTTTGAAGCTTTTACTAAGAAGATTATCAAAGAGGTTCAAAGCCAGCCTCAACTCTGGAAAGATACAGCAATTCTCATCACTGTTGATGAGGGTGGTGGATATTGGGATTCTGGTTATATTCAGCCCATTGACTTCTTCGGCGACGGAACACGGATTCCTTTAATTGTGGTATCTCCATACTCTCGCGGTGGTCGCGTTGTTCATACGTATTATGATCATGTATCGATTCTCAAGTTTATCGAAAAGAATTGGGGACTGTTGCCACTCACCAATCGTAGTCGTGACAATCTACCCAATCCTAAAACCCACCGTGCAAATCCTTATGTACCGATTAACAGCCCCGCGATTGGCGACTTGATAGATATGTTCAACTTTTCAACACCTTCACCAATTTACAAGCATTGGTAAATAGCAGACCTAAATCATAGACGCTTCTTTTTTCCAAAAGAAAAAAAGAGCTACTACCAATGAGCAACTGGGCAACCCATTAGTCTGGCGATCGCTTAGGTGCTTGCTCAAATAAGTACCTGGAGGATTGATATCCTCCAGGGAAGTAGGCTTACCGGAATAAACGACTATTCCAGATCGCGCTATCGACAACAAATTATACTCGCTCTTATCTCATCTCGACCTGATCATCGGAAGACTCAAATCCGGATACTGGAAGAGCAGAATTGATAAATACGAACCTTAGTTATCGCTATGGCATTACTAACGGAAATGCAACCAGGCTCGATTATGCGGACATTCCGGGAAGCAATTGCTGGAGTCAGGAGCGATCGCTATCTGGTAATTTTAGAATAGACCTCTGGCAAAAATAAATTATGGTATGATGGGGTAATTTAAAAATTTGCTTTCTATCTCTATCAGATATTCCCATGAGGTATAATATCCTAGAATATCCTAGAAAAAGTTGTCTCAGTTTGCGATGGAGTATCTGAAGTAGTTAATGAAAAAACGCTTCAGGTAGTATTACCAGAGAAAGTAGCCAGGGTTTTAGAAGTATACCTGAAAGAAGGAAGGTTTCTGTGAGATCAACAAGAAGTAATTGCGATATACTGAAGCTAAATCGTCAAAGGAAATAGACCTGATGAACTCTTCTGCTAAGAAGCATTTGATAGACGATCAATTTTATAAAATTTACGAATTCAAAAAAAGTAATCAAGAAAAAATACCTGGTTATTTAGTAGTTAGTACTGCCAAATTGAACGTAGAAACCAAAGAAGATAATTCTCATAGCTTTGGTTCAGAACTGGCTCATAAAAACTTTTTTAATCTCAATGATGGAGAAGCTGAACCTTCAACCAAAGATCTGATTGAAAAAATTGCTGAAAGTTTACAATCCAGCAAAGAACCAGAAATTATTATAAATATTCATGGATATAGTTCTACACCATCGGATACAGAAATAGGTTGCCAAAAGATTTATCAATACGTTAATACACATATTCAGCAAGCAGATAGGTATATTTTTATCGGATATAGATGGCCATCTGAAAATCCCATACAAACAGATGAGTCTGGTTCGTTTCGACAAAAGCTAATTAACGCACTGTCTTCGCTACCGACTTTACTAGCTCTATTTAGTTCTGGGTCATTAATAATTAGTATATTATCTACAATAGTCCTATTATTTCTGAATAGTTTGAGTAATAGTGCTGTCCATTTTTTTACAGTAATGTTAATTTTATCTGGGATAGCATCTTCAATTATTTTTACATTAATTCTTCTCAGAATATCTGCTTATTTTCGTGATTTTTATAGAGCGAGTAATTATGGAGTGATAGATTTAGTAGAATTGATAAGACAGCTTGATTCTATTGTAAAATTACGCAGCAATCAACGCATTAAGCTATCTTTTATTAGCCATAGTATGGGGTGTTTTGTCGTCACAGATGTAATTCGTATTCTCTCTGATGTTTTTGATATTAAATCTATTAACAAAAAACCAGATTCAGATATTGGTAATGTATTTTGTTTAGGCAGGCTTGTGCTAGTTGCACCTGATATTCCTGTAGAAAGTATCTTACCAGGACGCGCTAATTTTCTTCGTTCTTCTTTACGTCGCTGTGAAGAAGCTTATATATTTTGTAACGAGGGAGACGTAACGTTAAGATTTATGTCTACTGCTGCAAATTATTTTAGTTTCCCAGCACGAACTCAAATTAGTGGCTACAGGCTTGGGAATATAACTGTGAAGCATTTCGACAATAAAAATGATTTAGTGGATCACACACCCAGATATGGAGTTATCAATTTACACCAAGAAGACTCTGACAAAGGTTATTGGCTTGATCATCCTTATAAATATTTAGAGATTCGTTCTTCTAGCAGCGAACATAGAAATCTGGAAGAGATAACTGAGATTTCAGAAGAGTCGGTACAACCTGCAGATTTATTTGCATATTTCGACTGTACAGATTATCAAGATGATCTGAGTAAACAAATAGGAATTGTTAGTTGTGCTATCCAAAAGCCAGCCATAAATTTTGGGAATTATATTTTCCTAGCTTGGGCATTTGTGCGTCACTCTATCAATAATAGAGATCCTCAAGGTGTTGATACACATACCGGCTATTTTGAAGGTAGTTTTAGTCAGAAAGCTATTTATGAATTAGCTTTTTTAGGATTTGAGAGGTTTGTAAAATCTTTATCAATTGAGCCAGAGGAGTCAGCACAAATTCACGCTTTTTCTCAAAAATGCCAGGAAAAGCAAATTCAAGTAATTCTTGCACCGCAAATGTATCAACGAAAGACTCAAGATTAGACAAGAAATCCCGGCGTTTCATAACTGCGGGACTCCCATTTCAAAGCTCTAAAATCAGATCTGAATCTTAATCTTTCAGGGGTGCGTAACTTTTGCTAAAAAATTATCTTCACATCTGATATAGATATTATTTTTTAACTCATAGAATAAGAAATATGAAATTTTTCAATTTTGATTTAGTCCAAACTCCCGTGATTCTAGCATTGGTAATGTTGGCAATGAGCATACCAGTACACGCCCAATACCAGTATAAATCACCAGATAAAGGAGATAATAAACACAGCTTAAGTGTCAGAACTCAATGTTTTCAGGATTTACGAAAAGATATCTCTGCGGAGCGAATTGCACGATTGTGTCGTAATGCAACTCGTTATACAAGCCAGTGTTTTCAGGAATTAAGAAATTCTACCTCTTTGGAACAGACTGAGAAACTATGCCGTATAGCAACACCTTCTACCAGTCAATGCTTCCAGGATTTGCGGAATGTGATTTCAATAGAACGGGCAACACGGCTCTGTAATTTTGCTCTAGCGGATACGAGCCAATGTTTTCGAGAGTTGAACCAACAGATATCAACAAACAGCGCAGAAAAGGAATGTTTACCTCCCCTGGCTTCAGCTTTACAAGCTTGTGTGGACTCCCTGACTTTTGACGCTCAAGGACATTCTACTGGTATTTCGGAAACTGTAGCAGCAATTAATTGTCAAAAAACTTTACCCTTTTCCAAGGATGATGAGAACAGTGACTAGAATTTTCAGGTATTCTGAATAAAAGTTTCAATACTATTTCGGACAAACAGTTTTATCCATAAACACTGGGTTTTCTGTATAGTTTTCAATCTCCTTAGTTAACTTACAAAAATCTTGGTTATTATCAAAAGTGCCGCTCTCCACTGGATAGAGCAAACCGAATCCCATAGCTGTAGGTGTAATGAAGGAGTTAGTCAACAGCAGACTCTCATGAAGAACTTTTTTAGGGCCTCTTTTCCAACTAAACAGATCACCCAACACAGGCACCTGACCAAAAATACCCCTCCACACCGTACCGATAATAGGTACGTAACCACGTCCCCCATTTAATATACTTTGATTAGAGAATGTTGAAAGAGCGAAGAAATCTACAGCCTTTGTGTAAATAGTGGTTGTCACTTTCTGTTCACCTATACGTGATAGCGGTTCTTGCGAGCCTTTCTGTTCCGTATCGGCAGCAACTGGATCGGAGATAGTCAAATCGACTTTAAGTTCAGCAGAATTCATATTTCGTAACACATTAGGAGTTAGCGTCAATGAAATCCCAGTTTTCAACTCACGGAATTCAGCTTGTTGCTCTTGCAAGGCAGCAACTAGACTGATAACCCGCTCAAGCGGCAGAGATCCCAGTATTGGCTGCGCTGTTTCTGGAACAAATTTGCCGACCTGTTCTGTTAGTTTATCAGCATTTGTGAGCAATTCTGAAAGCTTCAAGGGTGGAGTTACATCGAAGGCACTAACCGAATTTGATGTAACCTTCGTTTCTATCCCACTCAAACTAGCTACACTGGTTCTTCCTACCTGTGCATATTCCACGTCATTAAATTCACTCACAATCTTTTGGATTTTGAGCAAAGTAGGCATAACAAAAAAATCTTCTATGTCTTGATTTAAGGCATCACTGGTATCTTGTAAACGGTTATTCAAGACATCATCTGATTGTTGAAAATAGTAAGGACTAAACTTATCTGGTTTGCTAACAAAGAGACCATAATGTAGCGCAAAATCAAGTATTACAGATCGAGTAATTTTAGCGTAGTCGGTTTCAAAATCTGTATTCCAACACTTTTGAGGAGGGGTAATGGCATCTTTTTTATTGTTTTGATCTTTGCATGTTGGCTTTAGACCATGAAGAGAGAAAAATCTTTCGAGTGGCTGTCCGCCTTGATTTCTAATTGCAGCTAAATAGTCTGTATAGCGTTTATCTGTTTCAAAAAATTGCATCAATTGATTGGCCATTTTTTCTGTCACGTTGTTATTTGCCTTTTGTGCGGCCGCCATACGTAATAATATATCTGTCAGAGATAAAGGGCGATTTTGACTCAGAGCTGATCTATACCCTAAATGATCAACAAGTTTTTTGAACGTGGGATCAAAGTCATCTTCATGTATATTATCTTTTGTGTATTGTTCAATTCGAGCATATGTTTCTCGCACTAACTGTTGAGTTTCATTAATTTGCTGGTGTACTTTCAACATTACTTGAGCTAAGTTCTTGGGATTATTACTGGAAATCTGGATTCCCCACATCTGTATCATGACACCGGGACGGGAAGATCCATTGCAGCAATAACTCGGTAGGCAGACTTTCTTTCCGCACTCTTACCATAGAGAATGATCTCATCATCAGAAGATGTCTGTATTGTCATATCCCACTTTTCCTGCGTTTTCACTTCATTTAGTATCGTCTTTAAAGTTGCTGCATCACGGAAGTAATATAACTTTATCGTTTGTGTTCCTTTCTCTTCGGTAGTTTCTGCCCGTGAAGTTGTTGTATTAGGAACAATAGGAATTGTTTGAGCAAGAGATGATAAATTACCTCCAAGTACAGCAATAGCACCCAGACTCATCAAAAAAGAAAGTTGGCGGTAAAACATATTCACTCCCCTTAGTAAATACACTCATTGATAGGTAAATTTAAGAATAAGAGAAAAGTTGGTCGTTCGGAATATAAACAGGCGTTGCTGGCTAGTTGCAGCAAACTGCAAACATAAACACTTCAAACCGCGTACTGATACATTTGAGGATTTCGGCTTTGCGGTTCTGGAATTACTGGGAATTACCCTGCGCTTCGTCATGCTCCGAAGAGTTGGGGCTACTTTGTCCTAATGCTAGACCTGTGGCAGCCAAGATCGCCACGATCGTCAAAAACGAATACTTTTTCATAGGAACCTCTAGTAAAAACAAAAATATCCATCAATCTGAGTTCTAGTTATATTGTAAAAAATCTTACTGAGATATCCATCAGTTTTTCTACGTATATGAAATTTATTTGTACAGTGACTTCATCACCAATGTTAAAAAAAGTTAGTTATTTGGAGTCTGACTTTTCACGGGAAGTCCTCAAGCTCCCAAAAAGCGTGGCTTTTTCCACAGGCTAATTCTCAATAAATCTAAGTTAATGAAAATAGCTAACGGAGAAATCAGGGCTTGGGAAACCATCAAAATGACCTTTTCCACATACCGTGAAAAGTCAGATTTGGAGTAGGTTATCTAGTCTGGAAAAAGACAGATTAACAAAGGCGATCGCCATTTTCCAAAACCGCCTCGGCAAGCGATCGACCAAATACGGATTCATAACGTTTCCACAGGCGTTGAACCCTCGTAAATTGGCAAAGGTATTGAGGTAATAGAAGTAAACACACCTATAGCGTAAAGAGAAATTACGGGGTTAACCCGTGCCAGGAAGTTGGCAATTATTATTGGTAGCCAGAAGGGGATCTCAATGTGTGTTCGTTCTACCAAGTCCCAGGAACGATATACTCGACTGCAGCAGCGGTTAGTTCAAGTATCGTGACACTGAATTCACTTCCTGACCAGAAAACGAGACGCAAGCCCCTGGCTTTAGACATGGGGATAAGTCGGTAGCGACTTCAGTCGCATTGAAACGATTGGATGGCTTCAGCCACAGTGGTATAATTGAACAACAAATTGTGAGTAAGAACAACCATCTGCGCGTTGATTCATCCTAGTACGGAGCAATCCCGGCAACGGACATATCCAACTTGATTTGGAATAGTTAAAGGGCAAATAATGGCAGGGTGTTGAGCGTACCTAACTGGCATTGTGATGGACTCGGAAAACGAAAAAAAAGAAAAGTAAGCGCAATTGCAGCACTCCCGTGGTAGTTGTTATGAGCGTCTAGGGTGTCGTTGTCTGCACCATTAAAAGTCCGATTATGGACTCTTTAAGAATCCCCGCCATTTATGGCTGGGGAGAAGTCAATAGTTCTACAATCACCTCAACCAAGATCAATCCATGACTCAAGTGCTAAAAATTCTTCTACAAACCACTATTCCACCCACTACAGACGACTGGGGAATTGATCGGTTTTCATTACTGCGTGATTTTCTATCCACGCTAGAGGATAGTGAAGGAAACGAGATGGTGCAAGTTACAGCCCGCGATCGCGAAGTTGATGAGGAGGGAAATGATCTAGTTCTGAGCAATCTAGCTGAAACTGATTTTGATGAATTGTGGTTATTTGCTGTGGATGTAGGAGAGGGATTGACAGCCAAAGACTGCGATGGCATCAACGGGTTTCGCCAACGCGGCGGTGGCATTTTAACTGCAAGAGATCATCAAGATTTGGGATCTTCTCTGTGCAACCTATCAGGTGTATGTCATGCCATTGGCGCAGCTCATTACTTTCATAGCCACAATCTAGAACCCGACACCACTCGTCACTGTCCAGATGATCGTCATACTACCACCATTTCTTGGCCAAATTATCACTCTGGACTCAATGGCGATTATCAGTTGATTATTCCCATTGAACCAGTGCATGAACTATTGCACAACCCAGCCTTGAACAACGGAATAATTGAGTATTTTCCTGCCCATCCTCATGAAGGTGCAGTTGGTGTGCCTCAAGGAGATACAACAGCTAGAGTAGTGGCAATGGGAAAAAGTTTAGTGACTAATCGGCTGTTTAATTTGGCAGTTGCATTTGATCGCTCTGTTGATCGCTTTGGTGATCAATTGGGAAGGGCTGTTGCTGCTTCCACATTTCATCATTTCTGTGACTACAACTGGAATCCGGAAATGGGCTGTCCTAGCTTTGTCACAGAGCCTAGCGGTAATGGGATTGCCCGTGAACCGCAAGCCTTAACAGATATCCATGCCTATATGCGTAATTTGGTACTTTGGTTAGCACCGGAAAAAAGTTTGCTTCGCCATCGCGAATCAACACCACAACCGCTTTAAAACCAGCACGTCTCTGGGGAATTAGGGTGTGGATGGAGATCATACCTGCTGTGAGCAAATGCCAAAGCCTAGTAAAGATCATTCGTGATAGCTTAAGGTCATAAACAATTTCTGAAAATTGAGCCAACAATACGGTATGCGTCGTAGCATCGATTGGTTAGCCCACGATCCGGATCTGAACGCCTTTCTGGGGCATGTGCTGGAAGAAATTGCCAATCAATTTGATGTCCAGGATGCTCAGATATTTCTCTTGCGATCGCCCAGATCCAAAACCTTCAATCCAAATACGGAGCCAAACTTATTCTTACCAGATCATCTGGAGTATCATCGCAGTCAAAATAATCAGGGCATTGTCTGCACTCTGCTGCGGCAGGATGAACAACCGCTAGGATTTATCGGCTTTGGCTGCCGAAACCGTGAAATATTCTCAGAAAATGAACTGGAATTAGTGGAGTCATTGGCACAACAAGCAACGCTAGCGATTCAGTTGACTCGTCTGGCAGAGGAAGCGAAACAAGCGGCAATCGCTCGTGAACAAGAAAAAGCAGATCAAGAACGGGTGACTCAACTAGCCATTGCCAACACCACGCTCAAGAAAACACTAGATGTCTTAGCCACAGAACCTGACTTAGATCGCACACTAGGGCATATTCTCCAAGTTACCTCTGAACAACTGAGGTCATCCTCCTCCGCCTTATGGCTTTACAAGCCAGAGTCAGATCGCTTCTGGCTGCATCTGGTTTATCTCGATGGAGAAGTGATTGCTGCCATCCCGGAAACTGCCCATCGCCTGACCGGACAATGGATTTACAAACGCGATTTATCCCGTGATTTAGCCCTGAAACAGCACATCCGCGATCGCGTCCCAGTCCTCTACGATTTAGACGATCATCCAGACATCACCAAATGGCAGCGCCAATATCTGAAACGGCTAGGTGTAAGGTCAATGCTGGGGATTCCCTTGCTACTGGGTACGGAAATTGTGGGCAGCTTCACCATTCGCTTTGCCGATCGCCGGGAATTTCAGGCAGAAGAGCTAGAACTCGTTCACGCTTTAGCAAATCAAGCCACGCTGGCAATTCAGCTTTTGCGAATGGCTTACCATAAGCAACAAGCGGCGATCGTCGAAGAGCGTAATCGCATGGCACGAGATATTCATGATTCGCTGGCGCAATCCCTCACCGGCGTTGTCATGCAACTGAACGCTGCCACCGAGTTCTTGACAAGCCAACCCCATCAAGCTCAGGCTTGTATTACTCGCGCCCAAAATTTAGCCAAACAAGGGCTGACGGAAGCGCGGCGATCGGTTTGGCTGCTCTACCAAAGTGATCCCACTGCTTGTAACTTACCAGACTCACTTACCCAATTGAGCGAACAAATGACCTGCGGCAACGATATCAGCATCCGCATGAGCATAGACGGTAAGCCCTACGACTTGGATACTCCCGTCAGTCTGAATTTGCTTCGCATCGCTCAAGAATCCCTCACCAATGCGCTCCGCCACGCCAAAGCCCAAACCATCCACCTCCAACTTGCCTACACGCCACAACAGATTCAACTGCGTGTGCAGGATGACGGATGTGGCTTTGACCCCAAGCAAACCGTAGGACATGGGTTTGGCTTGACTGGTATGGGGGATCGTGCCAAAGTCATTGGCGCACAACTGCAAATTCAGAGCAAACTAGGAGTGGGAACCGAAATCCTTGTCACCGTTCCGATCTCAAGCCTATGACGGTTAACCTCTCCCTTCGCATCCTGCTTGCCGATGATCACCCTGTTGTCCGGGAAGGCTTGGCGTTGATTTTGGACAACCAATCTGACATGACTGTGGTGGGACAAGCTAGAGACGGACGGGAAGCAGTTGAGTTGTTTTGCCAATTGCAGCCCGATGTCACCCTGATGGATTTGCGAATGCCCCAGATGAGTGGAGTAGAAGCACTCATTGCTATCCGTTCCCAGTTCCCCGCCACCTCGATCATTCTGCTTACCACCTATGATGGCGACGAAGACATTTATCGGGGGCTACGGGCGGGTGCTAAGTCTTATTTACTCAAAGATGCGTCCACGCAAGAAATCCTGAGCGCGATTCGCCAGGTGAGTGCAGGTAAAAATCACATTTCCCAGGTTGTTGGTGCCAAACTGGCTGAACGCGCCCAAATTCCAGAATTGAGCGAGAGTGAGCGTCAAGTTTTACAGCGTCTGGCCACGGGTAGGAGCAATCAGGAAATTGCGCTCGCCCTCTCAATTGCCGAAAGCACCGTCAAATTTCATGTCAATAACATTCTCAGCAAATTGGGAGTAAACAATCGCACTGAAGCGGCGATCGTGGCTCTGAAGCGGGGCATTGCCAAATTGTAGTCATAACTTTTGCATCAGCAATCTGATCGAAAGGTGGGGAAATTCCTCAACTTTTGGCCAACCATCAGCCCACCTTTTTGCCAGTGACAAAATCGAGCCAATCAAAGATACTGAATTTCATCCTACTCAGAAGAGCGTTGTGTTTGTTCTCTCCCAACCCGTTAGTCATCGAGACCATATCCAAGGGTTGCCAAGCGCCGTCATGACGCTCGTGAAATACGGTGACTATCAGTGCCTTGATAGTGCCAAAGCTCATAGCATCATCCAGGAGATTCAGCAACAGTTTAACAGCCAGTTGTGTTATGCATTCCGTCATTTTCCCTGTGCTGATATTCATCCTCAAGCTCAACAAGCGGCAGAAGCGGCAGAAGCAGCAGCGAAACAAGGGAAGTTCTGGGAGATGCACGATCTTCTGTTTGCCCATCAACACGCTCTCAAGGATGGAGATTTAGCTGAGTATGCTGCACGGCTAAAACTTGATGTGATGCAGTTTCTCCGCGAGATGTCAGGAGACGTGCATGTGCAGCGAGTTCAAGAAGATATCGACAGTGGCATCCAGAGTGGTGTCTATCGAACGCCGACTTTTTTTATTAATAGTCTCCGCTATGACGGGGCTGACGACAAAGAATCCTTAATTGCCGCACTAATCCGAAACCAATCACTAGGAATCAATTCATGACCCGAACTCAGTCACCACTTTACACAACCCGACTGGATATTGCTGAATCAATTCGTACTCCAGCGATCGCTCTGCTCAATCAAACCTTAGCATCTACCCTAGATCTCAAAACTCAAGTCAAACAGGCACATTGGAACGTCAAAGGCAAAGACTTTTATCAACTACATTTACTTTTCGATGAAATGGCTTCTGAGCTAGAAGAATTCATTGATTTGGTAGCAGAACGCATTACTACACTGGGTGGCTATGCCTTGGGAACTGCAAGAGCCGCCGCCCAAAAGTCAGAACTGCCAGAGTACTTGTTCGACTTGGTGGAAGGTCTGGAGCATGTTACAGCTTTAGCCGATCGCTATGCCATCTACGCCAAATCCGTTCGGGCTGGTATTGCTCAAACAACTGAGTTGGGCGATGCAGACACTGCTGATCTTTATACTGAAGTTTCGCGGGCGATCGATAAACGCCTGTGGTTCTTAGAAGCACATTTGCAAGAAAAACTAGATTAGGAAAAATACAGAGACATGCTGAGATCGAAACGGAAATTCATCCGGCATTAGCCTGAACATAATCGATTTGATTATTCTATTAACACTTTAACGAGAAATTTTATGCCCGAACCTGTAATCGTCGATAACCAATATGGACAAGCAACAAGCCGTTAAACTTCTATCTCCGAAACAAGCATCTGCTGTTTCGATCTCAGGAATGATCTTTCACTTCCTCGCCACTAGCGCAGATACAGGTGGCGAATTTGCCTTGATGGAAATTACCATTTTGCCTGAGATTGGCCCGCCAACTCATCGTCATCGTGAACAAGAGGCATTTTATGTACTCGAAGGAAAATTTCAGTTTCATGTTGGCGATCGCACCATTACTGGAACGGCGGGAACGTTTGTCAATATTCCCTCGATGCTCTTTCACGGTTGGCGCAATGTCGGGGAATCGATCGGACGGCTGCAATGTTTGGTCACACCTGGCGGAATGGAAGGCTTTTTCATGGAAGCTGGTCATCCGGTCACCGATCCGACCGAAATAGCTATGCACAATCACCAGGTTTAGCATTGAGGCAGCTTATTGTAGAACGGTTACAGATTCAATCTAGTCCTTTCAATTAACCTATTCAAACAATGAAGAACAAATTTACGATCGCAAATGCGGCAATGCTATTGATCGACCATCAGCAAGGTACTATTAAACTTGCCCGCAATTTGCCCTATGCAGAAATTGTGCAAAATACTCGTGCCTTGGCTCGCACGGCAGTAGAAACTGGAATGTCCCTCGTACTAACCAGCAGCATGGAAGATCATTTTCAAGGGTTACTGCTTGAAGATTTACAGAAAATCGCTCCCGAAGCCTACGAGAAAAGAGTCAAGCGTCCGGGTGTGGTGGATTGCTGGGAATACGACGATTACCGGAATGCAGTCCTAGCAACGGGCAGAAAAAAATTGATTATGGCGGGGTTAACTAATGACGTTTGTATCGTCTATCCCGCAATTAGCGCAGTTGAAGATGGCTTTGAAGTGCAGGTGGTAGTGGATGCAGGGGGGTCGCCAACAGCGATCGCTGATGAAACGGCCTTGAGAAGAATGGAAAAGCATGGTGTGACGCTGACTTCAACGAATCAAGTGATGGCGGAACTGGCTAATTCCTGGTCAGAAGGCACGGGTCAGACGATTCAAACCATTATGTATGAAGAAGTCCTCGCCAAATTGATGTAATTGAGCGATACCAACAACAAAAAAAGCCAGTTCTTTATCCATCCGTAAAATTCTTATGACCTATCCGATCCAGAAGATTCAGCCACAACACATCATCCGTCTTTGTGGCTACCGCTGGAAGTCGCCGCGTTCCGCATCACAAGACGAAACCTTCGTGACAGCATGGCGCACCGCCGCTGAGGGATTCCTGCCCCCAGGTGTAATCTACCGTGAACTTTGCCAACAGGTGCCACAATGGACCCAAAAAGCCGCAGCGGAAATAGACAACCCCATTCCCTTCGACTTTTTGGACTACAGCGTGCTGGCACCACAACAAAACCCTGATGATGTGCCCTCGCTGCTCGAAGCACAGAACGATTTTGATTGCTTCTGTGCGCTCTATCGCGTTGATTTTCGGTTGGTGAAAGACACTCCGGGATCGCCAGAATGCATTATGTTCAACCTATTCGAGTTGAACGGTTCGCCGGGAATGCAGCAAAGCTTTCTGATGAATTGGGTACCTCGTGGTAATTTCAAAACCCACGAGGCTGGGTTCTTCTCGTCCCTACTGCACGAGTCCATTTCGCCGAACCCGCTATTTCTAGCCTTCAACCGCGCCGAATGGAAAACCGCTGACGATTACGCAGGGGGTATCGAGCGTTTTGAAGCCGCTTTTCCGCGCAGCGATCGCAAAAGTGCGGATGCACCTGCAACTGGACAAGGAGACAAACCACCGGTGCGAAGTCATCTAGGATTGTTTCGTGTGGCTGCTTCTGTGACAGGTCAGGACGTACAAACTGACGCAACCATGACCGCTGTGCGTGTGCGCGAATATGGCGCTCCGCACGTACTAGTACCCGAAGAAGTGTCGCGTCCTGCTCCCGGCTACGGGCAGATTTTGCTGCGCGTCAAGGCAGTTTCCATTAACCCGCTCGATGTGAAAATGCGTTCCGGCGAAGTGCGCGAAATCTATCCGTCCTGGTTTCCCGACACGCTGGGCTACTCGGTTGCGGGTGTGATCGAAGCGGTTGGACAAGGCGTGGTTCATCGGCAAATTGGCGAGGAGGTCTATGGCATCAATAACCCAATCATGCGCGGGGGCTACGCACAGTATGTCGTCGGACCAGAAGGTTTTTACTACCCCAAGCCAAAGAATATGGATTGGGCAACTGCCGCAGCCGCACCTTCGGTTTTCGCCACGGCTCACGGCGCGCTTTTTGGTCGTTCTCATCTACAAACAGGCCAGCGCGTGTTAATTCACGGCGGTTCGGGTGTTGTCGGCAGTTGCGCCGTTCAACTGGCCAAGCAAATTGGGGCATACGTTTTCGCCACCGCTTCACGTCAGCGCCTCGAAGAAATTAAAGCCTTGGGTGCAGACGAAGTGATCGACTACAAAACGCAAAAGTTTGAAGACATCGCACGGGATCTCGATTTGGTGCTGGACACTCAAGGTGGGGAAACTCGCGAACGTTCGTGGGCACTCCTCAAACCCGGTGGTATTCTAGCCACGCTGCTTCCTCCGATTCCCGATGAAGAAACGGCTCGGAAATATGGTGTGCAGGCTTTTATGGTGCATGGACACCCACGCATCGGTGATATTATGCCAGATATGACGCACCGCCTTGAAACGGGTAAACTGAAGTTCCCAGAAATTGCGGCGCGTTTCCCCTTACAAGAAGCATCTCAGGCTCACGCCTCCTATGAAGCTCATTCCCCACGTGGCCGCATCGTGTTGGACTCAACATGCTAAGTGACCTTGTAAGTAGGTAGGCACAAAAAAACCAAGCTATGTAAAGATAAATAAATACGGAGAAAGCATCTACCGAGGTAACTTAAAGTATGGGCGCTCGTCTTAGAGTATTTTTGACTCGTGAGCAAAACAAAACCTTATTAAATCTGAGAACAGCAGAAGTATCACAGAAGGTTAAAGACCGAGCAGAAATAATTAGGTTGAATGCACATGGGTGGTACGTGGAGAAAATAGCTGCTCACTTTAATCTGACTGTTCAAACGGTAAGAGATGTTTTGCACAAATGGGATAAACTTGGACTGGAAGGGCTTTGGGAACTACCAGGTCGAGGAAGAAAGCCAAAATGGACTGAAGTTGACATAGTTTTTTTGGAAAAATGCCTCAAAGAAGAACCACGTACATACAATAGTCTTCAACTCTCCCAGAAATTACAACGCGATAAGCCTTCGGCATAGCTTCGCTTACCGCTCAATTAAACTGAGTCCCGACAGATTAAGACGGGTACTCAAAAAAAGGGGGTCAACTGGAAGCGAGCAAGGAAGAGTCACAAAGGGAAGCAAGACCCAATAGCACGAGCTTCCAAGCAAGCAGACCTAGATATGTTGGAATTGTCTGCTGCTGCGGGAGACATAGATCTAAAATATTTGGATGAATCAGGGTTTTGTGTATGGAGCGAACCGGGTTATACCTATTACTTTAAAGGTGAGCAGAAACGTTTAGAGCAAACAAAACGTCGTGGTCGTAGATTAAGTATTATTGGGTTTCTTCAACCTTTGATTAGTTTTGTTTACGGTCTGGTAATTGGAGGTGTCAATCGCAAATCTTACATCCAGATGATGGAGCTTGAAGCGCTTGAAGCCCAAAAGGCTGGACGTATGAGAGTAATAGTACAAGACAACAGTCCCATACATAGATGCAAGGAAGTTCAGCAGTTATGGAAAAAGTGGGAGTACATGGGTTTGTACATTTTCTTTTTACCAAAATACTGCTCCGAAATGAATCCAATTGAATTGGAGTGGCAACACCTAAAAAAAGATGAACTATCTGGGCAAATATTTGATGATGAGTTAGACCTTGCTTATGCGGTCATTGATGGTGTTAAAGCTAGGGGAGAAAAAGGAAACTATAGTACCCAACGTGTAAAATTTAACTCTAATACCTATAGTTAAGTTTTCGTTACATAGTTATAAATTTTTCTGCCTACCTACTTAATTAAATCATCTTTAATTTAGCTAATCCAAGCATTTTTTTCTCACTTGTGAGAAATCCGGGTTTAAGACCAAACCTTGCAGACTTTTTTTCAACGTATTAATCAGCATTTGATATAGTTACCGATAGTTTAGAGGATAAAGATAGAATATCTTAATTAATGCGATCGCTATTTTCAATGAATTTTAATTAAGTCATAAAATTCAAGCACCAATTCGTAGTCGAACCAACCCGCATACAATTAAAATTATTTCCTTATAGACATCTGAATTCAGCCTAAATCGTTGCGAAGCAATTTGGAATATTTTAATTATTCGTATTAGATGTTCTACAAATATACGCTTACTCGATAAAACCTTATTCTCTTCTTTTTGTTGATCACTTAATTTTTGTTTTCTTTTTTTCTTATGAGGAGTTGTAATATTTTTACCACCTTGGTATCCCTTATCTCCCTCTCTTCGAGACGCTACGCGAACAAATTCCTGTCGCTCGTCAAATTTTGTTTGTTGTTGCCTAAATAAATTAATGTCTGCCGTTGGTCCTGGAAAACCTACTTCGATATCAACTATATCTTTAGCTTCTGGTAGACCAACTACTTGACTTTTTAAAGTATGTTGTTTTTTCTTACCAGAGAAAAACTTTTTTTGCTCTTCATTGTCAGATGGTCTATCAATTGGTTGTTCTACACTATCGACTAATAATTTAAAACTCGTTAAAATTTCTTGTACAATTATCAAATCTCCCTCTTGATTTCCAACTTGTTCTAATAAACTAGAGGGTAATATTTCTCGGAGAATTTTTCTCCAATAATGAAAAGTTGCATTCGCTTCACTTTTTGATACGCTAAACAACATTCCTAGTATTTCAAAAGTTGGGATCTGTCTCAGGTAAAATAGACACAAACATATTTGTTCTGAAGTTGATAATAATTCTTTACGTCCTCCCCCAGGAGAATTAATTCTCACTTTTGTTACTATAAAATCTGCATTTTGGGCAGCGTTCATCAAATTTCTGGAGGGCGATGCTCTGAAAGAGTCGCTACGCGATCGCCATAAGAAATTCCTCCATTACAATTGGCGATCGCTCAAAGTAAAATTACGACTGAGCAGCAACAACGCCATGTAGAACTACTAGAGAAAAACAAAGATAGTGAATTAACACCTGTTGAACGTCAAGAACTTAGCTCTTTAAGGATAGCCGCTGACAGATTAATGTTACAAAAAGCCTATGCTTGGTCAGTTCTCCGTTGGCGAGGACACACCGTATTTGGTACTCCAAATCGGTGTAGGTAGTTCACAACGGTTTGGGTTAAGTCTATTTCGATTACTTTTTCATCGATAGGTTTGATAAAACCAGGCGACCCAAACAACACTGAAGCCCAAATATTTTGCTGTAGTTAAATGGACAGAGGATCATATCTCACCAACGTTTCGAGCTAAGTTATTAATATCGGTTTATTCCCAAGCGTTGCTTATCTATTCTGTTGGGTCTTGAGCTTGGCGTTTGGGAATAAACTTGATTGACACTGAGTTCACGCAATGCCGTGTGTCTGTATCGGTAAAGCCCTCACCTTGGAAGACGTGGCCCAAGTGCCCCCCACAGGCTGAACACAGAATTTCTATACGCCGACCGTCTGGATCTGGCAGGTGCCTGACTGCGCCTGGAAACTCTTGGTCAAAGCTAGGCCAGCCACAACCCGAGTGGAATTTTCGGTCTGAAACGTATAATGGCGTGTCGCACCTCCGGCAAATATAAATTCCTTCTTCAAAAAAGTCGTCATACTCGCCCGTGAACGGCCGTTCAGTACCCTTATGCACGATAACGCGCTCTTCTTCTGGTGTGAGTGAATTGAGTTTCATTGGGTCATCCTTTCACTGTAATACTCAATTTATTGTTGGAGATTCACGTAGCTTGATAAAACTTCCCTGTGCATATTACCACCCAACGGGTCTGGTCAAGTGAGAGTTGGGAGTTCCATGCGATCGCCCGACAATATTGGCAACTGGCTCAAAACCTTGAAACTTGGAGATAGCAAGGCGCACCACATTACAGCAGATTGTGAGTTGGTGAGGTACAAAAATACCCCACCCTAACCCTCCCCATATGTAAAGGTGAGGGAATTACCCCCCTTAATCCCCCCTTTATAAGGGGGGATTAAGGGGGGTAATTCACCGTAGTCCCAAGCAAGGGAAGGGTGTACTTCATTTACTTGCAAAGTGCTGTAAGTGTTCCGGTGTTCCGGTGAAACTTAATCATGAGGAGGCAGGAGGCTCAGTTGGTAAACCCCATAAATAAATTTAGGGGTTTCAATAAGAACGCAGTGTAAAATTTATAAATAGGCAGGGCAAATGCATCTAAGAAATAAATACAGTTCGTGTTAATCAATTCTGCGTACAGATGGATTTGTCGTTAACAAAATACTCATCATCAGCATTATGCCACCTGCGACACTGAAAAGAATTGTCAGATTTAAACTGGCTAAGGTACCAGCTAGAGCATAGGAAAAAGGAGCAATTCCAAAGGAAGAAAGCATTCCCAAGCTCATCACTCTGCCTAACATTTCCGGTAAAGTTTGTTTTTGAATCCAGGTAATGCCGACAACAGTAAAAAAGCCGCTACAAAAGCCCAGTACAGCGATGATCATACTAGCCCAAACTATATTTGGTATATACCCAAGTAGAAACATTCCCAAACCTTGGATACTAGCCAAACTCAGCATCAACACTCCCAGCTTGGGAAGACCTCGGATGACTCCAGGAGTCAGTGTTCCTAATAATCCACCGCCACCGAAAGCTGAATTCATGATGCCTAAGGCGATGACACCACCAGGAAAACGACTTTGAGCTAGTGAGACAATACCAATTTGTAAGGGGCCCGTGAAAACTAAGTTTAACATCGTGATCACTAGCAAAATGATTCTTAGGGGTGGATTATGCCACACATAGTTTAGTCCCTCACCCATACTACTAATTATACCAAAAATCTTGTTTCTGAAGGTGGATTTTTGCCCAGATGAGTCAAGAGCAGTATTTGGTTGACGACTGCTTTTCATCCACAGAAGGGTTAATGTGGTGACTAAAAAACTGGCAGTATCGATGGCAAATGCTATCTGAATGCCAGTGATGGCGATTAGTACACCACCGAGAGCAGGGCCAATCAGGTACTAGGAGTTGGGTAGTTCCCATACTCAAGGCGTTACTGGCGGCTAACAATTCTCTGGGGACAAGACTGGGAATAATGGACTTCGTGGCAGGGATGAAAAAGCCATCTATAATGCCAAAGCTGATGGCAAACAGGTAAAGATGCCATAGTTGCGTCCCTTGGAATATAACCAGCGCCGTCAGTAATGCCGTCAGCACCGCCCGTACGGCATTGGCAACAAGCATGATTAACCGGGGTGGGAGGCGATCGCTCACTACACCACCAATCAGCAGAAACACAGCACGGGGAATGGCAGCTGCCATCAGGACTGTACCCAAACTCAGAGGAGAATTAGTCAATTGGATAGTCAGCCAAGGCAAAGCCACTAAGTAAAATTGATCACCAAGGAGGGAAACGCTTTCACCAATATACAGCAGCAGAAAATCCCGCACCCAGAGGGGTTGCCAAAGGGGTAGCCGTTGTGTGCCATCAACTTTTAGTTTTCCCATAGGGGGTTAATTAGGGGTAAGGGCTGAGTCCTGGTTTTTTCTAGTGTCATCAAAGGCTATGGCAATAATTGCCACACCAAAGACAGCGATCGCCACACTAATGGCAAATACTCCCCGATAACCAAAGGCTTCAGCAATGACACCACTGATCGCCGCCGCCGCAATCCCGCTAAAGGAACCCACCGAGCCTTGAATGGAGTAATCTGTGCCGGCTGTGGCTACTTCGCTTTTGTCCATCATAATCGTGGCGATGGTTGTACTGGCCATGCTGCTGGAGAACTGTACAGCGATGGCCGCTAAATAGAGTATGGGTAAACTTTTAATACCAAATGCTGGTAGTAGGTAAAATGGAAATCCTGGCCAAATG
>CAVYXS010000184.1:0-29306 GCA_963772205.1 uncultured cyanobacterium
AAATCCACTTGTTAATGACCAAGATTGGGAATGTCTGAAATAATTATCCTAGATACTCATATCTGGATTTGGTATATTAATCGAGAATTAGATCAATTTCCAACTTTATGGTTAGAAATAATAGAAACAGCCAATCAGGTGGGAATTTCGCCAGTATCCTGTTATGAAGTAGCTTTAGCCCAACAAAGAGGACGTTTATTATTACCAAGTCCTGTGAATCAATGGTTTGAGGAAGCTTTAGAACCTTCAGGAATATCGCTTTTACCCTTGACTCCGGCGATTGCGTCTTGTGCTGTTAATTTATCACCCATTCATCGAGATCCTTTTGACAGAATTATTATCGCCACAGCTATTGAATATCAAGCGAAATTAGCTAGCATTGATGGGTTTTTCCGTCAATATCCAGAACTGACAACTTTGTTAATGATTTAGAATACGTAGTGCGTAGGCGCAGCCATCGCCTGATATTGTAAGGTGCGAAAACGTGCGTGCGATCGCCTGATATTGTAGTGCGATGCCTGCGGGGGGAGGTAGCGATCGCCCTCTCCATTCTCACCAAAAATGCGATCTTTGGTCAAGGAGTGCGTTAACTGAAAGTACTGCACCAAACCTCAAACAAAGCGATGTCTACGACGGGCGTAGCTGCAGCCCGCTCTCAAAACCCAATCCACAGAAGAAGATGTGCGATCGCTCATAGGTTGGGTTGAGGGAACAAAAACCAACCAATAAGGACTGACAAACGCTATAACATTACTCTAGTATGATGTAAAAGCTATAAATATGATTAATTAATTAATTAATTAATTAATTAATTAATTAATTAATCATATTGATCCAGAGAGGAATAAATTTTGACTGACTTAATTAACAAACAAATCCTACTTAAAAGTAGCCCAATAGGCGAACCAAAAGAAAGTGATTTTGCGCTAACAGAAACACCAATCCCAGAACCAGGTGAAGGCGAAATTCTCAGCCGCACTATTTACCTATCTCTCGACCCTTATATGCGCGGTCGGATCAGTGGCGGTCCATCTTATGCAGCCTCAGTCGAGTTAAACTCAGTGATGGTAGGTGGTACAGTCAGCCAAGTAATTAAATCAAATCATCCTCAGTTTCAACCAGGGGATTTTGTTCTGAGTCGTAACGGTTGGCAAACTTATGCTGTATCTTCAGCTGATACGCTGCGTAAACTTGATCCAAGTCTAGCTCCTTTATCCTATAATTTAGGTGTATTGGGGATGCCTGGTCATACAGCTTATGCGGCTCTTTTGGATGTTGGTCAACCAAAACCAGGTGAAACCGTGGTGATTTCTGCAGCTTCTGGTGCTGTTGGATCTGTAGCAGGTCAAATTGCTAAAATTAAAGGTGCCCGTGTAGTGGGCATTGTTGGAAGTGATGATAAGCGGGACTTTATACTTAAGGAATTAGGTTTTGATGCGGCGATTAACCGCAAAACTCAAGAACTCTATCCCGCACTTAAAGAAGCTGCGCCTAATGGTATAGATGTTTATTTTGATAATACCGCAGGCGTGATTTTAGAAACTGTATTACAACAAATTAATCTTGGGGCAAGGATTGTACTGGTAGGTTTGATTTCACAATATAATGCTACCTCTGTTCCCCAGGGTCCTAATTTATTACCATTACTAATCAAGCGGGCTTTAATTAAAGGTTTTCTTGTGGGTGACTATCAACATCTTTTTGATGATTTTTTGCGCGATGTTTCTGGATGGTTGCAATCAGGTCAGATTAAATATAAAGAAGATGTAGTTGTTGGTTTAGAAAACGCTCCCCGCGCTTTTATTGGTTTGCTTCAAGGTGAGAACTTTGGGAAATTGATTGTGAAAGTAAGTGACGACCCCACAGCAGCCTAATTACCAGCAATCCCACAATGATTAATCGTGGGATTGCTGGTTTATTCAGTCAATTTCTAGTAATTCCGATGTTCGCGTTGTTCTTCTAATCTATGTAGCCTTTCACGCTCCCGTTGCTGACGGTCATGTTCAAAACGTTCCCGTTGTAGGCGTTGCTGACGGTCACGTTCAAATCGCTCCCGTTGTAGGCGTTGCTGTTGTAGGCGTTGCTGTTCAAATTGCTGACGTTGTAGGCGTTGCTGTTCAAATTGCTGACGTTGCTGACGTTCCCTTTCCCATCGCTGATTTTGCTCTGGGTGTTGACGTCGCCATTCAGGTGTTTGTTCTTGAGCAGAGGCTGGTTTTGCTAAAACACTAGAAGCTAGCAAAACGCCTAATAAACAGGAGGAAACAATTTTCTTCATAAACACAATCCTTGGGTGATATGCATAGT
Organism: uncultured cyanobacterium; assembly: GCA_963772205.1. Taxonomy (GTDB): domain Bacteria; phylum Cyanobacteriota; class Cyanobacteriia; order Cyanobacteriales; family Nostocaceae; genus Gloeotrichia. Next base: position 2,308 of record CAVYXS010000184.1, read on the forward strand.
AATACCAAATCAGAATAGACAGTATTTTGGGAAATATTTAGACAGGTCTTTTGCTAAAGACTTTAATTTCCCAAGCCAAAATCTATGATCCAAAATTGGTATCAGAAAGTGAGGGAAAAGAAGCTACTATCAACAAGTAGCTTCTAGAGACATAAGGAACGAGGACAATAATTTCTGATTTATTTATCTATAGCTGCAATTTTATCATCTATAGTGACTATCAGAAGTAAACAGATAACACCTTGATACTTACCCTGGAATCTTGAGGGTTACTACTTGTCGATTACTCTGATTGAGTAGTAATAGCCTTGAAGTCTCTATACTTGATGCTATGTACCATTAAAGCTCTTTCCTCGAAAACTTGAATCAGACAAAAGTCATAAATATACCCATGACTTTTGTCATAGAAAGAACAACAATGTAGTCACAGGTATCTTGCTAATGGTATAATATATGTATAAAATATATCTTAAATTTGCTGTTTTTCGCGTAGTATAGATCCATCAGGTCGATTGACAACAAAATCGCTGGGGAACTCACAGCGCGATCGCATGGAGCATCAGATTATATTTATGCTGGTAACAGGCAATTAGTTTCTGAATATGGGTATCATTACTCTTTCTCATTAATTTTGAGGGGTATGTAGTAAGCACTACCCTGCGGGTTCCGCCTTGCGGTATAGTGCTTTAATGAGCGATAAATCGCTCACTACGTAACCATCATAATTAATGCGATAGACGACTAGTCTACCTGCTGCACAATACGGCCAAATTATATATCTACTAAAATTTGTACAAAAATTACTGGTATAAAATCAGGTGAAATTACAAAACTGGAAATGGACTCAACTAATTGTGGTATTAGCTTGCCTGCTACTGATTATAGCCTGCCACAGTTCCCCATTTACAAGCACTACCAGCGCCAAGTCAGACACAAAACTGTTGAAGGTAGCAACAGATCCGACTTTTATTCCTTTTGAAATTCAAGCCACTAATGGTAATCTAGAAGGGTTTGATATTGACTTAATGAAGGCGATCGCAGCCAGTATTGGGTTTGTAGTCAAGTTTGAAACTCTCCCCTTTGATGGGATGATTTCGACTTTACAAGCTAAAAGAGTTGACGCCGCAATTAACGGAATTACGATTACTGCTGAACGCCGTAAAACCATAGCTTTTTCTCGACCTTACTTTCAAGCCGGACTAGCAATTACTGTTCGCGAAAACAACCAAAATATCAAAGACTTCGACAGTCTCAAAGGTAAAAAAATTGCCGTACAAATCGGTTCCACTGGGGCAGAATTTGCTAAAACTATCCCTGAAGCTAAAATTAGTACATTTAATTCCGGACCTGAATTTTTCCAAGACTTAATTAATGGTAATGTTGATGCAGTAATTAGTGATGCTTTCGCCACTTTGTACGCGATTAAAAACGACAAACTCAAAGGTATTAAAGTTGTGACTAATTTACTCACAAAAGAATATTACGGCATTGCTACACCTCAAGATTCTCCACATTTAGAGGCGATTAACAAAGGTATAGATACTTTGTTATCTAATGGCACATATCAGCAGATTTACCAAAAATGGTTTAATACCACGCCGCCTAAATTACCGGAAACAGCGCCGGCTTAATTGGGGGGAGAAAAGTCAACAATCCTTAGTAGTCCGTAGTCAGCACTTTAGTGCTTCTTAAGTCCTTGCATCTAAAACTGGTTTATGATAATTTTAAAATTGCAAACAACAGTAACTTTATCAAATTACAGGATATTAATATCTAATATCCTTGACAGAGCCGCAGGTGTCGGGCAATAAAAAACTGGCTTTTGGGTTTTCCATCTGCCAAACATTACCAAGAGTCACTTACACTTAAAATACGTATGCAAACTATTTACCATCGTAAATTTAAGGTAGGAGGCTAGACTTGGAACCATCAGAAGCTCAAAAACGTTGGGTGCTGTTGGGTATCGGCTTGGGGGTGCTAATGTCCACCCTGGACGTAGGTATTATTAATGTGGCCTTACCCACACTAGTTCAATCCCTGCAAACCACCTTTCCGCAAGCACAGTGGACTGTGTTGAGTTACATCTTAGTCAGTTCTGGTCTAGTGTTAGGGGCGACTCGCCTGGGTGATATTTGGGGTAAAAAATACCTCTATTTGGGGGGACTGGTACTATTTACCTTGAGTTCATTGTTGTGTGGTATTGCACCTAATATTCATTGGCTAATTGCCTTTCGGGCACTTCAAGGGTTAGGTGCTGTGTTCATTTCCGGCCTAGGTCTAGCAATTATCACAGAAGTCTTTCCTTCCTCAGAACGGGGACGGGCGGTGGGTGTGATTGGTAGTCTGGTATCCTTGGGGATTGCGCTTGGCCCTTCCGCCGGCGGGTTGTTGTTGGGATGGGCTGGTTGGCGGAGTATTTTCCTGATTAATGTACCTTTAGGGATCATTGCTAGTGTCCTTGTGAGTCGGGTGGTGCCACTTTCTCCCAGTTCCGGGATTAAACAACGTTTTGACCCCTTTGGAGCCATATTAGCTTTGATTACCTTGGGTAGTTTTGGGCTGGGTATGAACCGAAGGACAAAGCCAGGGGTTTAGTAGTATTCACTCATTGGGGTTACTAATTTTTCGGCCGTCGGTTTTGTGAGTTTTCTGATAGTGGAAGCCCGTTTAGAACAGCCGCTGCTTGACTTTGGCTTATTTCGCAATCTGCGGTTGAGTATGGGTTTACTCAGTGGCTTGCTAGTCTTTATTGTGATTAGTGGTGCACTGTTGATCACCCCATTCTTTTTAGCAGGAGTGAAGCACTATCCAACGGCAAAAATGGGGTTATTATTAGCAGTTTCCCCTATACTGGGTGCATTGGTCGCCCCCATAGCTGGCGCACTTTCAGACCGTTTCGGCAGCCGATTAATCAGTTTAATGGGACTGGGATTAATGATTGCTGGTTGCTTGGCGATTAGCACCTTTGATGCTCAAATCACAGAATTAGATTATATATCCCACTATTTTTTGTACGGTATTGGGTTGGGTTTCTTCCAATCGCCCAACAACAGCACTGTGATGGGAGCAGTACCACGCGATCGCCTCGGTATTGCCTCAGGATTACTATCTTTATCACGTACCCTGGGAAGTGCTGTCGGTGTTCCTCTGATTGGGGCGGTGTTTGGCGCTTTAATTGCTCACTTAGCACCCCATACAGATGTCGCCGTAGCCCCAGCAGAGGCGATTGTTGCCGGTTTTCAAGGCACCTTCCGCTTGTTCGCACTAATTCTATCTGCGGCTGCAGTCGCCTGTGTCTTCAGGATGCCTAAAATAAAAAACTCTACCCACCCTTCGGCAAGCTCAGGGCATCGCTAGGGGATGGAGTTTTAGGGCATGGGGAGAGAAATTTTTCTCTAGTACTCTGTCTCATTAATTTTGAGGTGTATGTAGTAAGCACTTTAGTGCTTCAAAATACAGGACTAAAGTCCTGACTACAAACCAAGCATTTAGTCACCCCCTCATGAGCAATTACCAATAACTAAGGAGCTATATAATATATGCCAGGGAAATTAGAAGGAAAAGTAGCAATTGTCACCGGATCTTCTTCAGGAATTGGGGAAGCAACGGCGATCGCCTTAGCAGCAGAAGGGGCAAAAGTAGCGATCGCAGCTCGACGGGCTGAACGACTCAATGCTTTAGCAGAAAGGATTGCGGCTAGTGGTGGTACAGCATTACCCATCGTTACCGATGTTACCGACGATGCCCAGGTGAATCACTTGGTACAAAAAGCGATCGCTGAATTGGGTGGCTTAGATATCCTAGTGAACAATGCAGGTATTGCGGTACTTGGCACAATTGAAAGCGGAAATGTCGCCGACTGGCGGCGCTCAATCGAAATTAATGTCTTGGGAGTTTTATCCGCTACCCACGCCGTGTTACCCTTCTTGAAAGCCCAACAATCGGGGCATATAGTTAATATTTCCTCCGTTGCTGGTCGGACGGCACGAGCTGGTATTGGTGTATATAATGCCACTAAATGGGGTGTGAATGCGATATCAGAAGCCTTGCGCCAGGAGGTTTATAAAGACAACATCCGTGTTACCATCATTGAACCTGGGTTAGTAGATACCGAAATCAACGACCATATCACCGATCCCGTCAGCAAACAGCGGATTGAGGAACGACGCAAAGCACTCACACCTCTGCAAGCTGAGGATATCGCCGCCGCCATTGTTTATGCTGTTACCCAGCCGCAGCGAGTTAATGTCAATGAAATCCTGATTCGTCCAACTGGACAAGATCTCTGAAAAAGTAATTAGGTGATGTAGCCGTTCTTAGTTGTATACAATAAAAAATTATATCGTAGCGCGTAGGGGCACGGCAATGCCGTGCCCTACGAGTGTATTGGATTCAAGGGTTGACATACCTATACCTCCTCATCGTAAAGGAGCGAGGATTGATGGGGGTTTCAAAGCCCTGGATATTAATCTTCATCAAGCGCCGGAAAAGCTTCCTCCAATTTCCACAACTGATTTTTATTTTCCACGAACCAAATTCGAGTTTCTGGAGTCAATTGACTCCAAACGATGTCAACGGGAACGTGGGGAGATGCATATCGATACTGCTCACCCAGTCTTCTGAGATTATCTACCACATCAAGGGGAATACCGAACTCTCGCCAGTCAACTTTTAAATACCTTCCAGAGAGTCCTGCAGCTGGGTCAAAAATCAATTGTGCGGCTCGAATTAAATCAGCAAAGTGATTTGGTCTAAGTCCTGTGATTTGCTGAATTTGAAGTGAATCGTTATGCTCTTGAGACATTTTCGCTGGAGTGGGGAAAATTAATGGTTTAGTGAACTTACTGCCAGAGATTTTTATCCCAATGCCCCTATTTTAGCGCACAGCCGCACTGCTGGACTGTTAGCGCTCAAAAATGGTATGATTCTAAGACCGCAGTTGCGCCACCATTGCCCTTGGATTCCAGTAAGCGCGAGTCGTTTGAATCTTACCGTCTTCGTTGACCTCGAAAATCGTAATCCCCTCAAAGGTCACAGACTTACCACTTTTGCTTAGTCCTTTCATAGTCCACTTTACCGCAGCCTCATTACCAGCAACAAAGATATGCTCCGTTGTCGGTTCTAGTTTCTCAAATACTGCTTGTAATTGCCCGATAAACTCACGAAATCCCTCATGAATTTTTGTCGGTGGTTCGCCAACAGGATCATAACTCAAAGCATCTTCGGCAAAGTTCTCTACCCATCCTTCTGCATTCATAGCTGCAATATTCGCAAAGTAGTCTGCGACCACTGTTTCAAGTAACATAGCATTAATTCCCTTCATTCTCGGACATAAGCTTAATGTCTCACAAATTGCTGCTCATACCAATTTGAAAAAAGAATGGGACATATAGATTGGGTAGGGGCGCAAGTCCTTGCGCCCCTACAATTTTATTTAAGATTAGCGATAAAATACTTCAGAAATCAATAGCTTAAAATCACCATGCTTATCATATTTGGCTGTCAGTCGCTTAAATTTATTCTCAGCGACAAATCTACCAGCTAAAATCTGAAAATCTTGACCAATGTTCAATTTTTCAGGAGCATTAATAACTATGCCATCAGGCAAGAATAACGTTTTATTGATACCATTTGTCGGGTCTAAAACAAGCTCTTGCGTTGGTTCTGCAACTGAAATAGTTAAAGCTGAATCTATGGAAATTCTTTCTCCTAGCCATTTTACCTTAATTTCCTTTACCTCTGAACCTGGAGATTCTGGGGGAAAGCTATCTAAATGTTCACGGATATGAACAATTCTTTCTAAATCACCATTTATTCCATATATAATAGCTACACTAGTGCGCCAAACTTCATGCTTAAAAAATAACTCTACACCAAAATTTTTCCCTGGTACTAATTTTTTACTTACCCCACCAGTAGCACCTTCACCAAAAGAGAGAGACCTCATGTTAGGTAAAGCTACGTGAATTAATCCATCAGGCTGATTACAAGTTTGTTTATCAAGTTGCCATTTTTTTTCTTCGGTACTGCCATCAGCGTAGATATAATTATTGGTATGATAAATAACGGTTTTATCTTCATTAGCCCAAAATCTTCTTATACCTTTAAATGAATTGATAACTTCTATTTTAGGTGAATATCTAGTCCATATTCCATGCCAAGCAAAACCTTCATTTGTGTGATTACCAAATAAATTAAGCCAGTTTTGTTCTTGTGCATTCATGATATTAAAACCTTAAATTTATGGATTTCGCCAACAGGGTAATTAGAAGAAATAAATTAAATGAACGCCCTGAAAAAGCTCGTCATGAGCGATAAATCGCTTACTACGAGCAAAAAAGTCTTAACATTTAATTACTTCTACTAACTTAATCTTAGCTACGAGTGTAAAAACGTTCAAACTCAAATTTTAATTTTGCTGCAGCTACTGCTAAAGCAACTGACGCTAAAGAAGCTGCAACCGCCGCTATTTTAACTCCAGAGCCATCCGCAAGTATAGCCACATATGCCAGAAATATTGCTACCCCTATAAAGGTTTGTTTTACTGTGTTTGTTACCCGATGCGCTTGATTACAGGAATTACAAATCTCTGTGTGTTGTCCCCATCTGTCCAAAGTTCCTGATTGGTTATTACACTCCTCACTACCTACATTTTTGGCTGTGGAATAACCCTGATAAAAAGGCAAAGATGAACCAAATTTATCTAACCATTTGCGATATTCTATCACCAAAGGGTCAGATGTTTTGAGGGGCAAATACACCTCTTTCAGGTTTTTTCTTAAACGCTCAATTTGCGCTTTTTGTGCAACAACGAGTTGTAAATCTTCTTCTAAAAATTTGTTGCGAATCAGGATATGATCTAACCAAGAGGGTATTAGTTTAGTTTTCCAGTTAAAAAAGTTACCATAATTTCTTACTAAAATCCGGCATCGATCTTTACCTAGGGGCATTGAATATAAAGCCACACCACCAAACCTATTTAGCTGTTCATTTCTAATTCTGTAAATAACTAAATTGGGAGCAATAAAATCTAATGCACTCCAAGGCTGATCAGGTTGTCGAGTTTTGCGCCACCTTCCCCGGATTCCCTGAATATCGCTTTCTATGACTTCTATTTCTAAGGGTTGAGCATCATTTCGATTTCCCATAACGCCATCATGGCTGATGTAAACGTGAGCCGGATCAATCACGTTTTCAATAAAATATGTTTGGTCGTAAGGTAAGTCACGGATGTAATCTAAGGTGAACATTTCTGGCTTGTCCCAATCTGGTAAAGTTGGGATAAGTTCATCAACAGCAACATCATCAACACTTGCCCATATCCAAATAATACCTTGACGTTCCACAACTTTAAAGGATGCTACACAAGCATTAACCGGAATTTTGGCATCTGCTGGTAATTGGGGAATGTGTAGACATTCACCATCATTACCAAATTGCCAACCGTGATACAAGCACTCAATTTTGCCGTCAATAATCTGCCCATCTGAGAGTCTAGCAGCACGGTGAGGGCAAAGATCTGTTAAACAAACAAACTCTCCATCTTGGTTTTTGAACAAAACAAAGGGTTCATCATATAAAGAAAAACTATAAGGACGGGTTGGTGATAAATCTTGGAGAAAGCAGATAGGATACCAACATTTTTTCCAGTTAAATTCTGGGTTCTGTTCAGGTATATCAAAGGCAGAACTTGATACTGTCGCCTGTGATGTTTGGGTTTCTAATGTCATAACCGCCTTAATTTTACTTTCTTAATTTTATATGAGAAAATTTTTCTGTTTCCAGGCTGAAGATTACTTACTAAGTAGACAATTTTAACGAGAGCAAAAATCAACAATACCAAAACACAAGAATCATGATTTTGTTTTTTTTCAAATTTGTCGCCCTGTCAGCACAATTATTCAGTTTCAATCAAAACAGTAACTGCAGCAATAGCAATCAACATTTCGTCATTTTTATCATTGAGCGAGGGAATTGCTCGCCCTTGCACTACCATACCCCCAGATTCTACAGTCAGGGTTTTGCGACCAAAAGGCAAGACAGCTAACACCTCTTCTGCTCGCACTTGTTCTGGGTAGGGTACAGCTACCTGCACTTCTACAATCATCTCATTGGGGTCACTCAAACCAGCGACTTCCCAAACACCAGGCAAAGCATTGTGAGCGATCGCATTTCTTACCGCCCTAGCTGCTGCTACTGTGGGTTCCTGTCCATGCTGATCTATCCCCATCCCCATTTCGATAATCAAGCGTTTACGCACCATAGCTAGCTCACCCTGTCATCACATTTAAAAGAAAGCAGTTTTACTATAAACTGCTATCATGACCATCAATCGCCGACAATTTCTCACAACCTTGGGGCTAACTACCTTAGCCACCCAATTTTCACCGCTTATCGCTCAGGGTAAGCTGTCTGGCAACACTATCCTCAAACCGCCCCGTCTGCAAGTAGGCGATACTGTAGGTTTAATTGCGCCTGCGGGTATTGTTGATGCTCAAGACATCGCAGCCACGCAGAAATCCCTAGCAAATTTCGGATTAAAAGTCAAGTCTGGGACGCATATTTTAGATCGTTATGGTTATTTAGCGGGTAAAGATGCTGACCGCGCTTATGATATCAATGCCATGTTTGCCGATGCATCTATCAAAGGGATAATTGCTATGCGTGGCGGACTGGGGTTGTAATCGAATTTTACCCTTATTAAACTATCCTTTGATTCGCTCCCATCCCAAAATAATCATGGGATACAGCGATATTACATCTTTATTATTAGCAATAAATGCCCGCAGTCGAGTCATTACTTTTCATGGACCAGTAGCCACTTCTACTTGGAATCAGTTTACAGCAGATTACGTTCAGCGCATCCTATTTAATGGCGAAACTGTGACACTAGAAAATCCTCATACTAGTGAAGGGCGACTAGAGACTATTGCACCGGGAAAGGCTAGGGGTAAACTTGTGGGTGGAAATCTGTCAGTGCTATCAGCAATGGTGGGATCGCCTTATTTACCTTCTTGGCACAAAAGTATTCTATTTATCGAAGACATCGGCGAAGATGTTTATCGGATAGACCGAATGCTGACACAGTTAAAAAATGCGGGAATACTTAATCAAATTGCTGGCTTTGTTTTTGGACAATGTACTAATTGTAGTCCTGGAGATGAACCAACATTTACTTTAATGCAAGTGTTGCAAAACCACATACTTCCCCTAGGAATTCCGGCTTGGTATGGTGCGATGATTGGTCATATTCAGGATAAATTTACCGTCCCACTAGGTGTACAAGTGGAAATTGATGCTGATGCTGGAAGATTACAAATGTTAGAATCGGCTGTTAGTTAATTGTCAGTCAGAGGGAAAGTCTCTCACCTTGAATTGGTGCTTGAGGTTGCTTACCCCATACCCAAAACTCCATTAAAATTACCTATAATTTTGCTTCTTGGCGTCTATGGGTGAACCTAAAAATTCTTGCGGAAAATCGCCTTCAATGAAGTTCCTAAACGATAGCTTTTGCGGACAATATCCAAGAGAAAGTATGGTATTCGTAGCCGCAGTGGGTAAACAAAAGGGAGGTAGAACCAGTAATACGCCTTCTTCAAGTTATTCCATTTTGAGCAGATGTCCTGATGTAGAAAGTCAGAGATATCCACAACTAATCCCCTGCCTTCGTGCATCATAACATTGCGTCCATGAATGTCATGGGGGTGAAGACCGCGATCGCGGGCATAGTCCAAAGCTTCATCGATGTCCCGGATCACCTGCTTGGGAATCCTTAGCCCCCGGTTGATGCAATCGTAGAGAGTGACTCCATACAGGCGTTTCAAAACTAACAAGCCTTCTTGAGCATAGAAACACTCAGAGAAAGCTGGATGGAAACCTAAACGGCGGTAAACTTCTAGTTCTTCCTCAAAACCAGGACGCCCAGGCGCGTAAATCTTCACCACCACGTCTGGGTGGTGAGGATGATAGACAACTGCTGCATAATTTCCTGTACCGAGAACCCGCCAAGGCTCAGGGAGATAGTGGACTTGTACCGGGTTGCGGGGATTGACACTCTCGATGCGTAAGGTAGGAACTAGTTCTTGGTGGATACTCAAGATCAGTTGCTGAATGTGCAATTTATCCATAGGGGATAAGTACCCTGCTCAATAGATTACAACAATAAACTACCTCACCCAGCTTACATATTTTTCGCCATTACCGAAACTAAAACACATTTCTAAATTCAATCATTGTTTGTCGATAAGCATCTGGTAAGCCCGTATCAAAACATTTGCCTTGGACAACATATCCTGTCATCCCCTCGGCTTGACGTAATTTATCGAGACAGGATGTTAACTGAAATTCACCCCGTTCGCGGAAATTTTGATTGATGTGTTCTGCTAAAAATTCAAAAATTTTCGGCGTCAGTAAATACAAACCAAATACACATAAAAACTCATCTTTTCCCATTCCTTCCACACGCAGATGTTGACGTGCATACTCAATCGTTGGCTTTTCGTAGACTTGTGTAACGTCCAAAATCGAGTTTAATTCTTGCCAAATTCCTGTAATACACCCAGCTTTATGAATAATTTCTGCTGGCATTGTCGATAATCCCACCACACTTTGATTGACTTGTGCATAAATCTCTAAAATTTGACGGGCACAAGATTTGTGAATATCAGATGTGTAAATATGGTCTCCTAGTAATAGCAGAAATGGCTCATCTTTCACCCATTCTTTGGCACAAAATACGGCGTGACCGTAGCCTTCTTGTTCATTTTGCGTTAAGATGGTGACTTTGCTACCTAAATCTTGCAAATATTGGCTGTATTCTTGATTTTGTAGCGAAAGTTTCGCAAAAAGTTCTGGTTTGGGCGGATTTTGAAATAAATCTCTAAATACTGCTTTGTCATCAGGTTGTACCACAATCCCGACTTCTGCAATTCCTGCATTGATTGCTTCTTCGACAATTGCCAAAATCACAGGTTTTGCCCTACCATCTCTGTCAATAATCGGGAAAAGTTCTTTTTTGACGACTTTGGTAGCTGGAAACAACCGAGTACCGAAACCAGCGGCGGGAATTACAGCTTTTCTAACTTGATTTTTCTCCATCAATCCTCAGCTGCTTCGGGGAATTTAAATTAAAAATTGAAAATCAAAAAACAATTTATGTTGGACGGCGCTGAATCAAAATATGAATTAGCGTCAAAAATTCATGCTACCACGTTCAGTATGCTGCTCAACGACTCAATTGGCGATCGCTTGCTACTGTTTTATGAGAAAATTGAATTTTTTATACAAAATGCCAAAATTTACTACGGTTGAGCTTAGTCTTGATGGACACCATTGTTCATGACTCGTTTTTGACTAGTGTCAGTTAACAAACTGTCACTCACCTGATTACCAGTTTTATTCTCAAAGAGATATTCTTAGTTAGTGCAAGGAGTGATACCACTTCACCAAATGTTTGTTACAAGTTCTTCTCGCAATGCTCCTCCCCTAGGAGTGTTTGCGAATTTCAAATGTTGCATCAAACTAGTGAGTTGGTATACAGTTATACGGGGGAGCGCTTGAGTAAGCCAAAATCTCAGGCGCTTTTTCGTGTATAAATAAAAAAATATCCACCCTGGGCTGGTATATATAAGTTTTTAAAGGCACAAGCGATCGCACACAATAAATTAGGGGTACAACAGTCGTCATACCCCTAAATATTATTGAGCTTCAATTCTATTTAAAACTACTCCCTAGCGGTTATCACTGAGGGGAGTGGGGGAGTGTTGAGTTGGAGAGTAGCGACAAATTATTATTCATCACCCTATCACCCCATCCCCCCATCCCCCTAGCCCCCCGTCACCCCTTAACTGATGACAAAATTCACCAATTTCCCAGGAACCACAATCACTTTCTTAATCTCTTTACCCTCGATGTAACGTTGGGTAATTTCCGACTCACGAGCATATTTTTCCAACTCGGCTTTATCTGCTTGCGCTGGTACTTGAATTGAACCGCGAGTTTTGCCCATAATTTGAATCACCAGCGTGATTTCATCAGCTACTAGAGCCACCGAGTCAAAAGCTGGCCAAGTTTGTGTGTGGACAGAATCGCTGTTACCCAATAAATGCCATAATTCATCAGCAATGTGTGGTGCTAAGGGCGCAAGCATTACCACCAAAGTCCTGATTCCTTCGGCAAAAATTGGTGAATTTTTCTCGCTACTATCAGTCAGGGCGTTACTCAACTTCATCAATTCAGAAATAGCCGTATTGAATTGATATTCGTCTTCCACATCTTCAGTAACTTCTTTAATCGCCGAGTGAATTGCTCGGCGTAACTCTTTTTCTGGTTTAGTTAAATTGGCGAGTTGGGCTGGCTTGTGTGATACCCCAGCAGCAATATAATCTGTAACTAAACGCCACACGCGATTTAAGAAGCGGAATTGTCCTTCCACATCAGCTTCATCCCATTCCAAATCTTTTGCTGGGGGCGCTTTAAATAAGATGAACATCCGGGCTGTGTCTACACCGTATTTGGCGATGACATCTTCTGGCGCGACACCGTTGCCTTTAGACTTGGACATGGTAGCATAAAGGCGTTGCAGTGGTTCACCTGTTTGAGGGTCACGAGGATCAGCGGGATTTGTCACCAAATTGGAGGGAATCCACTTATCTTTACCGCCCTTGTTGGGATTGAGATAAGTTAAACCCTGCACCATCCCTTGAGTTAACAGACGTTGGAAGGGTTCATCAAAGTTCAATAAGCCTCTATCTCGCAGCACCTTAGTAAAGAACCGCGAAAACAACAAATGCAAAATCGCGTGTTCAATCCCACCGACATATTGATCCACAGGCAACCAGTCATTGGTCTTTGTCGGGTCAAATACCTGCTGTTCATTCTTAGCATCAGCATACCGCAAAAAATACCACGACGAATCAATAAAAGTATCCATCGTGTCAGTTTCCCGCTTGGCGGGGAGTACCACAAGTGGGACAAGGAACATTCACCCAACTTTCTAACTGTGCCAAAGGTGAACCACCACGTCCAGTCAATTCCACATCAACCGGCAACTCTACAGGTAAATCTTGCTCCGGAACGGGTACAATTCCACAATGAGGACAGTGAATCACGGGGATAGGTGCGCCCCAGTACCGCTGTCGAGAAATCAACCAATCCCGCAAGCGATATTGCACCCGCGCTTTACCAAAACCTTGTTGTTGGGCGTATTCAATGATTCGTTGCTTGGCTTCTATGGATGGAACTCCACTAAATTGTCCAGAATTAATCAAAATTCCTGGTTCAGTGTAAGCACTGTCATAAGAAATTATGATTAAAGGCGGATTTTCTTGACGGAAATCCTCATCTGCAACTGCATCAGGTTTAACGATGACAAATTCAATCGGTAAATTATATCTATTGGCAAACTTGAAATCTCGCACATCATGTGCTGGTACACCCATAACCGCCCCAGTACCGTACTCATACAGCACATAGTCAGCAATCCAAATGGGTACTTCTTCCCCTGTGAATGGGTTAACCGCCTTACCACCAGTGGGGATACCGCGCTTAGGCTTGTCTTCAGCTGTACGTTCTAATTCAGTTTGCTGGGAAACTTCTTTAATAAAAGCTTCTACCGCACCAAGCTGTTCTTTAGTGCTGACGCTCTTAGTTAAAGGATGTTCTGGCGCTAACACCAAATAGCTGACACCATAAACAGTATCAGGGCGCGTGGTGTAAACCGGAATTTTTTCATCCAACCCCACAATGGGAAATTCCAAGTATGCACCTGTTGATTTACCAATCCAGTTTGCCTGCATCAACTTGACACGTTCCGGCCAACCTGGTAATTTATCTAAATCATTGAGCAATTCTTCGGCGTAGTCGGTAATCTTAAAAAACCATTGCCGTAATAATTTCCGCTCAACTATTGCGCCACTGCGCCAAGAACGTCCTTCGTTATCAACTTGTTCGTTAGCGAGTACAGTTTGGTCAATGGGGTCCCAATTAACCGCAGCTTCCTTTTGGTAAGCTAACCCCGCTTGCAAAAACTGCAAGAAAATCCATTGCGTCCATTTATAATAGTCTGGCGAACAAGTCGCAACTTCTTTGTCCCAATCGATAGACAAACCAAGACGTTGCAATTGTTGCCGCATTTGGGCAATATTTTGATAAGTCCACTTAGCAGGGGGAACGCCACGATCAATAGCAGCGTTTTCTGCAGGTAAACCAAAAGCATCCCATCCCATTGGGTGCAGCACCCGATACCCTTGCATTCGCTTGAGACGAGCAATCACATCTGTAATTGTATAATTACGGACGTGCCCCATATGTAGGCTGCCCGATGGATAGGGGAACATAGATAGAGCATAGAATTTAGGCTTGCTGCTATCTTGCGGCGTTTTATCTAAGCCAAGTTGTGCCCATGTTGTTTGCCATTTTTCCTCAATTGCTGCTGGGTTGTATCGGGAAGAATCCACCAAAATACTCCTACTGGATCTGTAATCGTGTCTGCTTCCATATTGTAGATGTTAGGCACAGCAATGAGTTGCTTAGGCGCTGCCAATTTTCGGGGGCTAACTCAACCCTGTTGGTATATAATATCCAAATGTGTTGCGCTATATAGCGATTATCGGTTGAGTTCAATACACTCGCAAGGGCACGGCAGTGCCCATTGGTGTCAACTTAAGCAAAAAGTCAACATAAGATGTAATCTAAGAACATTCTGATTGATGTTCTTAGTGATACATCATGGCTACAAAACGTCCAACGAGAAAAGGAAACCCAGACCTGCGGCAGCAAAAACATGTGCCAGCACCGCCGATAGAGGAAATCGAGAAAGAAATCTTTTCATTGCTATCTCCAGTGAGCTTTAAACCCCTGAGATTGTATGAAGACAAACAGAAGAAAAAATTCCGAGACAGAATATTAACCTTACCGATGATGATGGCGATGGTCGCTCCGCGAACCGCCGCAGGCATCGTTGTGAGTTTAGTGTATCGCCAAATTCCCGGCTTAAGAGAAGTACAAAGGGTATTGTCACAAGAGGGATTGTTATGGGTGGAACGAATGGAAGTAAGTGCCCAAGCTGTGTCAAAACGATTGCGAACATTGCCGATTGAATTATTTGCACAAGTTTTTGAGCAAGTAATCCAAAGAATCGGTACTCAACCAAAAAATCAGGCAATTCCAGAGAATTGGCACCCAGTATGTCAAACATTCACAGCCATTTGGATTGCTGACGGTTCAACCCTAGAAGCACTACGTTCGCGTAGCGTCTCGTAGAGAAGAAAGCTAAAAGCACTACAAGAACAAGAAAAAATACTTGCTGGCAAAATTATGATGGTGGTAGAAGCATTTACCCATCGCCCAGTCACAACTTGGTATACAGAGAGAGATTGACGCTTACAGCCAACAAATATGGGCTTTAACCCCTTAAGTTGACACCAATGGGCACTGCCGTGCCCTTACGAGTGTATTGAACTCAACCGATAACCTCTATATTTACGCCCACTTACTTAGCTGTTCAATCTTTTTTGTGACATACTGCGACAGCTTTAGATAATTTAAAGTATTCTATTTGACGAAGTGACACTAAAGCGATAACAAGCCTCTCAAAACTGGTTTGTTAAAATATCCTCAAAACCAAAATAGCTAATCGCTAGTTTTCAAGTCACCAGCAATTAGCTATTAGTTATAGTTAGCAATTGAGTTCTAAGTTAGTGCTTCTGCACCACCAACTACCTCAAGCAGTTCTTGGGTAATTGCAGCTTGACGCGCTTTGTTGTAAGACAAAGATAGGGTTTTAATTAATTCCCCGGCGTTTTCGCTGGCGTTGTTCATTGCTGTCATCCGAGCTGCTAGTTCACTAGCTGCAGATTCTTGCAGTGAGCGTAATAGCTGGTTGCTCAAATATAAGGGTAATAGAGAATCCAGAATTTGCACTGGGTCTTGCTCAAAAATCATGTCGCTGGCGAGGGGACGTACTTGCGTAGTCACTTTTTCCCGTTCGACTTGAAATTGACCACCACGGCTTGTCAAGCGGAAAATTTCATCATCTCCTGCTTCTAGTCCTTGAGCGTCAAGGGGAAGTAGGGTTTGAATTACGGGACGAGAGCTAACCAAGGAGACAAATTTGGTGTAGACTAACTCAATGCGGTCTACGCTTTCCGAGAGGAACAAAGACAGCAGTTCGTCAGCAATTTTGTTAGCTTCGGCTGCGGTAGGGATTTGCTCTAAGCCGCTGTAGGTAGCATCAATTGGTTGGTTACGGCGTTGAAAATACTGGATAGACTTCCGTCCTACCAACACAAATTTGTAATCTACACCTTCAGCTTGCAGTTCCTTGGCGCGATTTTCGGCGCGACGGATGACGCTACTATTGTAACCGCCACACAAACCGCGATCGCCTGCAATTACCAACAGCCCTACTGTTTTTACTTCCCGTTTTTTCAGTAGGGGTAAGTTGGCTTCTTCAAACCGCAGACGGGTTTGCAGACCGTATAATACTTGCGCTAATTTATCAGCAAAGGGGCGAGTTGCTAGCACTTGTTCTTGTGCGCGGCGCACTCTTGCCGCAGCCACCAGACGCATGGCTTCGGTGATTTTTTTGGTGTTTTTGACCGACTGAATGCGATCGCGTATTGCTTTAAGATTGGCCATAATTTTGTTCTGAGTCCTGAGTCATTTGTCCTGAGTCATTAGTCATTAGTCATTAGTTTTTCACCAATGACCAATGACCTTTGACTCTTGACTAAGTTACGCTGCTTTGAAGATTTTCTTGTATTCGGTTAGGGCTTCCTTCAAGGCTGCTTCTTCGCTATCACCCAGTGCTTTTGAGGCTTGCACTGCTTGGGCGTATTGGGGTTTACCTGTCTTTAAGTATTCCCGCAGACCTTTGGTAAAGGTAGTAACTTTCTCTACAGCAATATCATCTAAGTATCCATTGATGCCAGCGTAAAGAATTGCTACTTGCTCGTATACAGACAGAGGCTCATTTTGTGACTGTTTGAGCAGTTCCCGTAAGCGTTGACCTCGTGCCAACTGGTCTTGTGTGGTTTTATCCAAATCGGAAGCAAATTGCGCGAAGGCTTGCAGGTCGTCAAATTGGGCGAGTTCGAGCTTAATCTTACCGGCAACTTTTTTCATTGCCTTGGTTTGGGCTGCCGAACCTACGCGGGATACTGAGATACCGGGGTTTACAGCGGGACGGATACCAGCGTTAAACAAGTCTGAAGACAAGAATATCTGACCGTCGGTAATGGAAATTACATTGGTGGGAATGTATGCCGAAACGTCACCTGCTTGAGTTTCGATAATTGGCAGGGCGGTTAAGCTACCTTTACCCAATTCATCGCTGAGTTTAGCTGCTCTTTCCAACAAGCGGGAGTGGATGTAGAATACATCTCCGGGGTAAGCTTCCCGTCCTGGTGGACGACGTAACAGCAAGGACATTTGGCGATAAGCTTGGGCTTGCTTGGAGAGGTCATCGTAAATGATGAGGGTAGCTTTGCCTTTGTACATGAAGTACTCAGCAATGCTTGCGCCTGTGTAGGGTGCCAGGAATTGTAGGGTAGCGGGGTCACTGGCGTTGGCGGCGACGACAATGGTATAGTCCATAGCGCCTTTTTCTTGTAAGGTTTGCACCACGTTAGCCACGGTGGAAGCCTTTTGACCGATGGCTACGTAGACACAAATTACATCTTCTGATTTTTGGTTGATGATTGTGTCAATGGCGATCGCTGTTTTACCAGTTTGACGGTCACCGATGATCAATTCCCGTTGACCACGACCGATGGGAATCATGGAGTCGATAGCGGTAATCCCCGTTTGCATTGGTTCGTGTACCGAGCGACGAGCAATGATACCAGGTGCGGGAGATTCAATCAACCGGCTTTCTGTGGTTTTGATTTCGCCTTTACCATCGATTGCCCGACCCAAAGCGTCTACAACTCGGCCAACCAAGGCTTCGCCTACACCTACTTGAGCAATTTTACCAGTAGCGGTAACAGAGCTACCTTCTTGAATGCTCAGACCTTCACCCATTAGCACCGCACCCACGTTATCTTCTTCTAAGTTTTGGGCGATACCAATTGTGCCGTCTTCAAATTCTAATAGTTCCCCAGCCATAGCCTTTTCCAGACCATAAATCCGGGCAATACCATCACCCACTTGGAGAACTGTACCCACGTTAGCAACTTTGACATCTTGGTCGTATTGCTCGATTTGCTGTTGGATAATGCTGCTAATTTCGTCTGGTCTAATTGATATGCTCATGTCTCTATTTTTAATTGCTTTGGAGTCGGAAGAAGGAAGTAATTAGGAGTTAAGAGTTATTGCTGAGTTATGGGTTAACAATATAAAAGTTAGAAATCAATTAATTTTTACTTAACTCCTAACTCCTAATTCCCAACTCCTAACTCCTAACTCCTAATTTTCTAGCCACTAGTTAATCGCAAAGAAAGGCGGCGCAATTGTCCCTTTAAACTGGCGTCAATTACTTGTGAGCCTACTTTAATGATCACGCCACCAATTAAATCACTGTCTATCTTGGTTTCTAGTTCTACCTGACGAGCGTTAGTAATGGCAATGACTTTTTGTCTAACTGCTTGCTCTTGCGCCTCTGACAGAGGAATAGCCGAAATCACTTCTGCTAATACGGTTTGATTGAACTGCCGCAACAGCGTCAAATACTGCTTGAGAATTGCTTCTAAGAATATTATGCGCCGTTTGTCTACCAGCAGCAGCAAGAAATTGCGTAAGTTGGGGTTAGCACCTTCACCTAATATTTGTCTGATGACTGCTTTTTTGTCTTCAGCTTGAATAAAGGGGTTGGCGATAAAGTTTCGCAGCTGGCTATTTTCTGAGAGTAGATTCACCAAAACCCGCGCATCTTCGCCTACTTGTTCTGTGAGGTTTTTGGATTGCGCGATGGACAACAAAGCCTGTGCGTAAGGCTGGGCTACTTCGGTGGTTGCTATCTGACTTGTCATACCCGGCCTCCCAGTTGTGCGATGCTGCGTTCAATTAAAGTTTGTTGAGCATCGTCTCCAATCCCGCCTCTGAGTTCTGACTCGACTTTTTGCAAAGCCTGAGCGACTACCCGCTGTTTCAACTGGGCGATCGCTCTGTCTCTTTCGGCGTTTAAATCCGCTGCGGCTGTTTCTTTCAAGCGTTCCACATCCTGCGTTGCCCGTGCCAAAATCGCTGCTTTGGCTGCTTCGGCATTTTCTAGGGCTGCTTGGCGGATGCGTTCGGCTTCTGCTTGCGCTTGCACCAACTGTGCTTGCACTTGCGCTAAAGCAGTTTGTCCTGCTTTTAAGCGTTCCTCTGCTTCTTGAATTTCGGCAGCAATTTTTGACTGTCGCTCGTTGAGGATGTTGGTTAAAACTTTACGTCCAAAGTAGAATAATATGCCAATCAGAAGTGCGAGGTTGATGATGTTGGTTTCAAACAGGTCTAGGTTTAGACCAAAACCCCCTTCTGCTGCTTCTGCTATTTCAGATTGAACAGCGTGCTTCTGCGGCAAGTAATAACAATGTCCCCATAATACCCATCTAGACTGCGCTGCTCGCTTGATATGAATCAGTTATTAGTTAACAGTTATGAGCTATGAGTTATCATGTTGATATTCTGGTTAAACACTACACCAATTGCACCGAAAGCTTTGGTTGTGGTTTGCCATTTTCTACCATACAGCTAATAACTGATAACTCTTGACTGTTCACTGTTCACCGTTTTAAGTATCGCTCTATCTCACCAGAGCAGACCCCAATAATTTCTCTAGAATCTGCCTACTAAGACCGTCAACTTGTTGCTCTAAGGTATGCAATGCTTCCTGCTTTTGTTGCTCTATTTCGCTAGCAGCTTGTTCTCGTTGAACTTGAGCTTCTTTTTGCGCTTGGGCGATTTTTTCGGCAGTAATTTTCTTAGCTTCAACTTGCGCGGCTTCCACAGTTGCTTGTGACTGTTTGCGGGCTTGTGCTAGCTGCTGCTCATATTCTTTAGTTAAGCGTTCAGCTTTAGCCAAGCGTTCACGCGCATCAAGGTTATTTGTGCGGATGTAATTATCGCGATCGTCCAGTACCTTAGTCAGTGGCTTGTAGAAAATTGCATTTAACAAAGCTGCTAACAACAGGAACTGCAATGCCATAAAAGGCAAGGTAGCATCGAAATCAAACATTTCTCTCCTCTTTGGCTGGAGTAGCAGTTTACATGGTCAGCAATATCATCCAACCTTCATAGTTCTTGTGACCCAAATAGCCAACCGGGGTCAACTTACATGAAAACAACTCAAAAAAATCCCCAAATTGTCAGATGTAGAGACATAGCAGAGGTTTGACGCACAGTCGCTTTCCGCAGTCCCCTGAGACGCTTTGCGGCTAGGGGTTTCCCGAAGGGTGGGGTAGCACTGTTCGCCAAACATCGCTCACGCCTCTACACTAACAAAATCTTTGAGATTTTAGGCGAAGGGGTTAGCGAACAGCAACACTAGGGCAATAACTAGGCCGTAAATGGTCAGTGATTCCATGAACGCTAGGGTTAACAGCAGAGTACCGCGAATTTTTCCTTCTGCTTCAGGTTGACGTGCAATACCTTCTACTGCTTGACCGGCAGCATTACCTTGACCAATACCTGGGCCAATTGCAGCCAAACCAATTGCTAAAGCAGCAGCCAAAACTGAAGCAGCAGAAACTAATGGATCAACGCCTGCAACTGCAGCAAAAATGTAAGAAGCAGAAATTACTGAAACCATTTTGATTTTCCTGACCTTGAGTACAAAACGAACAATTTTTGGGCTTAGATTTCCGATTTTAGATTGGCAATTGCATCCAAAATGAGCATCCAAAATCTAACATTACATCAACTGAGGTACTCTAATGAGCTTCCTCATGCTCTTCTGGACCATGTCCCTCTAGTGCCTCATGAATGTATGCTCCGGCTAGGGTAGCAAAAACCAGGGCTTGAATGGCACTGGTAAACAATCCTAAAGCCATGACAGGCAGAGGTACAAACAAAGGCACCAGTAGAACTAGCACCCCTACCACTAACTCATCCGCTAATATATTTCCAAATAACCGGAAGCTTAGGGACAGGGGCTTTGTGAAATCTTCGAGAATGGCGATCGGCAACAGGACAGGTGTTGGCTCTATATATTTCTTAAAGTAGCCCAAACCTTTTTTGCTAAAACCCGCGTAAAAGTACGCTAAAGAAGTCAGCAATGCCAATGCTACTGTCGTATTGATGTCATTGGTTGGTGCTGCTAATTCCCCCTCAGGTAGCTTGATCAGCTTCCAGGGAATTAAAGCTCCAGACCAATTCGATACGAAAATAAACAAAAACAATGTCCCAATAAATGGCACCCAAGGACGATACTCTTTCTCACCCAGCTGGTTTTTCGCCAAATCTCGAATAAATTCTAGGGCATATTCCATCAAATTTTGGATGCCCGCAGGAACTTTCTGGATATTCCGAGTGGCAGCTAGTGAAGCTATTACCAGAATACCAATCACGAACCATGAAGTGAGAAAAACTTGCCCGTGGATTTTGAGATTGCCTAATTGCCAGTAGAAATGTTTACCTACTTCCAATTCGGCGAGGGGAAAAGAATTAAAGGCGTTTAAGACACTCAGCATTTGCATTCTTCAAGATTTTTCCCCAAAAAACGAGTAGGGGAGGATTGTCTTTAGTGAGCCTGACTTTTAAGAATCAGGAATGAACAGGGTTTGCAACATGTAGACGAGGAGCGTCACTTTGTAAGTGAGAAATCCCAGGAATATGGGCAAAATTTGTAGCTCATGCCATTGACTTGCTACTATAATCGGCCCAATAATCAGAGCAAAACGATTTTTACTCAGACGGGTTTTGTCGCTGCCGAGCTGCTCAACGTCTTTAGCTAGCATTTTTAAGTAAACCACACCTGCACACGCCCCTATTAAATAATTCAGGGCTGTGTTTAGGGAATAAAAAATCCACACAGAGATAAATATAATCCCCGTCAGGACAAGGGTGATGTTCAACAACTTCTCGAAGAGTTGATAAAACTCTTGCATGGAGTTGACTGGTTCTGGGTCTACAAAACCAGACTGAGCATCTTGTCTTGTTGTCGGCGTGGGATCAAGCGATTCGTCTGACAAGCTCACAGGACTTGAAACCAGTACAGTGAATTATGTTGACTGCACATTCAGCCAGTTGAATCATATCACGATGCGGTAACAATACTTTAGGAAAAAACAATTAACTTGTCTCCACCTTGCTGGGAAGCGGGGGGAGGGGGTGAATGGAGGGATAAATTGAGAATTTATCTAACTGGAAAATTTAAACTTCAATATTGCGGTTTTTTCTAGTTAATACGTATTTTTTTAGCCTTGATATGATGAGGGCGTTAGTAATTTCATCTAATCGGTGTCAATCAAAGAAGCTCATATTTGATACCGTTCAATGTTTGTCTGGTGTCCACTCTAAATTTCAGGTACAGTGTCGCTGTGCCATAATGAATGCCCCTAAAAGAGCGTCACATATCAGTTCTTGGGGCATGATATTAAATTTTTCATGGCAGTGGTTTTTACATCCTCTTAGCCACTAAGTGTCCTCAGTAGTAATGGCTGATTTACTCAGCTTTCTGAAGAGATTCTGCTGTTTTACGCTTCATCCAGACGCCGAAGCCAATAGCTAACAATGTACCACCAATTGTCAGAGGTTCGGGAACCGCAGGGCCTGTGGTATTACCAGCTGCAACACTATTATTGCCATTTAAGATGGCGAAAGTTACAGAACCTGGTGTTGGACTTGAACTAATTATGGAAAAGTTCAATCCTGTAAATGCGTTACCTATGGCGGTATTCGCCTTTTTAAGTATTAAAGCGACATTAGTAGGGTCGAGTATAAATCCATTCAGGTATGATGGATTAAATCCAGTTACTTGAGTTACGTCCACCAAGCCTGAAATTGCAATGAAGCTACCTCCGGCGAGTTGTTCATTGGGTTGATTTGGCACTATGTCGTAATTGTATGTGCCGGGAGATGATTGACCAACAAAATCGACGCTGGCGGCTTGAGCAGGTTTAGCGCTCACAACAGCCAGCGCCAGAGCAACACCTGTAGCAGCGATGCTCAGGTTTTTAGCTAATTTCATACTACAATATTACTCCGAAGTTGAAATTTTTCAGTAATAACTCCTAGGTGAGTCTTTCACAATTGTAGTCATGACTTTTTTTCTTTGCCAAGAGAAAAGCTGGTTACATAAAACTTAATTTTCCGTGAAATCAGTACGCTAGGGCGTGTTTTGGGCAAAATGATTAAGCTGGTGTCAACAAAATTAACTGCTGCTGCTGTAGGTTTCTGACGCCATCTAAGCCGAATTCTACACCTGCTAAAATCTCTGCTACGGTAGATTTACCATCACAGTTTTGCAGAAACTCAAATTCTGGTGTGGACAAGTTAACAATTTGGTAATCGTAATTAAATATAGATTGGCTGGGAAATCCATTAATACAAGGATTAAGTTCGGGAATTGCTGCCAATAAAGTGTTATCTTTTGACCAGTCGGCTTTGATCAGCCCAGGACGACCAAGGAAAAATTCGTAATGGCTAACTTCCGGATCTAGTAATTCTATGAGGCGGTAACGTTGGCGTTGATTTAACTGGTTTGTTCTAGCGATTAAATCTGGTGCTTTGCTCAAAAGTCTGTCTAACTGCCAGAAACCAGGATTTGAGAAGCCAATAAACTCTAAACCAGAAGCATCAATTAACTCAAACAGCGTTTCAATATTGTAGTCAATTTCCTGGGGATGGACATACATATCGGCAAAGTTTTCATCCCGGTGGTTTTCCATTG
Source organism: uncultured cyanobacterium (assembly GCA_963772205.1). Lineage (GTDB taxonomy): Bacteria > Cyanobacteriota > Cyanobacteriia > Cyanobacteriales > Nostocaceae > Gloeotrichia. Next base: position 26,120 of record CAVYXS010000184.1, read on the forward strand.
ACCAACGTTCTTTTTCGCGTTTGACAATGCGATTGTTTTGTGGTAAATAAGAAAATATTTGTCGTCCGACTTGGACACCATCACGATAGTCGCCGCGCTTGTCACCTTGAAGAAGTGCGATCGCCTTTTGCATGAGTTGAATTTCCCAGCGTCCCAACTCACCGTAGACGAAAATGTGCATTAAGCCGCCTGGGGCTAACTTTTTCGCTAAGGTTTGAATACCACGAATTGGGTCAGGGGTGTGGTGTAAAACTCCCACACAGTTAATTAAATCAAACTCCCCTGGTAATTGTTCCACATCGTACAAGCTGAGGTGATGAAACTCGACGCGGTTCGCCCCAGAACGTTTACAGCGTTCCTTTGCTACTTCTAGAGTACCTGCACTCAGGTCAATACCGACAACTTGCGCTTGGGGGTTGAGATGGACTAAGTATTCAGTACCAACTCCAGAACCACATCCAGCATCTAAAATCCGAATATTTTGGTTTTGTGGCTTTTGTCCAGTGCAAAAGCTGTAAGCAGCAAGCCAATTCCAACGCCAATTGTACCCTGGTGGTGGTTCATCTAACAGGGGTTCTGGAGGAAAGGGATAGGTATCGTAGAGTTTAGCAACAGCATTACTAACGGTTTGGGGGTCTGACATTTCGGGAGCAATATTGCGGCAGGTCTTGTTTAATCTGGTTCAGCCATATAATTGTAAACCGCAAGGGAACCTCACGCTTGGCGGTAAACGCTATATTTGCTGGCTGATAGCAATCCTAAATGAGTTGTGTTGGCGTAGCCTGCCGTAGGCATAAATTAGCGGTGTCCAGATCCCCGACTTCGCAGAATTGTCGGGGATCTAATTTTTCATGAATGATTTAGGACTGCTATATACCGTTTCACTTTAACTATGATACCAATACCTTGGTAGGGGCACGGCAATGCCGTGCCCCTACGCGAAATCTATAATTTTGGATTGCATCAAACTGAGAAGCGCTATATTTACGTAAAACTTGGTATTATCGAAGGGGATATTACCTGGATTTATTGTATTTAAAATCACAATTTGCTATGGCAGACACATCAGATATTAAACTGACAATTACATTTATTGACGAAGATTTAGATGCAGAAGAAAAGGACGAGGAAGCGGAAAGACTTCTGACACAATTGCAAGAACTCGATGAGGTAGAAGCAGTTAACCGAGTAATTGAATTGGATGCACCAGTGGGAAGCAAATCAATTACAGGCTATGTTGTTGGTAAAGTGATTGCTTTGGTGAAATCTCAAGGTGTCAAGCAAGTTTGGAGTTTTCTCACCGACCGTTTAGGTAACAAATCCATTGAAATAGAAGTAGAATTAACCCAACAAAGTGGAGAAAGCAAGAAAGTTAAGGTCAAAGCCAACAGTCGCGAAGAATTACAAGCAGCAGTGAATGCTATACAAGAAATTACAAAGGTCTAAATAGGTACATGGCAAAGCTAGCATTGCTGATTGGAATTAGCGAGTACCAACCAGGGTTAAATGCTTTACCTGGGGCTGTACAAGATGTCAAAGCAATGCAGCGAGTCTTACAGCACTCAGAAATGGGTGATTTTGCCAATGCTGATATTACAGTGTTGGAAAATCCCCCACGTCAGATAATGGAAGAAGCAATTGAAACTTTGTTTTTTGGTCGTCAAAAGGATGACTTACTATTGCTGTATTTCTCTGGACACGGGATTACGGATAAACATTACAACCTATATTTAGCAACTAGCGAAACACGTCAAAATCCTACGGGTGAATTTATTCAAACTACCGCCACTGCTGCCAGTCTGATACATGGGATGATGGAAAATAGCAGTTCTCGGCGACAGGTAATTATTCTTGATTGTTGTTATAGCGGTGCTTTTCCTAAAGGAATGAAGGCAAAAGGTGATAATAGTGTAGATATCAAGAATCAACTGGGAGGAGAAGGACGGGCGGTACTAACTTCTTCCACTTCTACTCAGCGTTCTTTTGAACAAGAAGGGGTAGAGTTATCAGTTTACACCCGCTACATTGTGGAAGGGATTGAGACAGGCGCGGCTGATACTGATGATGATGGCATGATTTCTGTTGATGAACTGCATGAATATGCCTATAAAAAAGTGCAGGAAGCAGCGCCAGCGATGAAGCCAGAAATTTATGCTGTTAGAGAAGGCTTTAAAATTAAGTTAGCGAAAGCTCCTGTAGGCGATCCTCAATTGGTGTACCGTAAGGAAGTAGAGCGATGGGCTAGAGAAGGTAAGATTTCGGTTGTGGGTCGTCGCATTCTGATACTTCGGCAGGGTGAGTTGGGTTTGTCAGTTGAGGTAGTAGCCCAAATTGAAACCGAAGTTTTGGAACCTTACCGCAAGTATCAAGAGAATCTCAGGGAATACGAAGAAGCATTAGCTGAGGCGATTCAGGATCAAGGGACGCTGAGTCAGCATACATGGGAGGAATTGAAGCGGTTACAGCAAGTTTTGCAACTTAGAGATGAGGATATTGCAGTCATTGAGGCGCGTGTTACCCCACCCCCAACCCCTAAGCGCGAGCGAGGAGGGGAGGAACAAAATGAAGATGACCTCAGTTCAGAGAAAGGCGTAGACTATACCAAACTGCGCGACTTGCTAGCAGCAGGGAACTGGAGAGACGCTGATTATGAAACCATTGTCGTAATGCTTCAAGCGGTAGGGCATAAAAAAAATGATTACATTGAACACAAAGAACTATTAAACTTCCCATGTACTGACCTCCGCACAATTGACCGCCTATGGGTAACATATAGCAATAGACGCTTTGGCTTCAGTGTTCAAAACGAAATTTTCTTGAGCGTTAGCGTTAAGCCAGACGGTAAGTATCAGAAGTATCAGACAAATGCCTGGAAGGACGAAGCCTGGATTAAGTTAGGTGATCGCGTAGGATGGAGATTGGAAGGCAGATGGATAAGAGATAGATCTCAACTAATCTTTAGAATGACTGCCCCAGTCGGACACCTCCCTTTGTGGGCTCATTGGGGTTGCATGGGAGAAGATACTTGTGGGCGGAAGGAGTTTTTTCTGGATCTCTTCTCTCGCATCGAGACTTGTAAAGTCTAACATTTAAAGCTTTCACAGCGCTTTCTATTTGGTGTTATCTTAAGAAATATTGGGAATTAACAATTACCAAAACAAATGACTATCACTGTTAACGTTGCTGA
>CAVYXS010000185.1:0-7694 GCA_963772205.1 uncultured cyanobacterium
AGGGCCATTACAAATCTCTATTGGCCGTCCAATTGCCAATACCCAATTTTATATCTTGGATTAAGCTTTGCAGCCATTACCTGTGGGGATTCCTGGTGAACTCTATATTGATGGTGTGGGACTAACCCGTGGTTATCTTAACCTTCCAGCGTTAACAGCTGAGAGATTCATCCCCAATCCTTTCAGCAATCAACCAGGTAGCCGTTTGTATAAAACTGGTGACTTAGCTTCCTATCTCCCAGATGGCAACATTGATTTTTTAGGACGGATTGATCATCAAGTCAAAATACGTGGTTTCCGCATTGAATTAGGTGAAATTGAAACTATAATTTGCCAGCATTCTTCCGTAAGTTTATCTGTGGTTTTAGTTAATGAAGAGAAACCAGGGGATAAGTCTCTAGTAGCTTATATTACCAGTTCTGAAGAAAAAGTCTTGTCTACGAACGCACTACGCCGCTTCTTACAAGAAAAGCTTCCTGACTACATGATACCTAGTAAATTTGTTGTATTAGATACTTTGCCTTTGATGCCTAATGGCAAAGTTAATCGCAAAGCTTTAGCAGATGCTAACTCAAATACTAAAGTCCGCTCCGACAAACAAGTTTTACCCCGGACGCCACTGGAGCAGAAATTAGTACAATTGTGGGAAGAAACACTCCAGATTAGTCCCATTGGTGTCACGGAAAATTTCTTTGACTTAGGTGGTCATTCTCTACTAGCAATTCGCTTGTTAGCGGACATCGAACATCATTTAGGATACAGTCTTCCCTTGGTAATCTTATTTCGAGAAGGTACTATAGAGAAAATAGCTGTAATGCTGGAAAGGGAGTACGAAGCAAATGACTCTCAACTTCTGATACCTCTTCAAAGCAAAGGCGATAGACCACCTCTATTTCTAGTACACCAACATGGTGGTTATGGTTTGTCCTACTCTGTTCTGGCTCAGACTTTGGGTAAAGAACAACCCCTGTATGCTCTACAAGCCCGTGGTTTAGACGGAAAACAACAACCCTTAAACTCCATTGAAGCTATGGCTTCCACTTATCTGGCTATCATTCGAGAAATCAGACCTCAAGGTCCCTATTACCTTGGTGATCACGTTTTCGGTGGACTAGTGGCTTTTGAAATGGCTTCTCAATTAGAAGCATCTGGAGAAATAGTTGAAAATCTGCTGATCATCGATACCCATCCTCCCTTATCTACTGGTGAATTAGAGTTATCATTGACGGATGACACCGGTCTTCTTAACTTCTTTGTTGAGCAAATTGGACTTTATATGAATGAAACAATAAATGTTTCACTAGAGGAACTTTCAACTCTAGAATCAGCAGAACAATTGGAGTATGTACTAGAAGTTTTACGTAAGCATGAACTAATTCCACCTAACGCTGGCAAAAATTTACTGACTGGTTTCATGAATGTTTACAAAGCCAATTCTCAGGCTATTCTTGGTTATCAATTCCAACCAATTAAATCTTCAGTTTCTCTATTTAAAACTCAAGGGCTGACAGCACAATTTCCTAATGATCCGACTGTAGGTTGGGAAAAATTAGCTCATAGAAAAGTGAATATTTATCCCGTCATTGGTGATCATCAAAGTATTTTGAAACAACCTGATGTACATCATCTTGCTGAAGCCATAAAAAAGGTCTTGATGAACAATCAATATTGTTAATTTATAACTCTCATTTTTCTTACCCCTATTTTATTGCTTTAGCCTAGGGTCTGTAACCTTAGGGGCAATAATATTTCAAATAACTAATGCATTTATCTGAACAAGCAATCCACAAGTAAACAACTAGATTAAAAATAATGAATCGCACGGCAACAAATAAATTTAATCTAACATCAGTCAATCAAATTGAGCGGATTCATAAACCTACTCCAGAGCAGTTTAAACAAAAAATACTCTCCTCTAGAAAACCAGTGATTATTACTGGAAAAATGACTAATTGGAAAGCATTTTATTTCTGGTCAATTGATTATTTGAATACAGTTGTAGGTAATAAAGAAATTAATGTTCACGTTTCCAAAAACAAAATATTTAATGTTGCTCCAGAAGCTGGATTTACTATAGTTAGCAAAAAAATGAATTTTACTGACTTTACGGATTGGATTGTCCAGGAAAAAACAAATGACGAATACTATTATCTCCAGCAAAGTCCAATTACAATCATATTTCCAGAACTGGTTCCAGATATTGAGGTTCCAGATTATATTGATAAAAAGTTATTCATGATTACAAATCTCTGGATGGGTACTGGTGGTAATGTCTCACCATTACATCACGATATGTCAGAAAATTTGTTATGTCAGGTGCGTGGTAGAAAGCGGATTGTATTGTTTGAACCAAAACAAACTGCTCTACTATATCCTTTTCCCGCATATTCAAAGATACCACACATGAGTCAATTAAATATTGACAAACCTGACATTGATAAATTTCCTAAATTTCAAAAAGCAAAATATATGGAATGTCTACTGGAACCAGGTGAAATGTTGTTTATTCCCGCTTTTTGGTGGCACCAAGTTTACTCTCAAGATCAGCTAAATATTTCTATAAACTTCTGGTGGAAGACGACTTTTAAAGAGTATTTAACACCACCGGGAAGGCGATTGGTGGCACAGATACCTGGTCTGATTTGGCAAACTATCAAGAATTCTTTAGGACGAAGCTCTCACCAGTCTATCTTGCTGTCTCATCAGTATTTAGAAGTTTGAGATTCAAACATAATGCGAAACACCAAAAAATTTTTAACAGCAGAGCAATACCAGGAGTGGGCCACGCCTACGCTAATAATTATTTACTATTAAGTAATACAAATAGCGTATTACTTCATAAATGTTTATACTGCTCTGAGAGGTTGAAAAAAAATGAAATACTGAAAGTAGTATCACTAACTTTTTATGGCTGGTAAGTGCTGTAGTTTTTAAAATTAACAACACTTATTAGACAGTCATGGCAGGGATATCGGATTAACCTCTACTAAAATTTACACCAATTATTGAGGAATAAATTTTTCCAACCCAACAACTATGCAAAAACAAATCAGAGTGCTATAGTAATTAGGACTTACGTTCTTTACGAATAAATTAGTAGTTTACATTCAAGATATCGCATTGCTTAGAGCATTTATTGCTTAACAATAGTACTTATCGGCACAGTGTTACTGTGATTAATTCTTGGATCAGAATTATTGCTTTTCTGGAGCAACGGAAGTTTTGTTTTAACCTAGCTTAAAGAAAACTACTGACTGATAAAGTTTAATCAGTTTAATCACAGTTAGTTAATAGGTTTTGTTGTGTTGCAATGCGATTAATGAGCCTCTATCATGAGGATGATTACTCATGTAATGTAGGAGGAAGGTAAGCCTGTTACTCTAGATTGCGTAAGTCTTGATTTGTATCGAACTAAATACACCTTACAAATTTCAAGTTATGGTTTCAGGATTGCAACTATCGTCTTTAACTCCAAGTAGAACAACACATAACGAGCTACTATGGTTGGAATGGATGAAACAACAGAATGATCCGTTTCCGGCACTAAGGGTTTTCAGTGAAAATTATCACTATTTTTCCATAAACCAGGCGGTATCTTTTGCACGTCTATTTTCAGTTGTTCCCGCATATGACCGAGAGTCACTGGTTTTCCTGGCGGATATGTTGTATCAGGAACTAGGACAAGGGAAGCAAAACAGTGTACACTCGGTCATTTTCGAGCGTTTTGCGAAAGCTGTGGGTGTTGATCTCACCAATTTGCCCCTTGCTGCTGATAAGGTAGTTGAGGGTGTCCGTTGGTATGCTTGCGAACTTGACAAGGGATTTGGGGGTTCATTGCCTTGTGCTTTGGCTACCTATCAATTTGTGGAAGGATCGGGAGTCGATACTTATGCACCATTGCTGGGAATTTTGCGGGGTATGGGTTTATCAGAAGAAGACTTGGAATTTTTCACTTTGCACGCCGAGGTAGAAATTGACCATACTGCTGTAGCAGCAACGATAGTTCAGCGTGCGCGCAAAACCTTTACTCCGGAACAGAATCAAGCCTTTGACACGCAAAAGTGGTTGCTTCAAAGGGCTTGGGAGCAATTTTGGGGAGATATACTCTTGGCGTGTAAGCGAGAGACCTCTGCTTTGGCTGCTTCAAATTAATCGGTCATTTTTTAGGAAGTAAGTCGGCGTTAAAAAATCAATCTATGTAACGAAATGTAAAGCGATAGAATACCTTAAGAATAGGTAATTACATAGTTTTTACAAAACTAAACATACATTGGTTTTCTAGTGCCGACTTACTTATATGGGGAATAGTATTTGACAGTCTCTCGCTTTTAGTTCTAATCATTAGACCTTCCAGGTAATTAAGTTTTCATCCTTTTGAATTTCGATAGTTATTGTCATTATCAGGTCTGAAGCTTAGGTTTTTCTTTGACATGATAAGTTTTGATACAAAATTTTAGTAGGTGGAAAAATGGTTAAACTTCAGTCATTAAAAACTAAAATTGAGTCACTAGGAACTGGTACTGGAAAGATAATTTATCGTAGTGACGATTATCAAGATATTTTTCATCTCCCTGTGACAGAAATTATGGAGATGTTCAAATCATCAGGAGTTCTTCTTTTTAAAAGCTTTGGGGTTACTCACGACCAAATGAAGAAATTTGCCGAATTGTTCAGTTCTAAATTTGTGCAAGATTATGTCAGACCCAAAGTTGATTCGGATCAATTTATCCATTTTGTAGATCCAGGAATGGGCGAGTGTGTTGTCCATAGTGAACACGCATATTCTCCATTTCGCCCCGATGTTATTTGGTTTTGCTGTGCTGTACCAGCAGCACAGGATGGTGAAACTATATTCTGCGATGGTGTAGAAGTATGGAAAGAACTGAGTGAGGAAACAAAAGAGTTATTTCTTTCTAAAAAACTAAATTTTGTTTATGAGAATATCCCCTTTGAGATATTGAAGAGATTTGTTTCGCCGGATGCGGGTATAGCAGATATTAAGCTAATGCTAGATACTGTTGAAGGTGTAACATACCAGATTAACGAAGATGAATCTATTAGAATGGAATATACTTGCTCCCCTGTGGTGAAAACCAAGTATGGTAATCATGATGCCTTTGCCAACAGTCTCTTGCCACAGTATGCAGGAATAGGAAAAGCAGCTTTTGCAGATGGTTCACTTGTTCCAGATCAAGTGATTGATGAAATAAAAAAAATCACAGATAAATTGATGAATAAGATATCATGGCAAGCTGGTGATTTAGCAATGATTGATAATTCGAGATTTATGCACGGATCGCAGAGAATTTAAAGATGATAAACGACAGATTTTTAGTACCCTGAGCAATCTATAGATAATTGGTCTTCTAGTCATCATTTGCCATAATCATTATGATAAAAACCATTGCCAAAGATGGTCTGTTTGGAGAAGAAACTCAACTAGATGATAATGTACAGCCTAAGCGCATCCCACTTCCTATTTTGGAAAAATTTGATCGGGAATTGTTTCAGCGCGAATATGCTATACCAATGCAGCCTGTGATCTTAAAAGGTGCTGCAGTATCTTGGTCTGCTGTTAAATCTTGGACACCACAATATTTTGCAGCTAAGTACAAAGATATCCAAATTACTCCCAAAATTAATCTACCCGACGCCGAAGTTCCATATGTATACAAAGATAAAAATCACCGTCAGGAAATGACAATTGGCGAGTTTGTTCAGTTGATGGAATCTGGGAATAGTTGCTACTTTGATCAGGTAAATATGAACTCTTTTGAAGAGCTTCATAATGATTATAATTTTCAAGAATTAGGAGCATGGAATCTACACCTCACTGGTCTATGGGTAGGATCATCCACATGCTCTGGACTACACTATGACTGGATCAGACAACCTTTTAGTGCAAATACATGGAACTAAGAAGGCTGTTTTGGTTTCTCCAGAAAATTCTCCCAATCTCTATCCATTCGCTGACAATCACACTAAAAGCCAAGTTGCATGTGAAAATCCAGACATCAAAGTCCAACCTAAGCTGAAAAATGTCACTTTCCTGGATGGTTTCCTGGAAGCCGGAGATGTGCTATTCATACCTAAGGGATGGTGGCATTATCTCAAGTCTTCAGAAAGGTCGATAACGCTAACATGCTGGTACGGTATAGCTCAGACTCCTATGGATCAATTTAAAATTATCGTCCGTATGGGTAGTCCGAGCATCTGGTTTGCCTTAATGCGAGATTTCTTATGGCATGGTATACTACAAAGACCCTTTGAATATCGCCTTTACGGTCTACCTCCCACTGGACAAATGACTTACCAACTAGTCACCTCCCTGCTACAATTTTGGCGTCGCTGAATTATATTGGTCAGGTTTTAGGCACTTTTAAATTTCCAAAATCAGTAAATCGAAAACTTTGGTAAGTCAACTAAATAATCAGAGTTGTCGCGGACATTGTTACTAGAGATTGGAAGAAAATCCAAAAAATCACTGGACACATTCCAGCAAAACAGGAATAAATACTAGAAACATGTTCTAGCCTACCTAGGTAGGCTTTGTTTTTTGTAGTCCGTAGACTTGTAGCTTTTAGGCTAAAAATCAAATACACCTAATTTGTAATCTGGGATTTTTTTCGTAAAATAATGAAGGTATTGTTTATACAAGGCTTTTCCTTTAATGGAATCACGTACTCTTAATGGTATAGAAACTTTCATTCCAATCTGGTTTGGAAAATTTATATCAACTATTGGTTCTAGTATCACTGGCTTTGCACTAGGTATATGGATATATCAACATACTGAATCAGTCACAGATTTAGCGCTGACTACTTTGTCAACGACTTTACCAAGTGTCATATTGTCTCCAGTATTGGGTACCCTTGTGGATCGCTTCGATAAGCGGTGGGTTCTGTTCATCAGTGACCTAGGTTCAGGTTTATGTATAGGAGTACTGGGAATACTATTCATTACTGGTAATCTAGAAATTTGGCATATTTACTTAATTAGTAGCATCAATTCCATTTGCACTACTTGTCAGCTACCAGCCTACACCACAGCTATAACATTGCTGGTTCCCAAAGAACAACTAGCTCGAGCAAATGGTCTAGTTCATCTTGGTTCCTCCATAGCTCAACTAATATCTCCCTTACTCGGTGGTCTATTGATCGCAACAATTGAAATTCAGGGTATTATTCTTACTGACTTAGCTACCTTTATCTTTTCCTTAATCATACTCTTTTTCATTCAGTTCCCTGAACCTCAAACTACAACCACTAAAGATCTTTTAGAGAAAACTTCCCTATTATCTGAAATTGCTTTTGCTTGGAATTACATTAAGACACAACCAGGAATTTTAGGGCTAATAATGTTTTTTGGTCTGATCAACTTTCTGTTTGCTTTTGTCGGAGTACTGACTGTACCTTTGGTTATGTCTTTTACTTCAACTACTGTAATGGGCTTCTTAATGTCTATTGGCGGTAGTGGCACACTCTTCGGTAGTTTAGCTTTAACCATTTGGGGGGAATCCCTGAGCAATATCAATTCTTTATTTATGTCTATGTTTCTGAGTGGACTGTGCATTGTAGTTGTAGGACTACAAGCAAAAGTATGGCTGATTGCTATTGCAGGTTTTCTCTTCTTTATTAGTACACCAATAATTAGTAGCTCTATAGCAATACGTAATCTATCAGTGTATACATACA
>CAVYXS010000186.1:0-15756 GCA_963772205.1 uncultured cyanobacterium
CGGCGCAGTGGAGTGCGAATAAGCTGTTTGAGTCGGACGATCGCTTTAGTCAGTATGGGAAGTTAGCGCCATCTTCTCAGGCTGATTTTGCCTTTGTGCAGCTATGCTGCATCACCCTTATGTAGATACGTTTGAGGAGGAGGAGGACATTGATTTTGCGGCTGTAGCGGCACAGTTGAGGCAGTGCGATCGCGATATGGTGGCGAATTGAGAGTTTAGCCCAAAAAGATACAGAAATTAATGAATGGGAAATTAAACAAATTCACAATCTGATTCTGAGGAAAATTAACCCTGATGAAGCGGGTTGTTATCGGACGCTGGAGGTGATGGCAGCAGGAACAAATTATCTTTATCCTCCCCATTATTTACTGTCTCAATTAATGGCAGATTTTGTAATTTTGCTGAATTCAGACGCTGCTTTAACACTCCATCCAATAGAATATGCAACAATGGCTCATTATCGTTTTGTCTCGATCCATCCTTTTCGGGATGGGAATGGGAGAACGGCTAGATTATTAATGAATTGATTGTTAATTCGTGCAGGATATCCCATTGTGGTGATTAACAATCAAATTCGCAATAATTATATTAACGCTTTGGCTTACGGACAACAAAACAAAGATGATTTAGGTGAGCTTTTTGACTTGGTTTGTGATGCTGTTATGACTTCATTGGTGGAAATTTTAAGATTATTAGTAACTGCAAATAGCAGTCGAGAAAAGGGGCAGGTTTTTTATCAGGAAATTACTGATTTTATTGATAATAATTTGAGGAAATAGGGAATATAATAAAAGTCTTACCTATTCACATTGAGGGTATTTATCCTAGTGAGGCAGCTATTTCAAAACTATTGGCTAAACCTGGATGTTTTCGTGATCAAGAAGTTCGCAATCCCCTTAAAGCAGCCCGAAGAGAAATTGGTTTGGCAGCATAACCTTGCCACTGCTTCTTGCAAGCATAAGCTTGACGTTGCGGCAAAGTCACAGCATGTCATCTCTAATTATTTAATCTACAAATGGAGCTAAGCGGATTTCGAACCGCTGACCCCTTCAATGCCATTGAAGTGCGCTACCAACTGCGCTATAACCCCAGAACACTTATAAAATAAGCTTTTTTTAGTATAACTTAGTTTTATAAAAATGTTTTGCTTTTTTATTATGCAAGTTTATGCAACTTAAGTCAAGACAAATATATTAAGAATTGTAAATTTTTCACACTTTATGTAGTCTACCACATCAACAATGCTTAAGTATGAGGAGAGCGATTTATCGCTCCTGACTCAGCACTCCTATTGACAAGGGTACTAGCAATAATTTAAGGTTGCCTAGCTTTGAATTCAGGATGACCAGATTCTTGATATGCAACCCCAAATTGAAACTATTAATTTACGTCAAATGGCTTCAGGCGATCGCCTACATTTACAAGTTTATAAATTCATTGGCGTTCATTCTGGTAAAAAAGTTTACATTCAATCAAATCTACATGGTGCAGAAATTGCTGGTAATGCAGTTATTTACCAGCTAATTGAATTTTTGTTAACAACAAATCCTGATGATTTAATAGGAGAAATTTGGCTACTTCCCGTTTGTAATCCTATGGGGACTAATGAGCGTTCTCATCACTTCTCTCCTGGTAGATACTGCGTTTACGAAGCCAAAGACTGGAACCGTATTTTCTGGGACTACGAAAAAGAAGCTGATGATTTAGTAGCCTTTACTAAATCTCAACTTCATATTGATCAAGAGGTCGTCCGACAACAGTATCTAACTACAATTAAACAAAAATTTGCCAAATCTTTACAAAAAATTAATTCTTCTCGTGGTGTGCCATACACTGAGTTATTTCGCTACCAATTACAATCTCTGAGTTTAGACGCAGATTATTTGATTGATTTACACAGTTCGACCAATCAAGGATTAAACTACCTTTATTACTTCCGCAATCGAGAAGATAGTGCCAAATACTTTCTGCTCGATTGCGGAATTTTACTCGATACTTATGATGGTGATGCCTTTGATGAAGCATTTATCAAACCTTGGTTAGCGCTGGAAGCTTGTTTTGCACAATTGGGGAGAGAAATTAAGTTTGATGTCGAAGCGTGGACACTGGAACTTGGTGCGGGAATGCAGATGCATCCTGATTCAGTTACTCAAGGTTTTCGGGGGATAAAAAATTATTTAGTGCAAAAAGGTGTATTGCAAATTTCTGGTTTACCTCCAGAACAGATTACATCGAAAGAAATGATGTTTACAGCCAGAAGTAAGATCACAAAATATTATGCGATCGCTGGTGGAATGATTCAAGCTAGATTGCAATTAGGTTGTTTAGTCAAGAAGGGAGACAGACTCTATCAAATACTCAGTTTTAATAAAGAAAATCAATTACCGATTGTGCTTGATATCTGTGCGGAACAAGAGGGGTTAGTTTATGATGTTTCCACCAATCAGGCAGTTAATCAAGGTGAGTTTGTCTTAGGAATCGTTTAGTAGTAGTAGTAGTCCACCAAAGGAACAATGCTTGGTTTGTAGTTAGGACTAAAGTCCTAAGAGAGCGATAAATCGCTCTCTTCATACTAAGCTTAAGGATTTCCAAGAAATAAATTATCCAATCTTGTGGGGTGGGCATCTTGCCCGCCCGTAGACAAAGGCGGGCGAGACGCACCCCACAAGAAATTATTGGATGTTTTTTTATTTGTCAGTCCCTTAGTACAGTATTTCATTAATTCGTAGCGAATTCTCAGCGTTACTCTGCGCTTACCTGAACCTCTGCGTTTAAATATCTATCTTCAATTGGCCACGATTTTACGCCAAGCTGTACTTAGTTTGTGTGGTGAACCACTAGTCATTGGTAAGGGTTACAGCTATATTTACATATTGTAACAAATTTGTGCTAATTCCCACTGGCAACGAGTTCAACATCAATAGTTATGGTATGAGGGGTTTTAACCAAATTGCTATTCTGAACAATAGCGATATACTTAAGTGTATGCTTTGGTTTATCAACGTAAATCGATAGATTTCACCAAATAATATAGAACAGCGACAATAAAGCCGACTAAATTAAGGAATGCATTTTTCTAGTTTTCTAGCAATGCCCCATAACCTATGCCCTATACCCCATACCCCAAATTTAAGTATTCACAACACAATGCACTACAATCAGAATAGCGCATTTGCATGAGAGTAATATCCTCAAGTAGAGATGATTTCCAGAATTGTGTGTGCTTATATCTCTTTTTTTTGACAGAAAACGAAATATATTTAGCCGTAGATTAAACTGAAATAAAAGCAGTTCCCTTAAAAATGCCAGGGTGATTTTATGTTTGTTTTGTGCTTCAGAAAAAAAACAACTTATCCCAACTATAAAATATGACGGTGGAGCTAAAGGTGACTAGTATTGATAATGACATCTTCTCTTTTTCAGGAGAAGTATCCATTCCCCAAGCTCCTCCTGAATTTAAATCAGGGTTCATCGGCATTATTGGCCGTCCTAATGTCGGTAAATCCACCTTAATGAATCAAATAGTCGGGCAAAAAATTGCGATTACATCACCAGTAGCGCAAACTACGCGTAATCGATTGCGAGGGATTTTAACTACCCCAGAAGCGCAGCTGATTTTTGTCGATACACCAGGAATTCATAAACCTCATCATCAATTGGGGGAAGTGCTGGTGAGAAATGCCAAAATTGCCATTGAATCTGTAGATGTACTGCTATTTGTAGTCGATGGAGCAGTAGCATGTGGATCAGGCGATCGCTTTATTGCGGATTTGCTAACTCGTAGTGAAACACCAGTGATTTTGGGTTTGAACAAAATTGACCAAAAACCGGCAAATTCCCAGCAAATAGATGAGAGTTACAGAGAGTTAGCTGAGACTTATAAATGGCTGACAGTAGAATTTTCTGCGAAAACTAGTGTCGGTTTGCCACAACTGCAAAACTTATTAATTCAAAATTTAGATACTGGCCCATACTACTATCCACCAGACTTAGTAACCGATCAGCCAGAACGCTTTATTATGGGCGAATTGATTCGCGAACAGATTTTGCTGTTGACTCGGGAAGAAGTTCCCCATTCAGTAGCGATCGCAATTGATCTAGTTGAAGAAACCCCAAGCATTACCCGTGTACTCGCTACCATAAATGTTGAGAGAGATTCTCAAAAAGGAATTCTGATTGGTAAAGGCGGTTCAATGCTCAAATCAATAGGTAGTGAAGCTCGCGAACAAATTCAAAAGTTAATTGCTGGTAAAGTTTACCTAGAATTGTTCGTCAAAGTCCAACCAAAATGGCGCCAGTCTCGCGCCAGTTTAGCAGACTTGGGGTATCGCGTGGAAGAGTAGATCATGGGAAAATGGGGGGATAGATTGTCACTTGTCTTTCACTCCCCCACTCAGCACTCTCAAAAATGTCCCCAGATACTAGTTCACTCTTAAATCTGCTAACCAATGCTCCCCGGTTGCGGGTGTTAATCGTTGAAGATGATCCGATGATGCAACTAGGACTAGAACAGTCATTAATGGCTCATCCCCAATTGGAGATTGTGGGACAAGCGGAAGATGGTTATTTGGGTGTGCAAGCAGCACTGCAACTAAAACCTGATATTGTGGTCATGGATATTGGCTTACCGCGACTGGATGGGATTGCGGCGACACAGCAAATTAAAGCCGCATTGCCAAAAACTCATGTAGTGATGCTAACATCTCACAAAACAGAAACAGAAATTATTGCCGCCCTATCTAGCGGTGCTGATGCATATTGTATCAAAGGTGCGAGTGTAGAGCGACTATTAAGCGCGATCGCGACTGCAATTGATGGCGCAACTTACCTAGATCCCCAAATTGCAAGACAAGTAATAGATCATCTTAGACCTCCTGCAACTAAAGGTAACACCGCCAACCTATCTGCACGCGAATTAGAAGTGTTGAAACTTATGGTAGAAGGCTTAAGCAATCCCCAAATAGCCGAAAAACTCTACCTTAGTCCCAACACCGTCAAAACACACGTCCGAGGGATTATGAATAAACTAGCAGTAGACGATCGCGTGCAAGCAGCCGTTGTCGCTTTACGCTCTGGCTTAGTGTGAATTACCCTGCCGTAAGACGCACATAGCTCACTTCTCTGCGTTAATTGTCCCCCCATCCCCTACCCGCGACTGTCAAATTCCCCAGTCACTAGTAGCCACATTCGCGAAGCTGAATAGCCCTGTACAGGGTTTTTCTGAATTGCTTTCGCCAAAATCGCCCCCAATAGTCCACGACGGACTTCTGAATCGGTGACGCCAGAAATCCCTTGCGCCCTAGAGAAATTAATAAAAGCTGTATCATAATCATCTCGACTTGCGGCTGCTTTAATCGCTATTCGCATCAATCGTCCATATTCCAAGCCGTAATCAGGGTTAATCCACAGCCCATTAGGAATACAATCTCCTGAAAATAAATGGCCTGGTTTATTAGTAATTTGACTGACGCATTTAGTATCATTGTTCCCAGCCGTAACAGGGAAGGCTGTTGTTGTGACAGTAGTAATAGCCGCTACCGCTACCACCAAAACCTGATTGAGTGCTTGTCTCACTGATGTTGGATAAAATAGTATGTTTGCTATTGTTACTTTTTAACCCGGTGCCATTAAAAACAAGTACATAAAAATACAAATACCTAGATTTTTGTCTGAAGTCTTGTGCAAACTTATGCATAGGCACAAAGTAAATCTTTGCGCCTATACGTGAAATTATCAGCCGCCTTTAGGCACAGTATCCCCAGGACCTGCGGTCACAATTACGACATGTTCTGGCTTAATTAACTCCTGAATCGCTTGTTTTACTTGAGTCAGAGTTACGCCTTCAATTCGTTGGGGAAACTCTCGGAGTTCCTTTTGTGATAGCCCGTAGACAGCGTTACTGAGAATAATGCTGGCGACATCACTGGGATTAGCTAAATCCACTGGGTAGCTGTTGGTAATTGAGCGTTTTGCTGTGTTTAATTCTGCCTCAGTGACTCCTTGCTCACGTAACTGTTTGAGTAACGCGAGAGTACTGGCGATCGCTTTTTGAGCATCACCTGGAGCAGTCTGCATTTGAATCAAGAATGGGCCAGGATTGACACCCGCTGCAAAGCCACTGTAAATACCATAGGTAAGACCTTGGCGATCGCGCACCTCCGTACCTAAGCGGCTAGATAATGTATCACCACCCAAAATTTGATTCAACACTAGCGCCGCATAATAACGCGGATCTTTCCTAGAAATACCGTTATAGCCAATGTAGGTAACAGCTTCCGCCTTACCGGGAATTACTGAATTTAGCTGTTTTAAACTTTCAGGCAATTTGACCGATGGCAGATTGAGAACCTCTGGCTTACCTGTGGCTTGCCATTTACCAAAAGTCTTATTGAGTAAGGCTTTTACCTTAACTGGGTCAAAGTCACCTACCAGGGCGATCGTCGTCGTATCTGGTCGGTAATGTTGCTGATAGAAGCGTAGCACATCGTCACGAGTAATGCTCTTTAAGCTTTCAGCAGTGGGGAAGCTGTGGAACGGATGATTTTCTGGATAAATTGCTTGCTGAAATACCCGTCTTCCCAATCCCCTGGGGTCATCAAGCTGTAC
This sequence comes from uncultured cyanobacterium, assembly GCA_963772205.1. Taxonomy (GTDB): domain Bacteria; phylum Cyanobacteriota; class Cyanobacteriia; order Cyanobacteriales; family Nostocaceae; genus Gloeotrichia. Next base: position 6,607 of record CAVYXS010000186.1, read on the forward strand.
TTTCAGACTTGTTAAAGCCCGTTGGCGAGTTAGTTCCAGTTGATCAGCGGGGAAGGTCGCTTTTTGGACGACATCTGCCAAGGTTTGAATTAAAATCGGTAAGTTAGCTGATAATCCCTGACTGCCAATGCTAACTCCTTCACGCCCAGCACTAAAGTCTAAAGAAGCGCCTCGATCTTCTAAAGTTTTCGCCAAAGCCAAAGCATTTTTAGTCTGCGTCCCATTCATTAAGTTGCTAGCTGTCAAACTCGCTAGTCCAGCTTTTTGATTACCATCAAACTCATTTCCCGCGTCGATTTGTCCGCTGAGGTTGACTGTAGGTACACTGTGGTCAGGTAACAGGAAGACCCGTAAGCCATTGGCCAAGGTAAACTGTTCTGGTAGGGATTGTTTGGTAGAAACAGTAGACGAGGTAGCGGGAGGAAGATATTTAGCCAGTTCCGCTGGATCTACAGGCTTACCGGGGCTAAAGTTCTCAACAGTGCGACCAGAACCACCATTAGAAGTTCCTGGTTTACCATCAGCTTGAGTTGGTTCAAAGTAACCGATGGTTTGTTTAGCTGGAGTCAGGTAAGTTTTCGCCACACGTTGTACATCTTTTGGGGTAACTTTGGCGATCGCCGCGAGATACTTTTCTACATAGCGATAATCTCCCGCAATAGTTTGGTTATACCCCAATTGACTCGCCTGACTGGTAATGTCTTGGTTTCCCAGCACAAATGAAGCTAATAGTTGGGTCTTCGCCCGGTTTATTTCTTCTGATGTAACTGGTTGTTCTGAGAATTTTGACAAAGATTCCTGAATTACTTCAGCAATTTTATTTAACTCTCGACCTGGTGCCGCCGTAGCGTTAATCTCATACCAACCCGGTTCAATCAGTTCTGCAGCGCTAGCACTCACTGAACTAGCTAATCCAGATTCCACCACAGCTTGGTAAAGCCTAGAACTACGTCCACCTGTGAGAATGGCATCCATGACATCAATTGCTGGTACATCAGGATGCTGAATATCTGGCAAAGGATACACAAATTGTAATAGTGCCGCACTTCCTGGCTGCTTGAGGACAATTGGCGCTTTTTCGGTGACAGGGGTAGCCGATGGGGATAATGAAACTGTTTGTTTCCTTGTCTCATTATCATTTTTTCCTCGTTTTGCCAACTTCCCAAAGGTTTCTTTCACCACTTTCAGTACAGGTTCTGTGGTAAAATCTCCTGTAACTACCAATGTCGCATTTTCTGGACTGTAGTAGGTTTGGTAATAATTCCGCACCTGTTCCACCGTGAATTTCTCAACATCAGCTTTTGTCCCTCCCACAGATAAACCGTAGGCTCGGTTAGGGAAAGCCGCTCGCATCACAGCTCGATCCAACCGATAGCTGGGTGAATTTTCGTACCCCTGTAACTCAGAGATGACTACCCGTTTTTCACTGGTTAACTGCTCAGATCCAACCAAAGCATTTTCCATCCGGTCAGCTTCTAAAGTCAACAGTGCTTCCAGCTTATCTCGCGGCACTGTGCCAAAATAAGCAGTTTCATCATAACTAGTAAAAGCATTAAACTGACTCCCTAAAGCACTAAATAACCGCCCAAACTGCACGGGACGGTCAGTGGTACCCTTAAACATCAAATGCTCTAACTGGTGAGAAATGCCATTTTCTCCCTTTACTTCGTTACGTGAGCCTACTTTATACCAAACCTGCACACTCACCACAGGTGCGGTATGAACTTCCTTGGTGAGTACAGTTAAGCCATTGTCCAAGATCTTTTTTTGCACACCCTGGGTGAGTGAGACACCAGATACAGGTGCAACAGCTGTTGGCGTCACAGCATTGGTAAAATTAGACCAGAATGGTATGACACTGAAAAAGAGACTAAGGAACAATCCTATAAGCATGTAACGTGAGTGCTTCATAAAATATGCAAAATGCAAAATTCTCAATTTAACTCAGACCTCAAACAAATGGTGGTTATTTTCAAACTACTTGTAGTCATGGGCGACAACTGAGTAAATTGCATTGATCTGTGGCGATCGCACCACAACACACCTACCAGTTTAATCAGTGATGATGATTGAATGCTAAGTTATGTTGCAAAATTTCCGCCAACTCGAAACACCACGGTTGCTGCTATAGGGCGCCTGGATGCGGCGCAAAAGACATTTTCTTAAAAGTTTGTGGTTCCAAGGTAGCTAGGTATACAAAACATAATTCGCCATTTTGCGCCAAGAATGGCGTTAGCCCAGTTCCCTGGGCTTTGTTTGTGTAGTGAGACGGCGAAAGTTCAAATTACAGCAAATTGCACCTTTACTGCTGCAAAATTTCTACTATCTTGGCGATCACTTCATCAAACTTTTCTGATTTAAGTTGTCCTACTTTTGACAGGATAATTTGGCAATCAGCCGTGAATAAACGATTAGGTCTAATGTTAATACTTTGCCTGAGATTACCCGAAATAAAATCATTTGTCTCCAACGGTTCGGTTAAGTGTAAATTCTCGTAGGGTGGGCATTGCCCACCCCATAATTCTACTAAACCTCAACCCCCAAAACCCGCACCAAGAAAGCCCACTTATCTGCAGCTTCCTCAATAATCTTCGCCGTGGGTTTACCCGCACCATGTCCCGCCTTTGTCTCAATTCTAATTAATACCGGCGCATCACCAACATGAGCGGCTTGCAAAGCGGCAGCAAATTTGAAACTATGAGCAGGGACAACGCGATCGTCATGATCGGCTGTGGTAATTAAAGTTGCTGGGTAAGCTGTACCTGCTTTCAGGTGATGCAATGGCGAATAAGCATAAAGTGCGGGAAATTCTTTTGGGTTGTCTGCCGAACCATATTCGGAAGTCCAAGCCCAGCCAATGGTAAATTTATGGAAGCGTAACATATCCATCACGCCCACTTCTGGTAAAGCAGCACCAAACAAATCGGGACGCTGTGTCATACAAGCACCTACCAATAAACCACCGTTGCTACCACCAGCAATAGCTAATTTTGCCGATTTTGTGTACTTATTGGCAATTAACCACTCACCAGCAGCAATAAAGTCATCAAATACATTCTGCTTTTTCTCCTTCATTCCTGCTTGGTGCCATTCTTGACCGTACTCCGCACCACCACGGATATTAGCGAGAGCATACACGCCTCCTTTCTCTAGCCATACCAAATTACTCACAGAAAAACTAGGAGTTATTGGCCACCCAAAACCACCATAACCATAAAGGTAAGTGGGATTATTGCCATCCAGTTTAATGCCTTTTTTGTGAGTGATAAACATTGGCACCTTTGTGCCATCTTTGCTGTGGTAAAATATTTGTTTAGTCTCGTAATCGTCAGGATTAAAATCTACCTTTGGCTGCCGGAAAACTTGACTTTTTCCTGTAACCATGTTGTAGCGATATATAGTTCCTGGCGTGGTAAAGCTGGTGAAACTATAAAAAGTTTCGGTGTCATGACGCTTACCACCAAAGCCACCTGTTGAACCAAATCCTGGTAATTCTACTTTGCGGACAAATGCACCAGTCAGGTCAAAAATTTTAATTTGGCTGCTAGCGTCTTTGAGATAATCAGCAACAAACTGGTTATTTAATATGTTGACACTTTACAAAGTTTCAGATGATTGAGGAATGATTTCTTGCCAATTTTCTGGCGCTGGTTTTTTGCTATCGATGGCAATAACTCTTTCCCGTGGCGCTTTTAAATCTGTGCGAAAATAGAAGATGCTTATCATTATTGTCAATAAAGCTGTAATCTGCCTCAAATTTGTTAATTAGTTCTACAACTTCAGAATTGGGATTAGTCAAATCTTTATAGAAAACCAAATTATTGTAGGTCAGTTCCCAGCCAAACTGAGATTATTAAATATTTTCCATCTTCAGTCACATGTCCATTAAAACCCCATTCCTTTTCATCAGGACGATGATATATTAATATATCTTCTGATTGGGTCGTTCCCAGTTGATGATAGTAAAGCTTTTGATAATAATTGACATCTTCTAATTTAGTTTTTTGATTTGGTTCATCGTAACGACTGTAGAAAAAACCTTGATGATTTTTTGTCCACGATACGCCTGAAAATTTAATCCACTTTAGGTGGTCTTGTAGGTCTGCACCAGTTTCGATATCGCGCACTTTCCACTCTTGCCAATCAGAGCCAGATGTTGATAAACCGTAGGCTAAAAGGTTTCCATCGTCGCTGATAGATAATCCTGAAAGAGCGATAGTACCATCTTTTGAAAGTTTATTGGGGTCGAGTAAAACTTGCGGTTGGGCGTCAAGAGTTTTCAGGGTATAGAGGACACTTTGATTTTGCAGTCCATCATTTTTGAAATAAAAATAACGTCCGCCAGAACCATTTTCTAAAGATTCACCCTCTTTAAATGGAATGCTATATTTTTCGTAATCCCAAAGTTTAGTCAGCCGTTGTTTGATTTGTTCTCTAGCAGGAATTTCGTGAATATATGCTGAAGTAACTTTATTTTCTGCCTCAATCCATGCCTTTGTTTCTGCTGAGTCTGGATCTTCTAACCAACGATAAGGATCTGCAACTACAGTACCGTGGTAATTATCGACTTGATCGCTTTTGCGAGTGGGTGGGTAGGTGAGAGGTTTTGCTGAATAGGTCATAGTCACAGAAGGTAACTTTGTCGGCATTGTAGCATTAGCAACTGCTGTCGGGAGTAAGCACCTACAGATGGTGACTGTGACGAAGAAAGTTACTAGAAGTCTACGCCATGAGGCTTTTAACATGATGAATTTTCCTCACGCTCCAGGCGCAGAGGCACAGAGAGTAAGAGTATAATAATTGATTTTAGAATTTCACACGCAAATTCAGGAAGACGGAAGTTTTAATTTTTTAGACCATGCTACTAATAACTAGTTTTTCACCTTTCAGCATTCGTCCGGCAGCTTCGAGTAGGGCTTCTTCAAGATAGGGTTTGGTGAAGTAGCCACTAGCGCCGAGTTGAATAGCCATTTGTCTGTGCTTGTCTGCACCTCGTGAGGTGAGCATAGCGATTGGTAGGTGGTTGAGATTGTTGTCTTTCTGGATGCGTGATAGTAACTCTAACCCATCGCAACGGGGCATTTCGATGTCACAAAATACGATATCACAAGGCAGACCGGAACGCAGTTTATCCCAAGCTTCCTGGCCATCACGGGCTTGTTCAACGCGATAACCTGCTTTGTTAAAGGTCAAGGAGAGCAATTCCCTAACTGTAATCGAGTCATCAACAATCAGGACTGTCGGATCAATTTTAACAGCAGTGGTATCAAGGATGTTGGGAGTAGCTTTTTGCTGCCAAGAACTACCACCATTTTCTTTAGAAATCCTTCCCTGGAAGATGTCCATGATTTCTAGTACATCAGCAATTGGCATAATCCTACCATCACCGAGGACTGTAGCGCCGGCTACACCTATCGGTTTGAGTGCTGGACCTTCAAATTGTTTAATGACGATTTCTTGCTCACTCAAGACTAAATCAATTTGTAGCCCTATCAGGGTATTTCCCGATCGCACAACGACGACAGAAACCATATCATCATCTCTGTTACCGCCATAAACATTACCACGACTGAGCAGGCGATTGAAGCTTAAAAGATCTTTCAGCGGTCGGAATGGTAATATTGTATCCCGCCAGGAAATAAATGATTGTCCATCAGCAGTGTGCTGGATATTTTTCAACGGTATATCTAGGGTATCTTCCACGCCATCCATCGGGAAGGCTATTCTAGCTCTATCAGATACACAGCAGAGAGCTTTACAAATACTCAAGGTTAGTGGTAGACGAATTGTAAAGGTTGTTCCTTTACCGATGGTGGAATCAGTGCTAACTGTCCCGCGAATTTCGCTGATTTCGGAGCGAACTACGTCCATCCCCACACCGCGCCCTGACATTTCATCTGCCTGGTCTTTAATTGTAAAACCAGAATGGAACAGCAAGTCATAAACATCAAGGCGGGACATGACTTGTGCTTGCTGGGGTGTAATCATCCCTAATTTTAAGGCTTTTACCTTCACCCGTTCTGGATCAATACCTGCACCATCATCGCCCACAGAAATCACAGTTTGGTTTCCTTGGTGGAAAGCACGGATGGTAATTATCCCAGCGGGTGATTTACCAAGGGCGAGTCGTTCCTCTGAGGTTTCAATACCGTGAGCGATCGCATTATTGAGCATGTGAGTTAACGGATCAGTCAGATGATCCAAAATCATCTTATCAATTAAGGTGTCCCCACCTTCAATGACTAACTCTACTTGTTTGCCATATTTAATCGCATTGTCACGCACTCCTCGCCGCAAGCGATCGATAGTTTGGGAGAAAGGAACCATTCGCGCCCTTGTCAGTCCCTCTTGTAGCTGGGTGGTGACTTGGCGGAACTGTCGCGCCACTCGCTCAGTTTCTTCCGTCACAAAGTCAATGTCACTAGCTGACTCCCGCACCCGCACAATCATTTCAATCATTTCCTGGGACAATGTATGGAAAGGCGTGAACCGATCCATTTCTAGCTCACTAAAACCCCTGTCTGCATTGCTGTCATGGGTGGGGATGACATGAGGATCTTTGTATTTGCGGCTAGCGATGAGAGAGGCTTCTAATAGCGATCGCTCATATAACTCCTGCATCCTCGCGCCTACATTCGACAGCTGTTGTACCTGAATCAACAAATTATCTAGTGACTGGCGCAGACGTTCGTGATCTTGCTCTAAGGTATTGCGATTTACCACCAATTCCCCAACTAAATTACTCATATCGTCCAGTTGTTTAACTGGCACTTTCATCGTTTCTTCAAATTTTGCAGTACGACGATGAGGGGAATGTTGGCTTGTCGCTGTATTTGGTTTGACTGATGGTGAGTGGGATATAGTTTTATCTGCTTCCGCTAGCAGTTTTTCTAAATCACTAAATTCATCATCGTCTATATCGACTGATATCACAGCGTTGTTGTCTGTGCTATCAGTAGCAGATGGTGTCAATTGTGGGTGTACTGATGGTTGTGGTAAGGACTCTTGTTCCTCGTTATCTTTACCCAGCAATGCTTCTAAGGCGGCAAAATCTGCGGCTGTGATATTAGAAACATTGCGGATGGGAGGTAATTCTGCTTCTAGTAATGCTTCTAAGTCAGCAAATTCATCTTGAATAAATGTATCATTTTCTGAAGGATCTGCTGTTGATTCTGTAGAAGTAACGACAGGATTGTCTACCTCAGATATTTGGACTATGTTCAATAGAGAATCTGAATCTCTGGCTATATTTAAACCATTTTCTTCAGTATCTAAGGCTGTAACTGGACTTTCTGCCAATACTATATTTGCTAATAATTCTTCCTGGTTAATTGAGTTAAGTAGAGTAGTATCTGTCTCTAATGAATTATCAATTAAACCCAAAGGTTCAGTTTCAGAAACAATTTTTTCTATGATTCCACTGTCAGTTTCTAAGCTAGTTTCTAAAACCTCTGGCTCGATTTCTATTTCTATATCATTAATATCTGTATCTAACGTAGTAGTTTCTTTAGCCGATAAATTATCAATAGGATGATCTGTGCCGTCAAGCTGAATATAGGTAGCATGAATGTGAGGGATATCCAAATTTTCTGCACTATCATCCAAAAATTGAAATTCAATCTCAGCAAATGATTTAGCAGTATCATCAAATTCCATCTCTATCGGCTGATTAGTAAATTCTGGAACCAAATCCAAAACTTCTGGATTTACAGCCATCGATGAATTTTCAACCTGGAGATTAATACTTTCTTGTCCAGAAATTTTGCCATCACTAACAGCAGATACATTTGTGGTATTATTTGGCATAAATTCACCAAATAAATCATCCTCAATATCTGATGTAATGTTTAGAGAGAGTTCCTGTTCTGGCTGCAAGAAAGTGAGTTCAAAATCTTCCAAACCAAAATTTGTTGCCGGGGAAGATATGGGCGGTTGACTCTCGCCAAAAAATCCATCATTAGCCGCAACCGCCAACAAAGTTTCATCTAACGCTCGCACAGCATCCTGCTCGGCGTTAAAATCAAAATCCTGCTTTTCTTCGGCTTCCTGATTCCAGAAGTTGTTGATAGTCTCTTCTGTGAGATTAAACGGTAAAGTTGTGTCATCCGATGTATTAAATAAATCGCTGATTTTTGACTCGCCTATAGGGAGTAATGTATTATCTTCTTGTGCAGCAAACAGATTATCTAAAAATAAGTTTTCTGGCTGATTTTCCTGGCTAATAATAGTAGCTTTTTCTAGCTGATTTTCATGATCTGAAAATAATTCATCAAAACTGGTTTGTATATTGGTAGATAATTCCAGACTGGCAAGATTTTTTGTCTCTATTGGAGATATGGATTCATTTTCATTGATTTCCATTCCCAAGAAATCGTCCACCACATCCGCTGGATTTATCGCGATATTAGGCGACTGCAAATCGTTATAAGCAGAGTCTACATTTAAATTAGAATCTGAAAAATTACTCAATTCAAATGTCTTATTATCTGGTAATTCATGGTTATCTTTTTCTGAAAAAATATCGCCAAATAATGAATTTAAATCTTCGGCATCATTGGTAATAGTTTCGTATTCATGACTGTCATTATCATTATCGAATGATAAGAAATCAGCTAAATCGCTATCAAAATTCTCTGTTTCGTTGCTGAGAAATATTCCCGATTCATTGTCAGTGTTAACGTCTATAATTTCTTCTTGTTCCCAAGTTTCATCCAGTTCCTGATTTTCACCTGCAAACAAATGAGCCAGGGTAGTTAACTCAGCTATTCCTACTTCCGGTCCCTTGTGATCTATATTGCTATTTGTTGGCGATGCATCATTTTCATAGCGAGACAAGGCTTGAGAAAGTAGAAAATTCTCCGTGAGATTGCTTTCTGTGGTTGCGGCAATTTTCTCGTCTATTCCCAGTTCCTCAGACATGTCAGATAGGCTAAAAATGGAAATGGTGTTTTTAGCATCAATGACAAAATTATCTTCTCTTGCAGACAATACCTGATCAGCGATCGCAGTTTCCACAATTGATTGTGTTGTCGGTTGCTGCTCCAGAAAATCAGACGTTATTTCTAACAGTTCAATTTCAGGAAAGCTTAGGAGTGACTCTAATGATTGACTAATTGTTACCTCAGCGTCCCTACCTTGCAAGACTAATTC
>CAVYXS010000187.1:0-14561 GCA_963772205.1 uncultured cyanobacterium
TCAACCTGCTTTTTTAGCCCGCACAGGTTACACCGGGGAAGATGGATTTGAGGTGATGGTAGACCCAGAAGTGGGTGTAGAATTGTGGCACAGTCTCTATGCAGCTGGTGTCATTCCCTGTGGACTTGGTGCAAGAGATACCCTACGCTTAGAAGCAGCAATGGCGCTTTACGGTCAAGATATCGACGACAATACCACGCCCTTAGAAGCCGGGTTGGGTTGGTTAGTGCATCTTGATACTAAAGGCGATTTTATTGGTTGCTCAGTTTTAGCAGAGCAAAAAGCCACTGGTGTACAACGCCGCTTGGTAGGTTTACAAAGTCCAGGACGTAATATTGCCCGTCACGGCTACCCAGTGTTATCTTCAGGAAAAGTAATAGGTGAAGTTACTAGTGGTACAATTTCACCGACACTGGGCTATCCTATAGCCTTAGCCTATGTTCCCTCCCAGCTAGCAACCGTTGGTCAACAGCTAGAAGTGGAAATTCGCGGTAAAACCTACTCCACTGTTGTGGTAAAACGTCCCTTCTATCGCTCAAAAAATCGTGTCACCAACTAACAACTGCAGAGGTTTTAAGGAATAATGTGTTTTGAGTTAATCATTCTACAGTATGGTTGATTACCAGAGATGACTTGTATTTCGGTTGGGACAATAATTTTTTTTGATGTGTAAGGGGAAGTAATATGTCTGAATATCCTCAGGATTTGAGATACCTGGATTCTCACGAATACGTGCGGGTAGATGGTGAAATTGCCACTATTGGCATTACCTCCTTTGCCGTAGACCAATTGGGTGATATCGTGTTTTTGGAGCTACCAGACATTGGCGAGGTAATTACCAAGGGAGATACCTTTGGTTCCATTGAATCTGTAAAAGCCGTTGAAGACCTAAACTCACCTGTTACCGGCACAGTTGTAGAACGCAATGAAGCCTTGATCAATGAACCAGAACAAGTATCTGAAGACCCCCACGGAGAAGGTTGGTTCCTGAAAGTTCGCGTCAATGATCCGGATGAAGCTAATGAAGATACCTTGACTGCAGATGAGTATAGCGACCAAGTAGCAGGGGTTTAGGGGTTAGGAGTTAGGAGTTAGGAGTCATTTTTTGTCTCCCCCTCTCCCCATCCCCCCATCTCCCCAGTGTCCGGAAAGAAATATGAAATTTAAATAAATTGCTTAAGTAAACTCCGATTAGTCAAGGGTATTTGTTGCAAAATATTAAATAGTAGCGTCTGGAGAGCCATTTGTGGTAGGTTACGTCTCTATTCCCAAATCTAGCGATCGCCAAGTCCTGGACAAAAGGAGCAAGAAGTCCAAGAATTTTGCCCAACGACACATTGGCCCTAACGCCAATGACATCGAACAAATGCTTGAGGTATTGGGAATTAAGAGCCTTGATGCTCTGATTGACCAAACAGTACCACAGGCGATCCGGCTGAATCAACCGCTACAGTTACCAGCAGCCCAAACTGAATACGCAGCACTAGCCAAGTTAAAAAAAATTGCTGCTACTAATCAGGTATTTCGCTCATTTATTGGTTTAGGATATTACGACTGCATTACTCCACCAGTAATTCAACGTAATATCCTCGAAAATCCTGGGTGGTATACTGCTTACACTCCCTATCAGCCAGAAATTGCCCAAGGGCGTTTGGAAGCGCTGCTGAATTTCCAAACGATGATTATCGATTTGACGGGTTTAGAAATTGCCAATGCTTCCTTACTCGATGAAGCTACCGCCGCAGCCGAAGCCATGAGTTTGAGCTATGGTGTGTGCAAAAATAAAGCTAATAGCTATTTTGTCTCTCGTGACTGCCATCCGCAAACCATTGATGTTTTGCAAACACGGGCTGAACCCCTAGAAATTAACATCATTGTGGGCGATCATCAAACCTTTGATTTTGAGCAACCGATTTTTGGGGCTATTCTCCAATACCCTGCTAGTGATGGCACTATTTACGACTACCGCGCTTTTATCACCAAGGTACATGCTCAAGGTGCATTGGCGACTGTAGCGGCTGATCCTTTAAGTTTAACTTTGCTGACGCCTCCTGGTGAATTTGGCGCGGATATCGCTGTCGGCAGCACCCAACGCTTTGGGATTCCGCTGGGGTTTGGGGGACCCCACGCGGCATATTTTGCTACCAAAGAAGAGTATAAGCGGCAAGTTCCCGGGCGAATTGTTGGTGTATCCAAAGATGTCAACGGTAAACCTGCATTACGTCTAGCCTTACAAACCCGCGAACAACACATCCGCCGCGAAAAAGCTACGAGTAATATCTGCACCGCCCAGGTATTATTGGCAGTAATGGCGAGTATGTACGCCGTCTATCATGGCCCTGATGGAATTAGAGAAATTGCGGAAGATATTCACCAGCTAACTGTAATATTGGCAACAGGATTAAAGCGCCTAGGTTACAGCATTAGTTCTGAACATTTTTTTGATACCCTGCGCGTAGAGTTAGGAACAGGCAACCTAGAAGCAATTATCGCAGCTGCGACAGCACGAAATATTAACCTCCGGATTTTTAATGATACTGCTGTCGGTATTTCCCTAGACGAAACTACCACACTGGAAGACTTAATCGACCTCTGGCAAATATTTGCTCTCACCGATAACCTCCCCTTCACCCTCGAAGATTTAATTCTCCCCACCTCCCCATCTCCCCATCTCCCCACCCCCCGCACCAGTACCTACCTCACCCACCCCGTCTTCAACCGCTATCACTCAGAAACGGAGTTGTTGCGCTATCTCCACCAGCTAGAAACTAAGGATTTATCTTTAACTACATCGATGATTCCCTTAGGTTCTTGCACGATGAAGTTAAACGCTACAGCGGAGATGATTCCGGTAACTTGGGCGGAATTTGGTCAGATTCACCCCTTTGCACCCTTTTCGCAAACGCGGGGTTATCAAATTCTGTTCCAGCAACTTGAAGCGTGGTTAAGTGAAATTACTGGGTTTGCAGGAATTTCTCTGCAACCAAATGCTGGTTCGCAAGGGGAATACGCTGGACTGTTGGTGATTCGTCAATATCACGAAAGCCGCAAAGAAGGACACCGCAATGTTTGTTTAATTCCCACCTCCGCACATGGGACAAACCCAGCGAGTGCGGTGATGTGTGGGATGAAGGTGGTAACAGTCACCTGTGACGATCAAGGTAATATTGACGTAGATGACCTCAAAGCCAAGGCAGAAAAACATAGTCATGAACTCGCTGCTTTGATGGTGACATATCCCTCAACTCACGGTGTCTTTGAGGAAGGGATTCAGGAAATCTGTGCGGTTGTTCATCGCCACGGTGGACAAGTTTACATGGATGGGGCGAATATGAACGCCCAAGTGGGAATTTGTCGTCCTGGAGATATAGGCGCCGATGTTTGTCACTTAAACCTACACAAAACCTTCTGTATCCCCCACGGTGGTGGCGGCCCTGGTATGGGACCAATTGGCGTTTCTGCCCATCTTGTGCCTTTTTTACCTGGACATTTCGTTGTTCCCATCCCAGAAAATCATCTAAAATTCACTGGTGCAGTGGCTGCTGCCCCTTGGGGTAGTGCAAGTATATTAGTAATTTCTTGGATGTACATCGTAATGATGGGCACTGAAGGTTTAACAAAAGCAACTAAGATAGCAATTCTCAACGCTAACTACATCGCCAAGCGACTAGAAACTTACTATCCCATTTTATACAAAGGGAAAAATGGTCTAGTTGCCCATGAGTGTATTTTAGATTTGCGTAGCTTGCGAGGCGCTTCGCCATCGCTCAAAAAATCTGCCGGTATCGAAATTGATGATGTCGCCAAACGGCTGATGGATTATGGTTTCCATGCACCCACTGTTTCCTGGCCTGTGGGGGGTACAATCATGGTAGAACCCACAGAAAGCGAATCGAAAGTAGAGTTAGATCGTTTCTGTGATGCCTTGATTGCTATTCGCCAAGAAATCGCCGAAATTGAATCAGGTAAGGTGGATGCTCACGATAACGTCTTGAAAAATGCACCCCACACCACAGAAAGCTTGATTACCGGCGAATGGACTCATCCCTATTCCCGTGAACAAGCTGCTTACCCTGCGCCTTGGACAAAAGAACATAAATTCTGGCCAAGTGTAGGTAGAATTGATGCGGCTTTTGGTGACAGAAATTTTGTTTGTTCTTGTCTGCCAATCGACGTTTATTCAGTATAGAGTGAGGAATTCATAGTTATTAATTCATGAACTATGAATTAATAACTATGAATGGGAGCATTTCAAATGTTTTATTTTATTTTCAACGCAAAGGAGCGCGGAGGTTCACGGAGGTTTAAGGAAAGCTTTGTGTTTAGTGTTTGCCAAAAATTGGGATGCTCTTTGATGATTTAGGTTCTAACTCCTAACTGTTCTAATTCTGCTTTTAAAGACAGGGGTTGATAACCTAATGCAAAGGCTTTAGAACTATCCAAAGACACATCTGCTGGCCTGGGTGCTGCCATTTTTACATCTTGTTGTCTACAGGATTTTAAGCCGGAATTAGGAAGTTGCAAGACTTCTACCAATAACCGCCCAAAATCATAACGGGAAATTCGTTCTTTTCCCCCTAAATGAATTAGCCCACGCACTTTTTCTAATGCTAATAAAAGTCCTTGGGCTGCAGTTGTGGCACTTACAGGCGTGCGAAATTCATCTATAAATAAATTTAGTTCTTTTCCAGCTTGTAAAGCTTCAATAAATGGCTGCATAAAGCTTTTAGCTGTAGGTGTTGCTGTGCCAAACATTAAGGGCATTCGGCAAACTGCAGTCATGGGATATCGCTCTAACATACCAATTTCAGCTATGACTTTTTGCTCACCATATATGTTTATAGGAGACACAGCGTCTGTTTCTTTATAGGGAGCATTTAAACCATCAAAAACTAAGTCTGTTGATGTAAAAGCACAAGGTACAGAATACTCTGCACAAAGTCCAGCAATATTGTAAGCAGCTGTGACATTTATCGCTTGTGATTCTTGGGGATGAGTTTGACAAAAATTAGGTTGAGATAGAGCAGCAGTATGAATAACTCCTGTAGGTTTGATATTATTAAATATAGCTTTCAATTCCTGAAAATCTGTTAAATCAACCTTCAGCATTTTGATACCGGGTATCTCTAGTTTATGTGAAAAATAAGTTCCATAAACTTCCCAGTGTTGCTTTGCTAATTGGCAAATATGCCATCCTAAAAAACCACTAGCACCAGTGATGAAGATTTTTTTCATTCAATTAATTGCTGAAAACGCTTGTCACCACGTACTTTAGCAAAATCTGGATCAGTTTTTGCTAATTTTCCGTACTTGCTACGATTAAGTTTGATGGCTATATTGAGATTCTCAATTGTGACTTTAAGATTCCCCTGTAAGGCATACAGGCACGCTTTGTTATAATATGCTTCGTGTTGATCTGGCTTCAAGGCGATCGCTTTGTCGTAGGATGCCAGTGCATCTTGGTAGCGTTGCAATTTTGTCAGTGTAATTCCTCGGTTTATCCAAGCTTCATATTTGTCAGGTTTGATGGCGATCGCTTTGTTGTACGATCCGAGTGCATCTTGGTAGCGTTGCAAAGATGTTAAAGCAATTCCTCGGTTGTACCATGCTTTATCCTGGCGTGGCTCAATGGCGATCGCTTTGTCGTAGGATGCGAGTGCATCTTGGTAGCGTTGCAAAGATGTTAACCCAATCCCTCGGTTAATCCATGCTTCTACATTTACTGGTTGAATAGCAATTGCTTTGTCGTATGTTTCTATCGCTTCTTGGTAGCGATGTCCATCTAACAAGATATTAGCTTGATCAAGCAAATGCTTTGCTTGTTGGTTAGTCTTTGCTTCTATCAACAGCTCGAGTAACATTACTTTCTTGTACAATTTGTTTGGTATTTTCTGCCGATGAATTTGCTATATCACCACAGCCAAATGTGAAAAAAGTGATAAAGCCAGAGGTAATCAAGCAACGCCAAAAGACCATGCTATACCTACAGAAATTATTAGTATTATGCTAAATCATATTCTAGTTTCTACAGAGTATCAGCATACACCAATTATATTAAGTTTTAGAAAAGTTTTTCTCACAAATGTCCGCTGAATAATATCATGATAGGCAAAAAAAATACTATTTATTCGCTAAAATTTTCATAAATTATTGCCAAATAAAATAAAAATAATTAATAATCAACTATACTGTCTCAATCTAGAATTAAAATTCGGGCAAAACTTAAAACTAAAAAATTTTAACCACAGATATTTATCAGTATTCCTGGGTTAAATAAAAAAATCGGCGTTCCTGAATTGAGGAATAAAAGTCAAAAATTCCATTTCTCTCTCCTCTTACTCTCTGCGCGACGCCAGTTGCTACAACGCGCTTAACCCGCGCAACGCACTGGCTCCTCTGCGTGTTAGCAAAGCGGGGCGTAGCCCAAAAAAAATCATACTTTCACTCAGCAACGCCAAAAAATCTATTTTTGCCAGAGGACGATTGTGTAAACGGTGGATATTGCCTAACCCTAGACTATAGCAGTTAACATAAAACAGATGTTGAACTGAGTCTGCTGGGGCAAAATAAAAAGCATGACGATAGAATCTAATTCCTCTAATCTACCAACCCCAGAACCCAATCCGGAAAATGACCCAGATGATTTTGACGGTGGGACAAGTGAGATTGATCAGACACTACTGAGGTTAAAAAGGCAAGAAAATTTACCAGATATTTCGTCTTCAGAATCTCCATACAATACAAATACTCCACAAAAAGTCCATTCCAGCCTGAAGCAAACCAGTAATAATCAATTCTCAGTACAGCCTAGGGCATTACTAATCACCCTAGTAGCAATCGCCTTAACTATCCTGGGACTAGTGCTGAATATTTGGTGGATTGGCATATTGGGTACCCTGACAACTTTGGTGTTATCCTTAGCCATGCTGTGGCCTTGGTTGCAAGATTTAGTTAAAAAGTGGTTTTCACCACAAGATTGCACACTGTTAGTAGCCTTTTTGGGAATAGTAGTAGCCATTATTGGCTTGTTTAAATTTACAGGTTTGAGCAATTATTTGCTGACTTGGGGTCCGAAGATTAACTGGGACGCTTCCGGTACCTTGGCCGAATGGTTTGGCGCTTTGGGACAAATTCTCATTGCCATCATCGCTGTTTACGTTGCTTGGCGACAATACGTCATTTCTAAAGATTTGACAATTCAGCAAAACAATCTGACAATTCAGCAAAACATCATCACCCAGCAGCAGACAATAGATTCATATTTTCAAGGCGTCTCAGACTTAGTATTAGATGAAGAAGGATTATTAGAAGACTGGCCGCAAGAAAGAGCGATCGCCGAAGGACGTACAGCGGCAATTTTTAGTAGTGTTGACGGCAGTGGGAAAGCCAAAATTCTCCGGTTTCTCTCCCGTTCCAAATTGCTAACACCCCTAAAACGCGATCGCCGTTTAGGTAGAGCCATTCTCAATGGTAGTGGGGGTTACGCCGAAGATCGCTTAGAAGGTGTCCGCGTCATCGATTTAGGCGTCATGTTAGCTGGAGCAGACCTTTCTGGTACCGATTTGCGTTGGACTGATATCAGCGAGGCGAATCTTGTCCGCGCTAATCTCAGCGGTTGCGACTTGGTAAAAGCGAACCTCTCCCGTACCATTTTATATGCTGCCAAACTCTGCAATGCTGATCTCAACGGAATTCGCCTATTTTATGGTTCAGTAGAAAAGGCATCACCCCGCAGTCGCACCGAATCACCAAACTACGAAACTGGCGAACACACTGGCGCTGTCGTCAAAGATGCTGATTTCAGCAATGTGCAACGCATGTCTGAATCTGCACGTTACTACTGCTGCGCCTGGGGTGGAGAAACAACCAGAGGTACTATTCCTGGTGGTTGTGAAGGTATTCCCAATAAGTTGGAAACTTGACACTCCCCGACCTGAAGGTACGGGGATTCTTGATTCAACGAGTCCACTTAGATTAGACCCCTTGCGGTATCTAACCCAGAGGTGGTTCTCTCCTCAAGCGTTAACTTTCCGAGTGCCCCTCGGTAGTTGGATGATTCCAAAATTTGTTTGATTTAAATTCTGATTGCCTAGTCCCCATGAAGATTTTACCTATTCCTGGGCAGGAACTAGAACTATGGAATAGAACCTCATATCTTCAATTGTCAAGGTACAGATTGCTGTTAGGCATTTAGGTTTTTATACAGGTTGATTACCGTTCCTGTTAAACCTGATTTTACCAGAACGTGACTGAAGCGTAAACACCTCAAACCTTTTTCATCCCTTGCCTAAAGTACATAATACGGCGCGTAGCGCCTGTTACTCAAGGGTTTTCAACGGGTGTTTTTATAAAAAACTCCACGCCACTTGCGGGATGGAGTTTTAGGGCATGGGGAATGGGGCATAGGGCATGGGGGAGCCACTGCGTTCCTGTCGCCTTGCGTCGGAAAGCATGTGGCGTCATGGGGCATGGAGAAAAGTCACCAATGCCCAATGACGCCAAACGAATCGCACTGGTACTCCAAGTCAGTGTTGGTAGTTCACGAAGGTATCAATTCTGGCTGAGATATCAGGCTGAGGAGAGTTTGGCGCATCTGAGTAATAGTCTGGAGTTGATAATTACCAGTTTCATGAACTTGAGCCAAATCTTCAACCATGATTTGTAGCTTCTGCCGTAAACCATCCAAGCAATCCTGAATTGGTTGTAGTATTTCTTGATAGAGATGAACCCGACCCCAATATTCAGCAGTTGTTGTGCGTAGGAACTGTAAATTTTCCTCCATCGTTTTCAATTCTTGGCGTTTAGCCTCCAGTTCTTGGCTTTGAGTGTCAATCATCCCATGAGCTATTTCAATCTCAGCACGCACCTGCTCAATCTCACGTTCTAGTTTTTGCAGTTCTTGGGACTGTTGTTGTCGCTGGGTTTCAATTTGCAAAATAATTTGACTAAAATCAATTTTGTTATCCTCTTGTGCAGTGACAACCGGATTTCCTTGTCGCCGTAGTAGCACATTGCGGTGATCCTTGATCAACTTCTGACGCTGTAACAAATTGCGGCGTTGTCCCACCAAAGTTTCATTCAACATCTGGTAGAGGTCTTTTTCTTCCGTCAGTTCGGTTTGCAACTCGATGCGCTCTTGATCAGAAGCTTGGTTGATTTTCTTTTGTAGTTCTTCGATGGTTTCTTGCTTATATGTCAGTTCTTGTTCTTGATCGTGGACGAAGGTAGAGTCTATATCCAATTTTGCTTGCAAATCTTGGATCAACTTTTGCAGTTCTTCTTGAGGCATTTTTTCCAAAGCTTGGATATCCGTCTGCTCACTGAGAACCCCATTCCCAAAGGTGACAGCCAAAAAGTTAATTTGCTGGTATAATTTTTCGTGATTTCGCAATTGCTCCTTGAGTATGCGAGCATACTCTTGCTTGCTGGCAAGAACTGCGGTATTCACTTTTAACTCGGCTGTTTGTTGGTCTAGAGAATTTTGTGCCTGTTCCCATGTATTTTGGCGATCGCCTAAAGTTTCCACCAGGTGATCAAGTTCTTGTTGCTGTTGATCTGCTAAAGTTTTTTGCTCCTCGAGTTTTTGCCAATGTGGGTTGAGAATAGCTTGCTGCTTTTCCACCAATTTAAAGGACAGATCCAGGTGTTCGCGCACGGTGTCTGTGGGATTCGTCGAGCTAGAAAAGCGATCAAGAAGTTCACTATCGAGCAACTCACTCAGGACTCTAGTTTGTGCCTCATCTAAAACTGTCCCCTGTTGGTAATCTGCTTTATATTCTTCTAAACGACGCTGCTCCCCTCGTAAATGCTCCCAAGCGCCTTCGAGTTCCTGACGATGGCGCTGAATTTCTTGCTGTAATTGTTCAATTTCCTCGCGACTTGTCTTAACTTCCTGTTGTTGCGCCTCTAGATTTTGCAGTTCTTCCTCCATTTGTTGCAACTGTTCTAAGCGTATTTCCATATCCATTTCACGGCGGTTCAACTCTTGCGCCTGAAACGTCAGCGACTCTTTCCATTGGTCAATTTCGTCTTCTTTGAGCTTGAATTTTTCTAACTGGCGAGAAAAATTTTGCAAAATATTAACTAGCGGACGCCCTGCTTCTTGAATCCGCTGTACTTGACGATTTGGAGTCAGCTCTAGCAGTACCAGTGCGCCATCATTTAATTTGCTGACTTCCTCCGCATTAATCACCTCTTCTGCTACAGAACTCCAATTCTGATCGTTCCGCTGACAAGCCAGCAGTTTTAGTTCCGTTTTGGCTCCACCAGTAAGTAAACTACCTTTTTGTTTTTGTACTTCTGCTAAATACAGCACACCCATAATCCTTTTGTGTACTTGATGACAGTGTTTTAGGTTATACGTTAGATAATTCTGTTAACTTGTCTGATTTCACCTCAGCCAGGGAAACCTAAACAGATAAAACAATTTATAGACGCGAGATGTTAACTCTGGATATTTATAAAAGCGACTGAATCGCGTCTTTATATTTTGTGCTAGTGGCAGTGATGATGACTACCGTGTGATCACTAGCTTTGTCACACTACATTAAGAGATTTTAAGGATTGTTGCTGAATATATCCTTTAATCGAGACAGTGGAAAATTAACAAAGAATGTCAACGAGATCGCCAGGAGAAATTTTTAGATAAATGCAGGGAAATTTAAATGAAATTGATACCCGTAGTCTCCTGCAATTGATTGAGTTAGGGCAGCGAACTGGACAACTGTTGGTTGAAACCAATAGCTTTCATAATAGCGACAAACTTGATGGATGCAAGGAGAAGAGACATCACCATTCGTCTAACTGCAAACAACAGCGTTGGTTGATATTTTTCTGGAATGGTGAAATTATCTATTGCCAAGAAGGGAATAATAGCCTATCTCGTATCGGAGATTACTTACGCCATTACCGCATCCAAATGCCACGGGAGGAAATCCAACTAGACTTAGGAGCATTCACTCAATCCACCAGAGTATGGCTATCTTTGGGCACTCTTGGAGCGGAATCTGATTAACGCCAAGATAGCGCGAAAGATCATCCACAACTTGATACATGAGACGCTGTTTGATTTGCTGAGTTTACATGAAGGTAGGTTCATTTTCCAACAGTGTTCCGTACTTACCCCCCAATTAACCACCTTGGAGATTACGCCCTTAGTTACCAAAATTACTAAACAACTACAAGAGTGGAAGCATACTGTATCCACACATTCAGTCTCCTGAACAATTGCCAATGCTTGCTAACATAGTTCAGCTAAATTCCTCGCTACCAACAAAAACAGTAAATAAACTACAACAATGGGCAGATGGTAAAACATCCCTGCGTCAACTATCGCGCTATCTCAACCGAGATATTTTGACAGTCGCCAAGGCAATATATCCATACGTGCAAGAGGGTTGGCTAAAACTAGCATCTAAAAATACTAATAAAAACAGTAATAATACGGATAGATTGGCAGTAGAGAGATGAATACAGGGGGCGGATAATATGTATTGACGATGACCAGAGCATCGGTGAGACTATAGAGTCTATTTTAAAGCCAGAAGGATATGAAGCGATCACTTTGACTAATCCCTTAGAAGCTTTAAGTCTTGTGTTTCAACTCAAGCCAGATCTAATTTTATGCGACATTACCATGCCCCACTTGGATGGTTACGAGATTTGTGCCATGCTGCGACATTCAAACGCCTTTCATTTGTGCCCATTATCATGCTGAGTGCTACAGATGAATTTAATGATCGAGTTAGAGCTAGGATGGTCGGTGCAACAGATTATTTGACAAAGCCCTTTGCCAGATACTGAGTTACTGATGCTTGTAGAGAAATATCTCAACAGGGCATGGGGGAGCCACTGCGTTCCTGTCGCCTTGCGTCGGAATTTTGTGGCGTCATAGGGCATAGGGCATAAAAAAATATTTTCTGTTTTGCTCAAGTCGGTGCTGTCAAGACAGAAAAAAAGATACAAGACTTGTTGATCGGCTAAAAGATGGGGTAAAAAATGTTATCACAGAATCAGTCAACCCCAGTACAAGGTTATTATCTAGTAAATTAGTGAAGAATAGAATAAATTTATACAGTAAATACTGGTAAGGAAGTCAGGGAATGTTCCAAAAAGGAACGTCTACATCAGGAGGTAGATAGGCATTTATGAGCACAGTTCTGATTGTGGAAGACAGTATCGCACAAAGGGAGATGATTACAGACCTCCTGAAAGCAAGTGGCTTAATAGTCACCCATGCCAGTGATGGACTTGAAGCTTTGGAGGCTATTCAAATACACCTCCAGATTTAGTGGTTTTAGATATTGTTATGCCCCGAATGAACGGCTATGAAGTTTGTCGGCGGTTAAAATCCGATCCGAAAACCCAAAATGTACCCGTGGTGATGTGTTCTTCCAAGGGTGAAGAATTTGATCGCTACTGGGGGATGAAGCAGGGTGCAGACGCCTACATAGCCAAACCGTTTCAACCAACTGAGTTGGTGGGAACAGTCAAACAACTGCTGCGAGGATAAAAGGATCAGGATGATAAGGATATAAACAACATGGTCAGCAAACCGGACTTTTTAAGTGGTAGTGGTCAAGACCACTTCCGTCCTGAATTACAAGTAGAAAGTCCTGAAGGTGAATTACATTTGCGGTTTTACATTCCCTCGCATCAGGAGTTTGCACTACCAGCAACTGGTATTCGGGAGGTTATGGAGCTGAGTCCAGATCGAATCACTCCGATCCCTAATGCTTCTGGTTTACTTTTGGGTACTCTAAATCTACGAGGTCGAGTAATTTGGGTGGCTGATTTGGGTCAATTTCTGGGAGAAGTAACCGCGTTAAATACAGATAGAGCAGAGATTCCGGTGATTGCTATCGAAGAGCAAGACACGATAGTGGGCTTGGCGGTAGAGGAAATCGGTGGCATGGAATGGCTTGATGTACAGCATCTGATGCTACCAACTCATGTGCCGGATACTATGGCTCCCTTTTTGCGCGGTGAGTGGTTATTAGGTGCTAAAAAAAATCAGTGTCTACGACTGCTCGATCAAATGGCAATTTTGCGGAGTGCAAGGTGGGCAGGATGAAATTGGGAGATAGGAAATGGCAACAAGTATAGATGATTACCTCGAAATTTATCACCGGGCTTATACAGCCTACTCGCAACAAAACTATGAAGTTGCCGCTACTTTAATTGACCAAGTGGTGGAAAATTTACCAGATGACCCCAACTCTCATTTATTAAGGGGTCACATCTACTATGTTTTGCAGGAGTATGATGTCGCTAAAATAGAATATGAAACAGTTTTACAATTGACTAAAGCTCCGGAAATTATTGATTTTGCCAAAAATGGCATCGATAGTATCAATCAATTGCAAGAAGCATTAGAGCTTCAGAACGACGATGTAGACTATGAGCAAGTATATATAGAAGATATATCTGACGCTCTGCTAGTTGATGATTCAGAATTAGAAAATTTGGGAATTAGTGAGAATGACAGTTTTGATTTTAATTCCTTTAGTGAACATCAAGAAGATTTACAAAAGATAGAAAATCTATCCTTGGAAAATCCCTTTGATACCCCCACAGAAAGTCTTGTCTTACCACCAAAATCAAATTTTGAGGCATCTGTTAGTGATGACCCTTTTAGTTTGAATGAAGAACCAATTGGGCAAGAATCTCAGAGCAACAGTTGGGAGGAGCAAGTAGAATTAGAACTGCCGCCTTTCTGGCAAGAAGATCTATCAGCAGCAAGTCAAGTCGAGCCAGAGGTAAATAATCCTTTCTTCGATACAAATGCCAATATTGACAACAATAATAGCCATTTACCTTTTGCAGAAGTTGATTTACCCACCAATAGTCATGGGGAAAAACCTCCTGAGTTGTTGATTGCAGAAAATTATCTTGAATCAAGCAGTGCGGATTTGGAATTGTCAAAAAATAGCTGGGACAAGGACACTGAATCGCTTGTACAAGAAAATTATGAAAATCTCAATAATTTGAAATACAGCAGTGAAGATAATTTTCCATCTGTTGCCTCAGAAAATTGGTTGGGAAAAAGAGATTCTCAAGAAAATTACCTAGAAGGCTCCTCATCGTTTCAGCCCAATTTTGCTCTAGAAAAAAATAGCGTCAAATCGAGTATAACCGGAGAAATTACTAATTTTGATGGCGATGATAACTTTGATTTTGAAGCATTTGAATCGGCATTTGGCTCCGAGGAGTTCAGTAATGATGAAGATACAACTAGTAGATTGAATCGGGAAACTGCCAAAAGCAATATAGAGTTTTTAGATGACTTTGATGAATTTGATGATTTAGGAAATATTCCCGGGTTTGATTTGACAGCAGGAGAATCAAGCTTGGGTGAAGTGGGGATGCGTTCCGGTTCTCTAGACACCAATGGTAGATTACCTAGTCAAGGACTAGAGACTCCTATGGGTAATACTAGTGGGAGCAATCGCGAAGAAGAACTATTTAGTATCACTGGCTCCCAAGAAGGAGTCTCAGTTTTTACACAACCAGATGTCTCGAAGCTAGAATCAAATGTCAGCCTTGAGCATGGTTGGTTAGCA
>CAVYXS010000188.1:0-4735 GCA_963772205.1 uncultured cyanobacterium
CATTGCGTAGGAATGCAAGCCCCTATCCCACATTAACAACATGCCGGATGTTACCGAGCGCAATAGTTTTAGTGACCTGACTCGCTCTCCAATCTTATATGGGCACATTAGTGCATCGAAAATTAGATGTGTTCCTGCCTCTACCAAAATCACTAATCTAACTTTGGGAAATGCCGCTCGTGTCCCAGGACGACTACCGGGACGACCAAAAACCCTGGCATTTTCATCGCTATCTGGAATATCTAGACAGGTTCCATCAATCACTACAATTCGTAATCCATTTAAGAAAGCTCCTACCGTTTCCTTAGTTGCCATTGGCTGTACCAATTGATGAAACAACTGTCTCATCACTCCTGCTCCTAATCGCTGTCTGGCTTGGGTAATAGCTGATTTACATGGGACACGCCAATATTTACCAACTTTTACCCATGCCTCTGAAAGACCATCAATGAGATTTTTTAGTACATCCCGCATTGAATCTCTTGACCACAGGCTCATTGCTATTATCAGGCAAACTACCAATTGTGCTGGTAATGAGCGATGACGTTCCTCTTCGACTTTATTTTTAGCGATCGCTTGTTCGATTGAAGTTGCTGGGATAGCGACCTCTATCGCTTTGAATATCTCCGTACTTTGTATCTTGGGAGACACTAACGAAAATTCTTTGAGATGCACCCTGCTTGATTTCCATTTTTGGAAACAATGCCTATTTTACAGCTATTCGAGCCTTAACTGAACCGTATTGCACTATACACTCTATTTTTACAATAAATAACTATTACAAACTATTAAATAATGGCATAATCAAATATTATTTTGCTGGAAAATCTCCTATTTTCGAGCCATCCATGAGAGACTTTCGCCAATGCTTGACATTATTTATGGTAAAAGTTACCATAAATAAAAGAAACATCCTTGTGAGGAAGCTCTTACATGACCACTTTCTCAAATTTAGAGTATACATATACAAATAATCAGCAGCAAAACCAAGAACTAACCGTCACCCCTGAGGATTACAGCCTGCTGACTGACCTTTATCAGTTAACGATGGCTGCTTGTTACACAGGTGAAAATTTAGCACAAAAACGGGCAAGCTTTGAGTTGTTTACTAGGCGATTACCAGAGGGTTTTGGCTATTTAATAGCGATGGGGTTGGCGCAGGCGTTGGAATATTTAGAAAAATTCCGCTTTAGTGCTTCCCAGATAGAGGCTTTGCAAGCAACAGGAATTTTTGCCAATGCTAGCGATCGCTTTTGGTCATTGCTAGGGGAGGGGCGTTTTACTGGGGATGTCTGGGCGGTACCGGAAGGAACAGCGGTATTTGCCAATCAGCCCCTGTTACGGGTGGAAGCACCCCTTTGGCAAGCACAGCTAGTAGAAACGTACCTCCTGAATACTCTCAATTATCAAACTTTAATTGCCACCAAGGCTGCTAGAATCCGCGATGTGGCGGGGGAAGCAGTAACATTACTGGAATTTGGCACAAGACGAGCATTCAGTCCCCAAGGATCTTTGTGGGCGGCGCGGGCGGCGTTGGCTGGCGGGTTAAATTCGACCTCAAATGTGTTAGCAGCGCTACAACTGGGACAACAACCAAGTGGTACTATGGCTCACGCCTTGGTTATGGCACTTTCAGCAATGGAAGGTAGTGAAGAACAAGCTTTTACAGCGTTTCAGCGATATTTTCCAGGTGCCTCATTGTTGATTGATACTTACGATACCATCGCGGCTGCCCAGGGGTTGGCTGTGAAGGTAAATTCCGGGGAAATAAAATTATCTGGAGTGAGGTTGGATTCAGGGGATTTACTGACTTTATCACAACAAGTGCGATCGCTCCTTCCCGGTGTGTCTATTTTTGCTAGTGGTGACTTGGATGAGTGGGAAATTGCCAAACTCAAAGCTGCTGGTGCCAAGATTGATGGTTATGGACTGGGAACGCGACTAGTTACGGGTGCGCCGGTAAATGGAGTTTATAAACTCGTGGAAATTGATGGTATCCCAGTGATGAAACAATCGAGTGGTAAGGTAACTTATCCAGGACGCAAGCAGATTTTTCGCTCGTTTACCGGAGGTAAGGTGACAGCAGATAGATTGGGATTGATGACGGAAAGCCCTCTTTATGCAGAACCTTTGTTGCAGTTGGTGGTAAAGGAAGGTCAAAGGCTACAACCACCAGAGTCTTTGGCGACAATTCAACAACGGACTGCAGCTTCAGTTGCTAGTTTACCAGAGCAGACACGGCGGTTGGATCATCCTGTATCGGTGGAGGTGGAAATTTCTTCGGGACTGCAGGTGTTGGTTGAGGAGACTAAGCAACGCTTTGCATAAAATTTTCGGTTTTTTTAAGCGCAGAGGGGCGCGGAGTTTTTCTCTGGGAATTTTCGCTACAAATTGATGAAATTCTGTATTCAGAAAGGAACTGCGAAGGACGCGAGGTAAGATGATGAGAGTGGCTTTGTTTGGTACTAGTGCTGACCCACCAACTGCTGGACATCAGGTGGTTCTGAGTTGGTTGTCTGAGGGTTATGATTGGGTGGCGGTTTGGGCGGCTGATAATCCCTTTAAGTCTCATTCCACTGGTTTAGAACATCGGGCGGCGATGTTGCAATTGTTGATTGCGGATATAAATGCGCCACGGCAGAATATTGCTTTACATCAGGAGTTGAGTAGTTTGAGGACATTGGAGACGATCCAGAAGGCGAAAGTTCTTTGGGGAGAGGATGGGGAGTTTACTTTGGTGATTGGTTCTGATTTATTAAATCAGTTGCCCCGTTGGTATCGAGTTGAAGAATTGTTACGACAAGTGCAATTACTGGTAGTACCGCGACCGGGATATGTAATAGATGAGTCTAGTTCAGAGGGTGTACAAAAGCTGGGAGGGAAGATTGCGATCGCTAGTCTGACTGGTCTAGATGTTTCTTCGACTGCTTATCGTGAACATGGAGATCAAGAAGCTCTAATACCCCCTATTGTTGCCTATATTCATCGAGAGCATTTGTACGCAGAATGCCAGGACGCTACCACAAAAAGATTCCAACTCCGCTAAATCAACAACCTTTGGCTGATTTCAAGGTGGGTGTTGATAATGTAATTTTCTCTGTAGATACAGCACAAAATCGCCTGCTAGTTCTCTTGGTCATGCGACAACAGGAACCATTTTTAAATTCTTGGAGTCTTCCCGGTACTTTGGTGCGTCATGGTGAGTCTTTAGAAGACGCTGCTTATCGCATTATGGCGGAAAAAATTCGGGTCAATAATCTCTATTTGGAGCAATTGTATACTTTTGGCGGACCTAAGCGTGATCCACGAGAAGCAACCGATAGTTACGGTGTGCGTTATCTATCAGTAAGTTATTTTGCTTTGGTGCGGTTTGAGGAAGCAGAATTAATTGCTGATGGTGTCACGGGTATCGCTTGGTATCCTGTGAAAGATGTACCCCAATTAGCTTTTGACCATAATGAAGTTTTGACCTATGGACACAGGCGGTTACGAAATAAGTTGGAATATAGTCCGGTGGCTTTTGAGGTTTTGCCGGAAATGTTTACTTTGAATGATTTATATCAGTTGTATACCACGGTTCTAGGGGATAATTTTTCCGATTATTCTAATTTTCGCTCACGGTTACTGAAGTTAGGTTTTTTATGCGATACCGGAGTCAAGGTGTCTCGTGGTGCTGGTCGTCCAGCTAGTTTATATAGGTTTGATGCTGAAGCTTTTGCTCCGTTTAAAAATAAACCTCTGGTGTTTATTTAACATGTCTAAATAACCATGAATTATGTATGTAGATGCCCGGAGGTCAGCAGGCCGTTAGCTATGTTACATCATAAATAGGCCGCTTTTTGGCAAAATTCATAATTCATAATTATAATTTTTCTTCTCAGTCCAAAATCTCAAATCTCAGAGCCAATATGAAGATTGCGATCGCTCAACTTAATCCGACAATTGGTGATTTACCCGGTAATGCCCAAAAAATTCTCGAAATGGCACAACGGGCTGCTGCATTAGGTGCGCGTTTGTTGTTGACTCCAGAACTTTCTTTGTGTGGTTATCCACCAAGGGATTTATTACTAAATCCTAGTTTTGTCTCAGCAATGGGCATGACGCTGCAAAATTTGGCACGAGATTTACCACCAAATTTAGCGGTTTTGGTGGGAACTGTGGAAGAAAATTTAAAAGCACATGTCACAGGCGGTAAATCTTTATTTAATAGCATTGCTTTGTTAGAAGGCGGTAAGGTCAAGCAAGTTTTTCATAAGCGGCTGTTGCCTACTTATGATGTATTTGATGAACGCCGTTATTTTGAACCAGGATTACAAGCTAATTATTTCACCCTGGATAATATTCATATTGGCGTCACTATTTGCGAAGATTTATGGAACGATGAGGAATTTTGGGGGAAACGTAGTTATGCAGTCAATCCCATTGCCGATTTAGCAATTTTGGGTGTGGATTTAATTGTCAATTTGTCTGCTTCACCCTACAGTGTCAGCAAGCAGCAGTTTCGCGAAGCCATGCTCAAGCATAGTGCGGTGCGTTTTCAACAACCGATGATCTATGCTAATCAGGTGGGCGGAAATGATGATTTAATATTTGATGGTCACAGTTTTGCCTTAAATCGTCAAGGTGAAACCGTCTGTCGTGCCCGTGGTTTTGAAACCGATTTGATGGTAGTAGAATTTGATGAGGCGCAACGAGATTTGAAATTGGGTGCGGTGAAACCAGCTGAGCAATACAT
>CAVYXS010000189.1:0-7168 GCA_963772205.1 uncultured cyanobacterium
TACTATAATCTACAACCTGATGCAGTCTCAACCTTTTTTGCAGCGCAGATAGCAGCCGGTAAGTTAATCCAAACAACGGACTTTCAAAATTGGCAGCGTCAAGGTGTGAAATCTTTTACTAGCGTACCTGATTTAAACCAGAAGTTAAGACCATTCCTAGATAAATTAAACACAGAATTTCTCACTGTATTAACGGATATAAATCCAGTCCTCAGTTGTTCACAAGTACAGAAATTAATTGAATCACGCGCCCAGATAATTATCCGTGGAGACGGCATCAATCCCACAGTGCGCCGTACTGCGATCGCACCTTTGTTAGCAGTAAAAGATACCAAGTGTCAGTCAATAAACAAGAA
This sequence comes from uncultured cyanobacterium, assembly GCA_963772205.1. GTDB lineage: Bacteria > Cyanobacteriota > Cyanobacteriia > Cyanobacteriales > Nostocaceae > Gloeotrichia. Next base: position 357 of record CAVYXS010000189.1, read on the forward strand.
AGCCCCAGGAACTTAAAACCCTTACTGGGTGATTTTTTTGTGCATGACATAGAGCTTTGCAAGATACGAGTCATGCCGCCTTAGTATTGAAAGTTGTAATATTTGCGTTTTATGACATGAGAATACCTTTAAATTAAAATAAGTCCGGGAAAAATTTCATGGTAGATGTGAATGGTACTTGGTTAGGAACATACTGGCAAGAAGGAATCCCTAGCCGCTTTGAAGCAGTCTTCGTCCAGAGCGGTACTCGCTTAAGTGGCTCGATTCTGGATGACAATTATTTGGGAGAAGCCCAGTTAAATGGTGAAGTAGTTGGGCGTAGTATCAGCTTTACCAAGCGTTATTTAATTACCTCCCCCACACCAGTCAAATATGTTGGTACAATCTCAGAACAAGAAGATTATATCCAAGGGCAATGGAAAATTGATCGGCGGCACTATGGCGCTTGGGAAGCTCGACGCAGTGGGGATAATCTGATGGCAGATCTACAAACTCGTATCAAGCAGCAGATTCCCCAAATCACTGGATAACGAGGAAATAAATCGGGGTACTAGTAGTCCCCAGTCCCTATTGTTAAACTAGATGAGGATGAATAAAACCACACCAAACTAGTTGCGGTAATTACCTGAAGGAATGTTACCTATGAGGGAACCCGGAAAAGATTTTGCCAACGTACTTCCCCAAGAAGCGCCAACAGAAGTAGAACGGATGGGACTAACCTGGCTGATAGCTGCGGCGATCGCTACTATTTTGCTGTGGCAAGTTCCCGGAGGTGATTATATTTTATACCCATTTACCATTCTGGCAACGTGGTTCCACGAAATGGGTCACGGTTTAACAGCCTTGGTTTTGGGCGGACAGTTTCAGAAATTAGAAATTTTTGGCAATGGTTCCGGTGTAGCAACTTATGCTATGTCGTTGTCTTTGAGACCAATTGGACCTGCGTTAGTTGCAGCCGCAGGGCCAATGGGACCACCGATAGCCGGCGCAGCATTGATTCTGGCTTCGCGCAGCTTTAAAGTAGCTTCCCTGAGTTTGAAAATTTTGGGGAGTATTTTGCTACTTTCAACCTTAATTTGGGTACGTTCCTGGTTTGGATTTGTGGCTATTCCCCTGTTGGGTTTAATTATCCTGGGTATCGGTCTGAAAGCACCGCGTTGGTTGGTTTTATTTGCGATTCAATTTCTGGGTGTGCAAGCTTGTGTGAGTACATACCATCAACTTGATTATTTATTTAGCTACACCGCAGGCCCATTGGGATTGTCTGATACGGCGCAAATGCAGAACTATTTGCTTTTACCTTACTGGTTTTGGGGTGGGTTAATGGCGATCGCATCTTTGGTGATTTTAGTCCAAAGTCTTCGCGTTGCCTATCGTTCGGAGTAAAAACCCTGGGGATATTACCTGAATACAACACTTTTATACAGACCAAGCGTTAAACTTACGATACTATATCCCCAATTGCCATTGTGCAAGATATGTGGGGAGTAATGCAGGTCAAACGCGAACATGACGGAAAATACCAAAATCCAGGATACTGATAATGTGATTGCCATTGCCGACCAATTCACCCAGATAGGGAAGGTTAAAGGAATTCAAACTTTTGGCAATGGTAATATAAATGATACCTTCATAGTTACACTAGATTCTTTACAAGAAAAGCATTTTATCCTGCAGCGCATCAATACGCGGGTATTTAATCAGCCCAAATTAGTGATGCATAATATATGTGTTTTTACAGAGCATGTTCGCCAGCGTTTACAAAAATATCCCCTCAACCGCCGTTGGGAAGTTCCCCGTGTATTGTTAACCAAGGATGTTCAAGATCATTACAGAGATGCTGACGGCTCCTTTTGGCGGTTAATCAGCTTTATTGAAAACTCCCAGTCATTCGATACCTTACAAGATGGGTCACGCGCCTGCGAAGTCGGCTATGCTTTGGGTATGTTTCATAATCTCATCAGCGACTTACCGCCAGAAAAACTCGCTGACACCTTAGAAGGATTCCACATCACACCGCGCTACCTTCAGCACTATGAGGAAGTTTTAGCGAAAACTAGTGTGAGTAAATCAGCAGAAGTCAATTATTGTTTACAATTTGTGAGCGATCGCACAACTTTTGCACATATCCTAGAAGATGCCAAAGCCATAGGTAAGTTACCGTTGCGGCTCATGCACGGCGATCCTAAAATCAATAACGTCATGTTCGACATTAACACCAACCAAGCCGTTAGTGTCATCGACCTGGACACCGTTAAGCCTGGTTTGGTACATTACGATATTGGGGATTGTTTGCGTTCCGGTTGCAATCCGGCTGGAGAAGAAACTGAGCAATGGGAAACTGTCTATTTTGAACCGGAACTATGCCTTGGCATACTCCAAGGATATATCTCTGTAGCCAAAGCATTTCTCACTGAAAATGATTATACCTATATATACGACGCCATCCGTTTGATTACGTTTGAGTTGGGACTGAGATTCTTGACTGATTATTTAGCAGGGAATATTTACTTCAAAGTCAAGCACCCAGAACACAACCTTTCAAGGGCGCTGGTTCAATTTGCGCTGACAAAAAGCATTGAAGCCCAGGAAGCAACAATTCGTAACATTATTCAAGAGATGAAATAAAAAAACCCACCCCCAACCCCGGCGTTGCTGAATTGAGATATGAATTTATCTCACGCAAAGGCGCATTCGCGTAGCGTCTGTCTCCGACACGCTCTGTGAACGTAGAGAAGGCGCAAAGGTATAAAGAACAAGAAAGGTATTTTTGGCATTTCATATTCTGATTCAGCAACCCCCCAACCCCTCCTCGCTTGCGGGGAGGGGAGACAAAGCACAGCTTTGGCGGGGTGGGGTTCTTGGCATTTAATAACTCATAAATTCCAAATTCTGATTTTCGCAAAATGAACGAACAGACATTTTCCCTACAACCCTTCCCCACAAATCAGCCGCTACCTAATTTAAAGATAGCAGGTAATATCTCCCGTCACGAAAATTTGCTGATCGTCAGCTATGCGCTGCAGGGCGATATCAAAGAAATTGAGATTGCAGCACCATCAGATACACCAGCACGAAAGTTTAAACTGTGGGAAGATACCTGCTTTGAGTTTTTTTTGGGCGTCAAGAATTCCCCTGAATATTGGGAATTTAACCTTTCTCCCGCCGGACACTGGAATATATATCATTTTGATGCCTACCGTCAAGGGATGGCAGAGGAAACAGCCTGGAGACAAATTCCCATAAGTGTACAGCAGCTATCAGATGGTTTAGCACTGGCTGTAGATGTCGATTTAGATCACATTATCCGCGCAGAACAAGCCCTAGAAGTTGCCATCACCACCGTTATTAAACGCCAAGATGGTGAGGTAACGTACTGGGCATTAACTCATCCAGGCGCACAGGCTGACTTTCATCGCCGGGATAGTTTTACCATTGAATTGGGGAACTCCAAAACATAAATTATCTGCAGGTGCGATCGCGTGGGGTGCGTCATCACCAATAATTTCTGGTGTTGTCTGGGATTTCTCGTTCTTGTCCCACGCTAAATATTAACATATGAATAGCTAAAAATGTTGCGCTCGGACAAAGCGTCATCATAATAGAGGGAGAAGAGCAAACCAATCTTTAAAAAATTATGAACATCCAACTCAAGCCCGAAGAAGAGCAATTTATTCAAACACAAATTGCCAGAGGTAAATATGAAAATCCCGAAGCAGTTATTAGTAAAGCACTAAAACTATTAGGAGAGTGGGAAGAAGGCTATCAAAATTGGGTTGAAGAAACCCGTCAAAAAGTGGAAGTGGCTGCTGAACAGTTGGATAGAGGTGAAGGAATTGACGGGGAAGTCGTAGTTGAGGGACTGCGGGAGAAACTACGTAAAGTTGTCCCCTTACCTCTTGCATGAGTGATTTACTGATAAATAAAAATTTTTAGTGCACAAATATCACAATACAAAGTTATTACTTTACGACTATATAAAGAGAAAATTACCCACTTTATTCTTTACCGATGTATCTCTTGCTATTTATTAACTTCAACAACACAAAACCCTGATAATTCCGGCGATAAAAACCAGCAGATGCATGTTAAGGTTTTAATTTCGTTGTCTTCTCTTCGGGCTTTGGTCTATGCATCTGCACTATTTACACCCCCAACACCTTGAGGAATTAGTCAAGAGCAGTGGTATAGATTTACACTTGGCGCAGCTTAATTTTATATCTCTCGAAGGCAGTAATGCCTATGATTACCTGTTGATTTCTGAGCGACTCCCGCGCACCAACAGCGGTATGGTGAAAAGTGGTTGGTTGCAGCGTTACAATCACGTTATTGAAGGCGGTTGGTGGTGTTCTGGATTAGATCCTGTGAATGATTGGGAAATCATGGAATGGGGATGCTTTAAGCCCAACCAACCCCGATTAAATCAAAAAGGTAAGTCAATTAAATACGAGCATCCCCCCAGCACGCCAACGCGGCTATTTTGTCTGCGGGTACCACTGCAGGTTTGGGAGCAAGTCGCCCAGCGTTATCATCTCACTATGCCAGATAATATCAGCATTGATGCCAATGGCGAAGCTGTAGGTTTTTGGCAATGGGTGAGGGAACAGAACATACCCTTGGTGATTTGCGAGGGTGTGAAGAAAGCAGCAGCGTTATTGACGCAAGGTTATGCGGCTATTGCTATTCCAGGAATTACCAGTGGTTATCGGGTTGTCAAAGATGAATTTGGTAAAGTTACTCGTCGTCAGCTAATTCCCGATTTAGCAGTGTTTGCTATTCAGCAGCGTACCTTTTATATTTGCTTTGATTTTGAAACTCAACCTAAGACAATAGCAGCGGTTAATAATGCTATTGCTCAAATTGGTAGTTTATTTATAGATAAAAATTGTCCTGTCAAGGTTATTGAGTTACCGGGAATAGAAAAAGGCGTTGATGAATTTATCATTGCCAAAGGTGCAAGTTGTTTTGATAAAATATACCGCCAGAGTGTTGATTTAGAAGTTTACCTTGCCCAAACAAAACCCCACACTGAGTTAACCATTCCCGCTGCACTTACTGTTAACCGTCCTTATTTAGGAGATATACCTTTTCCTGTGTCTGGATTAGTGGGAGTAAAATCAGCAAAAGGTACAGGTAAAACTACAGGATTGCAAGCAGTTGTTCAGCAAGCCAAAAGCCAAAATCAACCAGTTTTATTAATTACTCACCGAATCCAATTAGGGCGTTTTTTGTGTGAAAAAATTGGCATTCAATGGGGGATGGGGAGACTTGTACCGAGCGAAGCCGAGGTATGGGAAGATAAGGCAGATGCAAAAGTTATTTTTCCCAAATCCCAATGCCCCATACTTCTCTGCGAGAGGCTGCGCCAACGACAAAGCTCAGTACAAGTGCCCAATGCGCCATGCCCTATTTCCAAATCCTGCGGTTTATGTGTTGATTCTATTTGGAAATTAAATCCAGAAGATTGGCACGGAGCAATAATAATTTTAGATGAAGTAGAGCAATCTTTATGGCATTTACTCAACAGTAATACTTGTAAACAAAAGCGCGTCAAAATCTTAAAAATATTTCAGCAATTAATTTCTACAGTTTTGGCAACTGGCGGGTTAGTGATTGCTCAGGATGCCGATTTATCAAATGTTTCTCTAGAATATTTACAAGGATTAGCAGCAAATAAAATCACGCCTTGGCTAATTATCAATCAATGGCAACCCCAGCGCGGTTGGGATGTGACTTTTTATGATTCCCCTAACCCAACGCCGCTAATTCATCAATTAGAATTGGATTTACTCGCGGGACGTAAATGTTATATAACTACCGATAGTCGCACTGGGCGTTATAGTTGTGAAACCATTGAACGTTATCTCAAAGAACGATTAGAAAAATTACGGCGACAATTTCCTACAACTCTAGTAATTAGCAGTCATACTACTAATACACCAGGTCATGCAGCCGTTGATTTTGTAGCAGCTATTAATCAAAAAATTTGTGAATATGATGCTGTTTTTGTCACTCCTAGTATTGGGACAGGAATTAGTATTGATGTCCAACATTTTGACCGAGTTTATGGTATTTTTCAAGGGGTGATTCCTGATTCAGAAGCGCGTCAAGCATTAGCCAGAGTCCGGGATAATGTGCCGCGTATTGTCTGGTGTGCAAAGCGAGGTATTGGTTTAATTGGTAGTGGTAGTACAAATTATCGTGTGTTATCTGATTGGTATCAAGAAAACCAAAAAGATAATTTAGCTTTGCTGAGTCCATTACATAAAATAGATGTAGATTTACCTTTGGTTTATGATCCAGTGCATTTGCGGACTTGGGCAAAATTGTCAGCCAGAGTTAATGCTTCTATTCGCCTTTATCGTCAATCAATGCAAGATGGTTTGATTGCTGATGGGCATCAAATCTGGATGCGGAGTAATGCTGTTCATAATAATATTATTCGTGATTTACGGCTAGCATTGTTTGCGACAGATTCTCATGATATAGAAACGCGCAAGCGGTTAATTTTAGAAATTGTTAAAGTCGAAAAAGACTGGGAACAAAGCCGTCAAAAAGCTAAAGAAATTAAACGCAAAATTCGAGAAATTAAGCAGCAGAATCAATTAGCAGGAGCAAATGCTGTCGCCCATGCTAGGGATATTGATTATGTCGAATATGAGCAACTATTAGCCAAACATTCCCTGACTGATCAAGAACGTCACCAAATTCATAAATATATCCTCAAACAAAGATATGGTATTGAAGTTACTCCTGGACTCAAATTGCAGGATGATAAAGGATATTATGGTCAATTGTTAACTCACTATTAT
>CAVYXS010000190.1:0-18434 GCA_963772205.1 uncultured cyanobacterium
AATTCTCCTATGCATTTCCCTCAGCCATCTTCTCAACCTGGAAAGCATAGCTGATTCTTCTCAGAATCTCAGTGCTGTAGTATCTAAAAGGATGATGGTTGTAGCCAGTGAAGAGAACCGATGGGTGTTTCCAGTTGATGAAGTGTGTGGAGTTCATCGCTTCCAAATCAGTGAATTACAAAATACGCCAGTGGTGATTTCCAAAGCTGCAGCCGCCTATACCAAAGGAGTAATTTACTGGCAGGAGCATAAGGTAAATTACTTAGATCCAGATTTATTGTTTTACACTCTGGGACGGAGGATTCTGTGATGGACAACTTGACTATACTAGATTTGTTCCGGTTGGAAATAGAAGCCCAAGCAGTGATCTTCAACGAGGGACTCTTAGCTCTAGAAACTCAACCCCAGTCTTCCCAAACACTGGAATCTTTGATGCGGGCTGCTCATGCTGTCAAAGGAGCAGCCGCGATCGCCGAAGTTGATGCTGCTGAAAACCTAGCTCACATCCTAGAAGAATATTTTGTTACCGCCCAGAACCAAAGCGTTACACCGACTCAGATTCAACTACTGCGGCGGGGCGTTGAAGCACTCCTGACGATTAGCCAAGTAGCAGAAGCAGATTTAGACCGTTGGCTATCAGAACATCAGCAGGAGATTGCCAAAACTATACAAGCAATTACTACCATATTTACAGTATCTGAAAGTACATATAGACAAGAAATACCAACGGAAATTACTAGACAAGTTTCTCCCCCACCACCCCTTGGACTGAGCGCAGTCGAAGTCCACCTCCCCATCACCCCACCACCCCCACCATCCCCACCACCCGCAATCACAGAAGAGGTAGTAAATATCACCGATACCTCTATGCTGGATTTGTTCCGTATGGAAGTAGAAGGTCAGGCAAACATCTTAAATGAAGGGCTGCTATCCTTAGAAACCCAACCTCAATCTGCCAAAGCCCTAGAATCTCTGATGCGGGCTGCTCATTCCATCAAAGGCGCTGCAAGGATTGTAGCTATTGATGCGGCGGTGAACCTAGCTCACGTGATGGAAGATTGCTTTGTCGCCGCCCAAAACCACACGATTACTCTAGAAGCAGATGATGTTGATGTACTGTTGCAAGGTGTTGATTTACTCCTCAACATTAGTCAGTTAGAGCCAGTTGAGTTAAATCCTTGGTTGTCAGAACATCGACAACAGATTGCAGCGACGAGACAACAAATTGCTGCTGTGTTGACGGGAGAAAAACAGGAGACAACAGGACAAGTAGAAATTTCTCCCCCACCACCCCTTGGACTGAGCGCAGTCGAAGTCCACCACCCCACCTCCTCAGTCGAGACGACATCAATTATTAAACCTACATCCAGTGACCTGAGCAGCCTGGAACCCAGCGGCCAGCCCGCAATACAGCTAGTCCCGACCAATGACCGAGTTGTCAGAGTCAACGCCGACAACTTAAATCGCATCATGGGTTTGGCGGGCGAGTCCCTGATTGAAGCCAATTGGCTACAACCATTTGCAGATTCCTTGATGATTCTCAAAAAACGGCAATTGCAACTATCGAAGATTCTGCAACAATTCCAAGAAGCCGTAGCTGTGGATCAGCTACCAAGAAAGCCAGAAGTATTTAGAGGCTGCGAGGTCAAAAGAATCAGAATGTCGGGAGATTTTAGGCGATCGCCTGGACGCACTAGAATTATTTGCTCGTCGGACTGCTAGTTTAAGCGATCGCCTCTACCAAGAAGTAATTGCGTCTAACATGCGTCCCTTCACCGATGGGGTGCAGGGGTTCCCTCGGATGATTCGAGATTTGTCCAGAAAACTAGATAAGCAAGTAAAATTCGATATTATCGGCAAATCCACACCCGTTGATCGCGATATTTTAAAGAAATTAGAAGCTCCCCTAACCCATATTTTACGTAACTCTGTCGATCATGGTATTGAGCTACCCCAAGAACGCCTAACTCTTAGTAAACCAGACTGAAGGAACCATTCGACTTGAAGCCGCCCATCGTGGGGGAATGCTATCTATTATTATCTCCGATGATGGTAGAGGGATTAACTTTGATTGGCTGCGGCAAAAAATTGTTACCAAGAATTTAGCCACACCCGACATGGTAGATCAACTCAGCGAAAGCGAACTGATGGAATTTCTATTTTTACCGGGATTTTCTACAGCCAAGCAGGTAACAGAAATTTCTGGTCGTGGGGTAGGTTTAGATATTGCTAAAAGCATGGCTCAAGAAGTTGGTGGTAATGTGCGAGCATTTTCTGTACCGGGAAAAGGCATCACTTTTCACTTTCAATTACCTCTAACTTTATCTGTTGTTCGCACCCTGTTAGTTGAAATATCTGGTGAACCTTACGCTTTTCCCTTAGCACGAATTGAGCAAATTGTCATGGTGGAAAAACAGGAGCTTTCCTCAATTGAGAACCGCCAATATTTCACAATGAACAATAAAAATATTGGTTTGGTATCCGCCTATCAGGTGTTGGAGCTATCGGCATCTAAGCCCAAATCTGATGCCTTACCTGTTGTTGTAATTGGTGAACAATCAGACTATTACGGATTAGTAGTAGACCGATTTTTGGGCGAACATGATTTAGTCGTTAGACCTTTAGATCCCCGACTAGGAAAAGTTCAAGATATTAGTGCTGCGGCTCTTATGGGAGATGGTTCAACTATTTTAATTGTAGATGTTTCTGATTTAATTCGCTCTGTTGATCATCTACTTAATAACAGCAAATTAAGCCGGTTTGACAAGCAAATTAGTAGTGCTGTACTGGAAAGCCGTAAGAGTATTTTGGTAGTTGATGATTCGATAACTGTGCGTGAAATGGAGAGAAAATTATTAGAAAATAAAGGTTATAAAGTTGATGTAGCTGTGGATGGAATGGAGGGTTGGTATACAGTTTCTAGTAAGCACTATGACTTAGTAATTAGTGATATTGATATGCCCAGAATGAACGGAATTGAACTGGTAAGCAAGATTAAAAATAATCCTAAATTGAATTCAGTGCCGATAATTATTGTATCCTATAAAGACCGCGAAGAAGACCGAATACGTGGTTTAGAAGCTGGTGCTGATTATTATTTAACTAAAGCAAGTTTTCATGATGATACCTTAGTCAATGCTGTGTTGGATTTAATTGGTAATTAATAAAGTAGGGCATGGGGCATGGGGCATGGGGAATAATAGATGTTTAAAATTAAATATAGCGGTTCTCATTCAGATGAGGTACAACATTATATCGCAAGGTGTAGGGGCACGGCAATGCCGTGCCCTTACGGGTGTACGTCACGCTTGAAGGGATTCGCTATATGAGTAATGTAAATGGTTTAGTAACAAACAATAAACAAATAATAAATAATAAATGAGGATTGCAATTGTTAACGACATGGTAATGGCAGTAGAGACGTTAAGGCGTGTCTTAATTACTGTTCCAGAGTGTAAAGTAATTTGGATAGCTCGTGATGGCGCTGAAGCAGTTACCAAATGCGTCCAAGATACCCCCGACTTGATTTTAATGGACTTAATCATGCCGGTGATGGATGGGGTAGAAGCAACTCGTCAAATCATGAAAAACTCTCCATGTGCCATTCTGGTGGTGACAGCAAATGTCGAACAAAATGCATCCAAAGTTTTTGCAGCAATGGGATATGGGGCATTAGATGCAGTTAGTACGCCTGTTTTGGGCGCTAGTGGTAATCCTGAATCTGCAGAGGTTTTGTTAGCAAAAATTACCACAATTCGCAAACTAATTGGGAAGTCAGCCCCAACCACCAAATTTAAAACTCTGGGACAAAGTTTGCCATCTCAATTCTCTACAATGGCCTCTCAAATTCCGCCATTAATTGTGATTGGTGCTTCTACAGGTGGACCAAATGCCTTAGCGACAATTCTATCTCATTTACCAGCAAACTTCGGTGCTGCTATAGCGATAGTTCAACATGTCGATGCTCAGTTTACTCCCGGCTTAGTTGAATGGCTAAATCAACAGACACCTTTAACTGTCAAACTAGCAACAGCAGGAAGTCGTCTAGAAGTGGGAAAAGTTCTAATTGCTGGGACTAACGATCACCTAAAGTTACAATCAGATTTGAGCTTGGGTTACACCAAAGATCCAATTGATTATCCGTATCGCCCTTCCGTCGATGTATTTTTTAAAAGTGTCGCTCAGTATTGGCACCGTCGCGGAACTGCGGTGTTATTGACAGGTATGGGTAAAGATGGAGCAGCAGGGCTAAGTGTGTTACAGCAAAAAGGATGGCATACAATCGCCCAAAATCAACAAACCTGTGTAGTTTATGGAATGCCCAAAGCAGCTGTAGAATTGGGTGCTGCTGTGGAGAGTTTACCTATTGATGCGATCGCCTCTACTTTAATCGGGCGATTATTAAAATAATCAATTATGAATAAAGAGACGAAAACTATGATAGAAGACCCAATTACAGTTTTACTCATCGACGATCAGCCAATGATTGCCGAGGCTATTCGTCGCATGTTGCTTCCAGAAAAAGATATCACATTTCATTACTGTAGTGACCCTACTAAAGCTCTCAAATTTGCTAAATCCTGTCAGCCAACAATTATCTTACAAGATTTAGTTATGCCAGAGATGGAAGGATTAGTATTAGTGCGTTTTTTACGCGCCCAAAATGCTCCTACAAAATACGTTCCTCTCATCGTTCTTTCTAGTAAAGAAGAACCGATCATCAAAGCAAAAGCGTTTGCATTAGGAGCCAATGATTATGTAGTTAAACTTCCAGATTCAGCAGAACTAATCGCCCGCATTCGTTATCATTCTAAAGCATATATCAACCTGCTCAAGCGAAACGAAGCAGAAGCCATTTTGCAAGCGGAAAACCTCCGTATGGCAAAGGAGTTGGATATGTTGCGCCAAATGCAACAGATGATTTTACCAACATCAGATGAACTGAATGCGATTGCAGATTTAGATATTGCAGGTTATATGGAACCTGCGGACGAAGTAGGTGGCGATTACTACGATGTTCTCCACACAGATGGTATCACGACAATCGGGATTGGTGATGTCACCGGACATGGTTTAGAAAGTGGTATTTTAATGGTCATGACACAAACCGCAGTCAGAACTCTTAAAGAAATTCGAGAACTCGATCCGGTTAAATTTTTAGATGCTCTCAACCGCACTATTTATAAAAATATCCGCCGCATGAATTCTGAGAAGAATTTAACTTTAGTTATTCTCACTCATTCACAAGGTAGAATCAGTATCAGCGGTCAGCACGAAGAAACTATTGTAGTACGTAAGGGGGGCAATATTGAGCGCGTTAACACAATAGATCTAGGATTTCCTATTGGGTTAGATGAAGAGATTACTGATTTTATCAATCATACCATTATTGAATTAGACGTAGGAGATGGAATTGTTCTTTATACTGATGGAATCCCTGAAGCCTACAACATCGATAAAAAACAATATGGGTTAGATAAATTATGCGAAGTTATTAGTCAAAACTGGCATTGTTCTGCAGACGAAATGAAGCAAGCTATAATTGATGATGTTAAGAAATTTATTGGTACGCAAAAGGTTTTTGACGATATTACTTTAGTTGTGATCAAACAACTACCATTTGCACAGCAGGAAACAGTTGAAAATGAAGAAACATTTGATACAGAAAAGCTATTGGAAGATATTAATGAAAATGTCAACAAAAAGAAAAAATTAACATTTTTTCGGAATAAATATGCGAAATAAAATCGAAAATAAATAATTTTATTTGATAGTTCTATCGGTTACATCAGATATAAAATATTGAATTTCATCAGTTATCTTGCTCTTTGACACACCTGAGTACCGCATTTAAAATTTATCATCCAAATCAGACAGGATTGATGTACTAATTAATAGGTAAGAGAAATGAGCCAAATTTTTGGAGAATTTATTGAAGAATTTCCCCCAAAGCATCATTCTTTAGAATTAATTTTTAATAATCTTTCTCCATCCCATAAACTACAGTGGCGTAATCACCGTTTATCAGCTTACTTTATTGCTGACTATTTTGCCAACCTTTTATCAATTGATGAAGATGATGCTGATGGAGAAAATCGGATTAAAGAGTGTAAAAATTCCGTGAGTTATATCGGTAACGAACTTTTAGAAAATGCTATAAAATTTCACGCAATCGATCAGCATTATCCAGTTAAAATTGGCATTTCATCCCTAGAAGAACCTGAAAAATTGACTGCTGTGATTTTTACGGAAAATAGTATTAACTCTGACAATATTGAAAGATTTCAAGCCTTGATCCAAGAATTACTTTCTACCGATACTCATGAGTTATATGTGCAGCAACTTGAAAAAATAGCCGCTGAGGAACATAGTAAAACCTCTGGAATAGGTTTATTAACAATAATTAATGATTATTCAGCCAAATTAGGCTGGAAATTTCAGTTAGAGTCCAGCAACACACAAATTATTACGGTGACTACAATGGCTCAAATCATTGTATAATTTGTCAGGAATTAAATTTGATATCTCTAAAATAAAAAATCCCAATAACTTATGGCTGCTCAACAAGTTCAAGGCGATGATTATCAAGTTCAATACGATTCAACATCTGCGATAGTTGACTTTAAAGGAGAAATCAGTCTAGGAGGACCGAAGGATTATGCTCCTATTGTTAATTTGCTTAATCAAGTGGCTGATTTAGAACCTCCAGTCATAACATTGAATCTGAAAGAATTAGCCTTTCTCAACAGTTCAGGTATCAGTATGTTATCTAAGTTTGTTTTGGGTATGCGGAAAAAAAAGGGGACTCAATTGGTAGTTTTAGGTGCCAAAAAAAATCCTTGGCAAAGTAAATCTTTGAAAAATTTAGAGCGATTACTTCCAGGTTTAAAGCTGGTAGTGGAATAAAGTAAATATATTAATTATATTGAGAATATGTTAGAAAACCTCTTACATCAATTTGGTCAACTTAATACAGGGACTTTGCTTCTGTATGGTTTGCTAATAACATCTCTCGGAACTGGGCTGTTATATCTAATATTATTTTACATTTTGCGCCCCATTTTTCGAGAATTTGAAAAGGATATTGCATTCGTTACCTTAAATGTTTCTGCCTATCCTCTCCTGTTCATATTTGGTATTTTCAGCCTGAAAATAAGCCTAAAAATCTCTTTAGGAAAGTTGGCTACTGTTGGTTTTTTTTCAGTGATTGATCACATCTTTATAGTTAGTCTAATTATAGTAGCTAGTTATTGGTCTGTTAAACTTTTTAATCAAGTTTTTATCTACTACCTCAAAGAATACACTCAACAAAGTGAAGTGATGTGGGATGACGTATTACTTCCCATCCTTTCAGTCTGTCGTTCCTGTGCTAATGTACATGGCTGGCGCAGCTTTTGTTCTCAGTTCCTTTGGCGTAAGTTTAAGTGGAATTTGGGTAGCACTTGGCGGTGCTACTTTTGTGCTTGGTTTTGCACTTCAAGATATTTTGGCTAATTTCTTTAGTGGGATTGTTTTACTTATTGATACACCTTTTCAATTTGGTGATATCTTGCTTTTGGAAGATGGTTCAATCGGTATGCTACGCCAGATTGGTATTAGGGTAACTCAGGTATATATATTTAGCACTCATTGCGATGTTTATATTCCTAATAGTGTATTACAGGGACAAAAAATCACTAATTTGAGTCGTCCCACAACTTTTTATTCGCAATCTATATCAATAGAGATTCCCTCTGAATGTGACTTTGATCAATCCAAAAAGCTGATAGAAGAAATTGTATTGGCTCATCCAGATACACTAGGAGATATCGATATAAAAATAGAGGTGATGGATGAATACTATATTTACGAAAATAGCGATACTAATCTTATCGAACAGCAAAAAATTGGAAAATTCCGGGTATTAGCTGAACAGGAAGTTAATTTTAAATTAGAAGAAATTGAACAATCTCTAGAAGCTTTAGTTGTGACGATGCAGTTTGCTGAAAAAGGGGGCTTAACAGCAGAGGAAATAGAAAATGTCCAACAGGAATATCAAGGCGTTTTAGAACTTATCGGTTTTAAATTGGTTGAAGAAACCATTAACAACCGCACTGTATTTAATTTTCAAGAAAATAATGACGAGGGACTGATTGAGTTAATTCGCCAGTGGTATCGCATTTGGATTAAAGATCCTAATTTGCTAGATGAAGATCAAAACTTAATTGCTGAGGAATGGGAGCGTAAAATTAATTTATTAACCCGCAGGGTACAACGCTTGTCTCAAAAAATATCTAACCCTCAAGCAGAAGAAACTCGCTTAGATGATTATGTCTTAGATTTAATTAAGTGGATTAAAGAAAAGTTGAAAGTACCGCGAAAAAAATGGCAAGAACCACAAATTAGGATGGTAGGAATGAATCATAATGATGATTCTGCATTTTTTATTGAATTGAACATTTCATTTTTCGTAGATGATATCAAATTGGAAGATGGAAAAAGGGGCGATCGCGTCAGGAGCCAAATTTATCAAGAAATCTTTCGCCATTTCAAAAACACCTACCTAGATTTGATACCTTCGCCAATTTCTGAAGGTTAATATATAGCGGTTGTCAGTTGAGTGAGGTACAAGAAACCCAACCCCCAACCCCCTTCCCGCAAGCGAGGAGGGGGCTATGATATAGCTAAATTAGATTGGGAAAAGCTATATATAACAGTCCTACATAGTAAGCACTTTAGTGCTTCAAAATCCATTTATTTGAGGAAGCCGCACCCAATGTTTTTTATCATTCACTAATGATTTTAATTTTACTAGCCGCGCTGGTAGCCTTTTCTCGCGCTTCTTGTACATTAACTCCTTTAGCTAACGCGACTCCCATTCGCCGATAGGGATGGGCGCTGGGTTTACCAAATAGCTTGATGTCTACATCTTTTTCTGACAAAGCATCGGCCACACCTGTAAAGACAATAGAATCTGATTTTTCCGATGCTAAAATAACTGCACTGGCTGAAGCACCAAACTGTTCTATATTGGGAATGGGTAAACCTAAAATAGCTCGCAAATGTAGTTCAAATTCGTTGAGATTTTGCGAAATTAATGTCACCATTCCGGTATCATGGGGTCGGGGAGAAAGTTCAGAAAAAATTACTTCATCTTTAGTAATAAAAAATTCTACTCCAAAAATTCCCGCTCCTCCTAAAGCATCCGTGACTTTTTTGGCTATTTCTTGGGCTTTTAAAATCTTATCTGGAGAAATTTCTGCAGGTTGCCAAGATTCTTGATAATCGCCTCTTTCTTGACGATGACCAATAGGAGAACAGAAAATTGTCGAGGCATTCCACTGTTTAATAGTCAGTAAAGTTATCTCAATTTCAAAGTTAATAAATTCTTCTACAATTACCTTTTGAGTGTCACCTCTAGAATTAGCGATTGCATAATTCCAAGCTTTCTCCACTTCACTATACTTTTGCACTACAGACTGACCTTTTCCAGAGGATGACATCACTGGTTTGACAACATTAGGAAACCCGATAACATCAGAAACTGCAATCAATTCTTCCAGCGTTACAGCATAACCATATTTAGCAGTTCTAATACCTAATTGCTGATGTGCTAATTCTCTGATACGGTCGCGATTCATTGTATAATTAGTTGCAGCAGCCGTTGGGATAACTGTAATTCCTCGTTCCTCAAATTCCCCAAGTTTTTCGGTTCTAATTGCTTCAATTTCTGGTATAATGAAATCAGGTTGATGCTTGCTAACTATAGCTTCTAAATCATCGCCACTAAGCATCGAAATCACTTCCGCACAATCAGCAACTTGCATAGCTGGCGCATTCGCATAGCGGTCAACAGCAATTACATAATTCCCCAGGCGTTGAGCAGCAATCACAAATTCTTTGCCGAGTTCTCCTGAACCCAACAGCATCAATTTTTGGGGTAACTTAATCGAATTATTCATAAATTTATCTAGATCAATTTTTATCTAATAATAACTTGCTTCTCCTTCTAGGGCAAAAACCCTAGCTTTGTCACTGATTTACATTGAAATTTAAAAAATTAAAGTAAACCCTCACATAGGTTGCAGTTTTAGCGATCGCGTTTCTAGCCAATGGATAATCTACTGACAATTAAAAAAAAATCCACTTTTTAGGGTTACTCAGACCTAAAAAATTGAATTTCATCAGTTGTCTTGTTCTATGACGCACCCTACAGCTACTGATTTACAGTAAAATCAAAAAGCAAACCTACCGCCCCACAGGGGAAGTTGGACACAGTTTTCAGCTAACTAATTCTACTATTGCATCCCACTGAAACCGAACTACGCATGAGACCGAGCAGCCACGGTAATATTCAGTTGTGAATACTGAAAGTGTGATATTGGTCTGACCCGGATCTAAAATTTGTTTCACTTTGCAGATTTGTCTTTTGTTCTTGCAATAGGCAATGATGCGATCACCAGCCTTTATATCCAACGCTTTAATTTTCACTTTCTACTCAACTTCATCAATAAATTGGCTTGCCTAACAGAAAAATATACTGCTACGCCTGACTTACTTAACAGTTAGAATACTTTTTCATTCTAACATAAAATTTAGAATGGCGTAATTAAATACAAGATAGACCTAACCCCCAACCCCTCCCCTCAGCGGGAAGGGGAGATTTAAAGCCTCGTATTAGAAAAAGCAGAAAAATCGCACAATGGTAATTTCTAGTGATTATTTCCCAATAATCAGCCTTGGTTAACCCCAAGCATTTAGAGGTGCATTCCATGTATTAGGGAATACCCATTTTTAGCAAATCGCTCCGCGACAATTTTTTGATAAACTGCTTCATAGCCATCGGTCATTTGCCGAGTGTTGAAAAAGTTTTCGACATGCTCGCGACAAGCATAGCGGTCTAAGTGAGTTACCTGATCAAGAGCATTAATGCATTCAGTAGTGTTATGGCAGAGGAAACCCGTCTTACCGTGAGCAATTATCTCTACAGTAGATCCCAATTTCATCGCAATTACTGGTGTCCCCGAAGCCATTGACTCAACCATCACCAACCCAAAAGGTTCTCGCCAAGTGATGGGGAACAGAGTAGCTACAGCACCTCCCATCAGGGCATTTTTTTGAGTATGGTTGGCTTCACCTAGATACTCAATTTGGTCAGAGTCAATCTGCGGTTTGATTTCCTTCTCAAAGTATTCTACATCAACGGCATCCACCTTACCTGCCATTTTTAAGCGCCAACCAGCAAGTTTGGCAATTTCTATTGCTAAATGCGCTCCCTTCTCTGGAGAGATGCGATCCAAAAATGCCAGATAGGGTGGATCTTCTGGTTGGGCATGAAACTTATAACTACTGACATCAATTCCGTTGTAGACTGTTGCTACATAGTTTAGTTCTAACCTTGCTTCTCGTTGTGTATTGGAAATACTCACATAAGGTTGATTTTTACCAAATCTAAACATTTTTTCGTTGTCAGGGGTAAAAATGCCATGCAAAGTATGAACTGTAGGAGTTTTGACAAGATTTGCGTAGGAAAGTGCCCCATGACCTGTATGGGCATGAATAATATCAAATTCTTCTGAGAGTCCATACACTGAAGCTAGATTCAACATTTCGTAGATACTGCAATCCTTGATAGTAGGATCAAGTCTGAGCGCACGGGGGTGAACTGACACGAGTTTTGCCAGAGTGATAGAATCTCCAGAGGCAAATAAAGTTACTTCGTGTCCCCGTCTAACTAATTCATCAGTCAGCAACCCTACTACTAACTCAATACCTCCATAAGCTGGAGGCGGTACTCTCTCCCATAGTGGGGCAATCTGAGCAATTCGCATTACAAACCTCAAAAAAAATTTAGAAATTTTTTAGAAATGTTTCTAAAATTCTTTTAACAAATTTTTTATTAAAAAAAAATCCCTCTTAACATCATAATTTTATCCCTCATGGGATAGATGTCCGATATACATTGACTTAAAATATATCCCAGTTGAACTAACGCTATTAAGCTAAATGATACCACTATTCTCAGACAAAACACTGCTTCAAAAAACACTATTTATCAAGTAAGTAATTCGGCGAGAAAAAACCAAACTACATTAAGTAATGTTAAATTTAATTTAATTTAATTGGCTTGTAGTCAGGGTTTTAGCCCTTAAGAGAGGACTAAAGTCCCCACTACAAACCTTAAATTATTGACGCCGTTCTACTTAAGGTGAACCATCATATCTATTTGGATCTTTTTGCTCCTTTTTTTTATGAGGATCTTTTTTGGGTTTTTTAACTTCTCGGTTGCCCTTTTTTTCCTTAGACATTATGACTCTCCATTGTAGAAATAATTAAAGTAGCTATAAGGTGATCTAATTCAGCCTTATTCAACAGATCGAAAAATTATAGCCAAACTTTTGGTTTACAAAACAAAACCGCGCCACTAATAAAAAAAGGTAATTTCTTTACTCAAGACTACCGATAAATTATCGCGGTTGCTTAACTAGTAGACTCAGGCAAAGCTACTATTTAAAGGGTCAAATTGATATAGCTAATTACCCTCAAATCTGCCTGTCTAACATTTATTTACCTAACTGCATATACCCTTAAAACTTTTTGAGCATCCCTTTTGGCTGCCTTACAATGTGTAGCGTTATCGCTGTTTCATATTCCTATCTTAGCATTTATATTTGCCTAAATTATTTATATAAGGAGAACTCATCAATTTAATATAATAAAACACTTAACTTATTTTCTACAGGTTACAGCAGTTTTTAGGTAAATAGACTACTTAAATTTGCGTTAGTCAAGTCTGCTTTACTGAGATATACTCCAACCATTTCTGCACTAATTAGGTACACTTCAATCATTCATGCATCAGCAAGGTTTGCTTAATTTAGTTTCGCCTGATTGATATGTGCATTAGTTAGATAATTTAAAAAATACCCAATTTGTATGATGCGGTGCGTCAGAAAATAATATAACTGCGGTAGTCTAAATATCTAGGACTGACGCACCCAAGAAATAATGAAAATGTCTTTCCCTAGTGGTTCATGTCATTAGTTCTGATGTTTGAAGCACTAAAAGCACTAAAAGCACTAAAGTGCTTACTACAACTCATAAAAATTAATGACACAGAGTAATAGTCACTATTTCCTATTAAATCCCTTCCATCCACTCCAGACACTTGTGCATTTGCAGGCGCATCGTATCAACATCAGCATGAAACCTCCGCCCATGACCTGGTAACACCCACTCAAACGAGTAATGAGCCAATTTACCCATAGATTTAATCTGTTCTGACCAAGAATACCAACAATAATCACGAAAACCAGCCAACTGATGCAAATCTTCCGACCAAGCGAGATGATCGCCACTAAAGAGAAACTTATTTTTGTAGAGTAAAACAGTGTGTCCTTTGCTATGACCTGGAACTGGAATAATTAGCAAATCAGGAGATAAAGCAAATTCTTCTAAACCAGTTAACTGTATTTCCACATTGCCAGTATCTCCAGTAATATCCTCCTTGTGGAGGATGCGCTGACTGTGAAAATGTTGAGCAAACTTTTGATGATCTGCCACATCATCTCTGTGAGTCAAGTATATATAACGAATTCCACCCATCTCTTCCAAACGCTTGACTAAAGGCGGCGTAAATCGGGGAGAATCAACCAAAATGTTACCTTCTGGAAGTTGAATAAAATAACTAGCAGCACCATAAGACTTTTCTGAATGATAGCCGCAGTGGTAAACATTTTCGTCAACTAAAATGGGAAAACTTTGCTGAGTAACTTTAATATCTTGCGGCTTTTCAACTGTACCAATGGAACTGGTAGGACAAGCTAACAGCGCTTGGAGTGCTGCGAATCTTTCCGCTTCATTTGTTGGTTGATGATAAACTGCCGATTGTTCATCAACACGATAAAATACTGCAGGAGTCATCCAGCGACAGGTGTCACAATCAATACATGTCGTATCTACATAAAAATTGCCGTTGATATTTTCCGGGCGACGAAGATTTAAATGAGCCATATAAACCTCAAGGTGCCTAGCGATTAACCTTATCACCACGCTAGCAAAAGCAACTGGCGACTAGAGACGCCGGTAGATATATATCTGCTGAAAAAATTCTTGAGAAGTTTTGTAACTAGCAGGCAGAAAATGGGAAGACTGAAAATGGACACCATACACTCTGCTGATAAATTCTCAGACATGCTTTACTGTGCAAATCCCAACTGCTCAAATCCCTTTAATTCTGAAGACAATAAGTTTTGCATCAACTGTGGACAAACACTCACACCCCTATTCAGAAATCGCTTCCGCGTGATAAGACTTTTGGGTGAGGGTGGATTTGGCAGAACTTACGAAGCTAGAGACATAGATAAAATGGACGAACCTTGCGTAATTAAGCAATTTGTCCCGCAAGTTCAAGGAACCGCAGCACTGGAGAAAGCAACGGAATTATTTAAGCAAGAAGCAAAACGTCTGTATGATTTGGGTGAACATCCGCAAATTCCCCGCCTAATTGCTTATTTTGAACAGGATAAGCGTTTATATCTCGTACAGGAGTATATTGAAGGGCATAATTTACTAGAAGAATTGCATCTACAGGGAGTTTTTAGTGAGGAAAAGATAATACAACTTTTGACTGATTTATTACCAGTCTTACAGTTTATTCATGAACGAGGAGTAATTCACCGAGACATTAAACCAGAAAATATCATGTGTCGCCGAAAGAATGGCAAATTGATGTTAATTGATTTTGGCGTCTCCAAACAAGCAATAGGAACAATTATCGGTCAACCTGGGACTACAGTTGGCACAGTTGGATATGCACCAATGGAGCAAATGCGCGGTCAAGTTTTTCCAGCTAGTGACCTTTATAGTTTGGGTGTGACTTGTATTCGACTATTAACTGGATGTTTGCCAAAGGAAGATGGTTTTGATGAGCTTTACGATGCGTTAAGTGGTGAATGGAGATGGATAGAACATTTGCCAAATGGTAAAACTGTCAGTTCTCAATTAGAGGTTATTTTAAATAAACTAATTAAAGATAAAGTTAAAGATCGCTATCAATCTGCAGATGAGGTATTAAGATATTTTCATCAAGAATCAGACTCCATACCAAATTTTCCAAAAGAATTAGATTCACTACCAAATTTTTCAATTATTGGAACTTGGTGTGGTAAATCTAACACTCGAAACCATATATTTGCTACTCTCTATATAAATAAGCAAAATGGTAACTCATTTACTGGATATTTAAATATTCGAGATATAAATGTAGGCTGGACTTATAGAATAAAAATTAGTGGAGCCATTCATCCAAAAACTCGTGAGATAACTATTCAAGAAGGCGATGTATACTCGGAACATGGGTGGTGGAAATGGAAAAAAGGAAAAAGTCAAGGCAGAATTTCTTCAGATGGAAACGGAATTTTTGGGACACGGAATGACTCAGCAGAATCAGATGATTTTTATCTTCTACGAATAGATTATGAGCAGATGTTAATGAGTTTGCTAGAAGCAGGTAAGTGGAAAGATGCTGATCGAGTAACTGGTATGCTTATGCTAAAAATATCTTGTCGAGAACAAGATAGATACCTTAACTCAGACGATATCAATAGGTTTCCCCAACAAGATATTCGTTCTATTAATGAACTTTGGTTAAAGTATAGTAATGGCAGATTTGGCTTTAGTGTTCAAAGACAAATTTGGTTAAAATTAAACCGTGATTGGATTACAGTAGGTAATCGCCTAGGGTGGCGTGTCAATAATCGCTGGAAAGAATATTCAGAACTTGATTTTAGTATCAATGCACCAGAAGGAGCATTTCCCACTTTTTGGGGTGGAGAGGGAAGAAAGATGATATTTGGTTATTCAGGTGCTTGGGAAGATTTTTTCGCTCTTATTAAGGCTTGTGGATTGTAAAATTTATAGGAATGGACGATGATTATATCTAGCTTTTGGAGAAAACTACCTATTAATAAAATTGTACTTAAAAACTCTGCGCTTACCTGAACCTCTGCGTTTCAATCTTTCTCTAAACTACGATCGCGCCCACAAAAGGTAACGCGATCGCAATCATTCCCCTAACTAATAAAATGCAGTTGATCGATTGCCGCATTAATAAGATGATGGGTAATAGGTAAGCTATCCACTACCATACCCAGACACAACAGCATCATGTAGGAGATGGAATAGAGAAATAAGTCTCTAGCTACAGTACGATCTTCTGGGCTTTGCAACAAGCGCCAAGATTTGTGAATAAATACGCCTCCCAAAAACAGAGCGATCGCTGCATAAACAATCCCAGTGGCGTGCAAGGGAAACACTAATAACAGTGTGGCAATGACTGTTACCAAGGTGTAATACCAAATCTGCCGCACTGTCGCTGTATCACCCACAACTACTGGTAGCATTGGTATCCCAACTTTTGCGTAATCATCCCGAATCATCAAAGCTAATGCCCAAAAATGAGGCGGTGTCCAGACAAAGACGATCGCAAAAATTAACCATGCTGCCCAGCTTAAAGTACCTGTAACAGCAGCCCAGCCCACCAGTGCGGGAATTGCCCCAGCTGCGCCACCAATCACAATATTTTGGGTGCTGTGACGTTTCAGCCAGTGGGTATAAACTAAAATGTAGAAGACAATGCCAGAAAATGCTAGCAGGGCGGCTAGTAGGTTGGCAAACACTGCAAGTATTGTGAAGGAAAGTACAGCCAGAACAATGGCAAAAATTAGCGCCTCACGTGGCTGTATCTTACCAGAAGGCATGGGACGATGGCGCGTCCGCTCCATTTCATAATCAATATCTCGGTCATAGATACAGTTAATTGTTTGGGCGCTAGCAGCAGCCAAAGTGCCACCAGTGAGAGTTACTAGTAACAGTAATGGGTTTACTTCTCCCTTAGCGGCAATCCACATACTGCCAGCAGTGGTAATTAAAAGCAACGGAATAATGCGAGGCTTTGTTAGCTGGTAGTAGCTTTGAATTACCTGTAGAAATGTTTCGTGGTGGCGAGAGACATTAGTCTCAATCATTTTGGCTCTAGTTCCTTATTTTTTAACAAGTTCATTGGAAGTCGGCGGGAAGCTTGATCTCGTTATGAGTCCAGAGGGACTATAGCCCGCCGACTTGGGGCATTGGGCATTGGGCATTGGGTATTGGGAACTCTTTCCTATGACGCCACTTGCTATATGCAGGGGAACCTTCACCATTCACTATGCCCCATGCCCAAAACGGAGTTTTTGATAGTCAGCCCCCGTTCATCTGTGCTTCTGTAGTTGTAGCAGTTGCTGTGAAATCAGCAGGGTGAGCGTTGATTTCACGGTGAGCAGCCCAGTCACGCAGTGCGAGAACTGTGAAAGCGACTAAAGCACCTAACAAAGCGGCGCCGATAGCTTGGTGAGAGACGGTGAGCGGCTCGACTTGGAGATGTAAGCGGAAAGTAGCAACTCCCAAAGCGATTTGTAAAATCAATAACCCACCAGCCATATTTGCCAGTCGTCGCAAAGCGGGATGTAGTGCTGGTGTGCGCCAGGAGATGAAAACCACAGCCAAAATTGCCACTGTTGGTGGCACCAAGCCAAAAATATGGCTGTACATCACATTACAAAGTTGAGAACCGCCAAAACATTGGTGTAATGCCCAACGGGAACCAACCAAAGCACCTAGTAGACTTTGCAGGTAAACCAAAATGCTGGCAGTTAAACCTAACCAAGGTAACTTGCCAACATTTCCAGTTCCGTGATATGGGGTGAGTGCAGTACCAATGACCAGTAGGGTTGTGAAAAATAACAACGCCGTTCCTAAGTGAGCGGTAACGATATCAAACCGCAACAGTTCGGTGACGGTGAGTCCACCCAAAACGCCTTGGAAAACGATGAGAAACAGGGCAAACGTAGATGCCCAAGGCAGCCAGGTGGGTAAAGCGCGACGATGCCACCAAGATAGACCAAAAAGTGCGATCGCGCTGACACCGATTAAGGCTGCATCCAATCTGTGGAACCACTCCAAGAATACTTGGAAGTTCATTTGTTTGGCTGGCACTAATTCGCCATAGCACAAAGGCCAGTCAGGGCAAGCAAGTCCAGCATTCATCACGCGGGTAGCACTACCTATAGCCATCAAAATCAAGGTGGCTACGCAAATTTTCCACACCAAGCGCCGAATTAATTCCTGGGGTTTTTGCTGCAGGGTTGCCGCTTCATTTTGTTGTTGTAGGACAAATTGGCTCATGAACGATTCCTTCTGCCCGCTCTTGAAGATTTATCAAAATTCTTTAAGTTTTCAGTCACGACCCATCTCCAACCTAGCGTATATGACCAGGGTTTCTAAATTTGCTTTCACTTATACTTTGAATCACTCTAGCCACTTTTAGCCTGAAGCTTTAGGGATTTTTCCAGTTCTGAGATGTTGATTAATGGCAATTAATTTCACCTTTCTAAATTTTTCCTTAAATTTTTCCA
>CAVYXS010000191.1:0-16226 GCA_963772205.1 uncultured cyanobacterium
ACCTCTAAATTTTATTAGCCAAAGCTTCTTCGTATTTGAGGTATAAATCAGTTATTTCAGCTACAACAGCAGAGTTATTTACGGTAGTCATTGTTGTTAATAATTTACTAACTCCGAATTATTTTGTCACGAAACGACCTATGTGGAACAGGCGAAAAGAAAAGCACGGAGCATGAATTGTTCGCTGTCTATCGCCATACATCACCCCTAGCCGTGAAGAAAAAAGTAGTAGTGATGCCAAAAGAAACAAATATGACAAATTTACGAATTAATTGGGGTTCAAGTTTAGTGCATAATGAGTGCTTAAATAACCACCCAAAGAACCACCCACTGCCTTAAAATTGCCTGTTGCCAAAGAATCACGCCTGCGAAAATAAATGGGATAATTGCAATACCATTAATACAACTCCCTAAAAATGCTTTAAAGGCATTAATTGTATGAATACTTTTGATACCTAAAAACGATAGAGTCGCCAACATTAAAATTCCTAAACCTGCGCCGAAGAAACCGCCGTAGATGGCAATCGCTAATTGCGCCAAGGCTAAATTAACTATAGGTACAGAGTCAGGCGTTGACTGCTGAGTACGTAGCTGCAACCATCCTCTGAGAGCGTCGCCAAAGGTAAATATTAGGGTTGCTGATAGTAATAGATAGGGAATAAGCTTTTTAAACACATCGGACGATGTATATAACAAAGCTAAAGAGCCGATAATTCCACCGAATAAACTTATACCACATAACAGCAAAAAAACTGGTCGTTTAATGCCTAAATCTTTACGGTAGGCTCCAGCACTAGCCAGAGCAGCCACCCAAATGGCTGTATTATTGGTAGCATTCGCGGTAATTGGCGGTACACCTGTAAAAATCAGCGCTGGAAACGTAATGAAACTTCCACCACCTGCTACAGCATTCAATCCGCCTGCAATGAAAGCGGTACTGAATAAAAGTAGGCTATTGGGAAAAGTTAAATGTTGGGGATCAATCATGTTTAGAGATGGAAGATGTTTAACCAGGCTTAGTCAAAAGCAAGATGGTGTTATTCGGAAAATTCATCATACCAACGAGCAAGTTGAGGATATTTCTGTCGCCATTGCAGTTCCGGCAGACGAATTTCTAGTCCCAATGCAGAGGCGAGGGTAATATGAGCAAGCTTAGGAGTTTGGTCAAGCCGATCTGAAATCTTCTCTAAGTAGTCTAAAACTCTTAAGGCTCGTGTTTGCTCTAACTCAATTATCCCTGGTGATTGTTCATGGACTGAACGCCTGATTTCCCGCACCCAGACAGCAATACCATCTAGGAAGCCACCAGTTATACCTTCAAGTTGCTGCAAAAAAGCATGAGAAATTTCAGCAACTAGTTTGATTTTCGGATTTAACTGATTGAGATAAACACATATTATGCGCGTTTCACTCAAGATAAATCCATCGTCAGTGGCTAGGGTAGGAACTTTACCTGTAGGGTTGTAATTTAGTAGATCGCTGTTTGGATCTCGTACCGTAACTTTTTGCATTTCGATGCGATCGCACAGACTTAGTTCCATTACAGCTACCCTTGCTATGCGTGCGTAAGGAGAGTTAGGTGTGTAGAAGAGTTTCATGAAAAAGCGCGACTTTTTTTGATCCAGCTAGACTCATTTGAAATGCGTTTAAGGGGATTGGCGATTGGGGACTGGGGACTGGGAAAGCAGAGGAGGCTGAGGAGGAATTCCCATACTCAATGCCCCATTCCCAATGCCCCATGCCCCATGCCCCATGCCCTAAACCCCTGGTGTACTTCCGCCATCAACGAGAATCTCTGCGCCTGTAATTGAAGCAGCGAGATCAGACAGTAAAAATAGTGTCAATGAGGCAATTTCTTCTGGTTGGGCGATTCTCTTGAGGGGAATTGTTTGCAAAGATTCGGCTTTTGCTTGCTCAACTGTAATTCCACGCGCTTGGGCGTTTTGTTCAGCCAAGCGTTCAGCCCGTTCGGTAGCGGTAGCACCAGGCGAAATGGCATTAATCCGAATGTTGTACGCGGCTAATTCTTTAGAAATTCCCCGTGTAAAGTTGAGTAAGGCGGCGTTAGTTGTACCACCAGGGAGGAAGTCGGGGCGAGGTGTCCGGCCTGCACCGCCTATGATATTGACAATCCGTCCATCTCCCCGATTCTTTTGATGGGGAACAACGGCTTTAACTAGGCGAATGTAGCCCAATAATTTTAAGTTCCAAGCATCTAGAAATACATCATCGCTCAGGTCGAGGAAAGACCCAGCACGGGCTGATCCTGCATTATTGACTAAGATATCAATCTGGCCAAACTGTGCCAGTGTGGTTGAGACAACGTTATCGACACTTTCCGCTTGAGTTAAATCAGCACTGATAGAAATTACTTTCGCCCCTGGTGTGGGTAGGGACTGGATGGCACTGACTGCATTCTCTAATCGTTCAGGGTTACGAGTTGCGATCGCCACATTCACACCTTCACTATAAAGGGCTTTGGCGATCGCTAAACCAATACCCGCACTTCCACCTGTGACAATTGCTGTTTTACCTGATAGCTGTAGTTCCAAGCTCATGAGATGAATTCCTAGATTTGCTAGTCTGACTATGTACTGCCTGCAACAGATAACCTCGTTCTTCTCAAACCCACATGACTGTGGCTAGGTTAATGATTTTGCTTAATATACGGTAAATCGATAGAATTAAAGTATTTTATGGATGTCAAAAAAGCTATCATAGAAAACCCGAATAATCAAGCACCGTGTAAATTTAGTTTATGGAGCATAATTTTACACAGTTAGATTTTCTAAATATTCGCTAATTGTCTGGCCATCGCTCAAATCTAATATATAATTATTAGTAATATTTTTTATAAAAATTATTTTTCAAGCATTAATTGTTATGCTTTCTGTGCGAAATAATAATATTGCTGATTGAGAACCTGTGTTGTGGATATTCAAGATAGCTTGAGTTTCACTAGGGGTACAACCTAAAAGTATTTTGATTTCTGTATCTCGCTTTTTCAAGTCCACACTACAGATGACGGCTGTGATTATCCTACTAGATAAGCTCCCTATCCAAACATCAATATCAGCGCCATCCCCAGCTTGAGTATTTTGCAAATATCCATAGTCCAAAGGATAAATGAAAGATGGATACCGTGGATGTGGTGTTCCTTGTGTCCGCTCAATTTTGATAGTGCTAGTAGCTACTAATTGATCTAGTTTGTTCCAGAAATTATTGCTGCCTCAATTGTCGCTGAATTGCAAGGTGGTGAAATAAAGCTACAAAAAGGAAATTTGAACCAGCCATTTTTTACTAAGCAATTACCTATTGTTTTAGAGAATAACGGCAAAATTGACCCAGAACGGATTGAATCTTACATCGCTGCTGATGGCTATCAAGCACTTTATCAAGTACTCCGAGAGATGACGCGTGCTAAAGTTGTGGATGACATTACCCGCAGTGGGTTACGGGGAAGAGGTGGGGCTGGTTTCCACGGGTGTAAAATGGGCAACTGTCGCTAAAGCCAAGGGACAACGGGAAAAAACCGGCAACGCTGATGAAGGCGATCTCGGGTGCATTTATGGATTGGGTGTCGCAGAGAGCGATCGCCATTCCTTCTAACACCCGATGGGGATCGCTCTCTAAAACACTCCGATCCATAAATGCACCGAGATCGCCTTCATCAGCGTTGCAGATGACAAATTTGCGTTCTCCCTTGGCTTTAGCGACAGTTGCCCATTTTACACCCGTGGGATAACCAGCCCCACCTCTTCCCCGTAACCCACTGCGGGTAATATCATCCACAACTTTAGCAGGCGTCATCTCTCGGAGTACTTGATAAAGTGCTTGATAGCCATCAGCAGCGATGTAAGATTCAATCCGTTCTGGGTCAATTTTGCCGTTATTCTCTAAAACAATAGGTAATTGCTTAGTAAAAAATGGCTGGTTCAAATTTCCTTTTTGTAGCTTTATTTCACCACCTTGCAATTCAGCGACAATTGAGGCAGCAATAATTTCTGGAACAAACTAGATCAATTAGTAGCTACTAGCACTATCAAAATTGAGCGGACACAAGGAACACCACATCCACGGTATCCATCTTTCATTTATCCTTTGGACTATGGATATTTGCAAAATACTCAAGCTGGGGATGGCGCTGATATTGATGTTTGGATAGGGAGCTTATCTAGTAGGATAATCACAGCCGTCATCTGTAGTGTGGACTTGAAAAAGCGAGATACAGAAATCAAAATACTTTTAGGTTGTACCCCTAGTGAAACTCAAGCTATCTTGAATATCCACAACACAGGTTCTCAATCAGCAATATTATTATTTCGCACAGAAAGCATAACAATTAATGCTTGAAAAATAATTTTTATAAAAAATATTACTAATAATTATATATTAGATTTGAGCGATCGCCAGACAATTAGCGAATATTTAGAAAATCTAACTGTGTAAAATTATGCTCCATAAACTAAATTTACACGGTGCTTGATTATTCGGGTTTTCTATGATAGCTTTTTTGACATCCATAAAATACTTTAATTCTATCGATTTACCGTATATTAAGCAAAATCATTAACCTAGCCACAGTCATGTGGGTTTGAGAAGAACGAGGTTATCTGTTGCAGGCAGTACATAGTCAGACTAGCAAATCTAGGAATTCATCTCATGAGCTTGGAACTACAGCTATCAGGTAAAACAGCAATTGTCACAGGTGGAAGTGCGGGTATTGGTTTAGCGATCGCCAAAGCCCTTTATAGTGAAGGTGTGAATGTGGCGATTGCAGCTCGTAACCCTGAACGATTAGAGAATGCAGTCAGTGCCATCCAGTCCCTACCCACACCAGGGGCGAAAGTAATTTCTATCAGTGCTGATTTAACTCAAGCGGAAAGTGTCGATAACGTTGTCTCAACCACACTGGCACAGTTTGGCCAGATTGATATCTTAGTCAATAATGCAGGATCAGCCCGTGCTGGGTCTTTCCTCGACCTGAGCGATGATGTATTTCTAGATGCTTGGAACTTAAAATTATTGGGCTACATTCGCCTAGTTAAAGCCGTTGTTCCCCATCAAAAGAATCGGGGAGATGGACGGATTGTCAATATCATAGGCGGTGCAGGCCGGACACCTCGCCCCAGCTTCCTCCCTGGTGGTACAACTAACGCCGCCTTACTCAACTTTACACGGGGAATTTCTAAAGAATTAGCCGCGTACAACATTCGGATTAATGCCATTTCGCCTGGTGCTACCGCTACCGAACGGGCTGAACGCTTGGCTGAACAAAACGCCCAAGCGCGTGGAATTACAGTTGAGCAAGCAAAAGCCGAATCTTTGCAAACAATTCCCCTCAAGAGAATCGCCCAACCAGAAGAAATTGCCTCATTGACACTATTTTTACTGTCTGATCTCGCTGCTTCAATTACAGGCGCAGAGATTCTCGTTGATGGCGGAAGTACACCAGGGGTTTAGGGCATGGGGCATGGGGCATGGGGCATTGGGAATGGGGCATTGAGTATGGGAATTCCTCCTCAGCCTCCTCTGCTTTCCCAGTCCCCAGTCCCCAATCGCCAATCCCCTTAAACGCATTTCAAATGAGTCTAGCTGGATCAAAAAAAGTCGCGCTTTTTCATGAAACTCTTCTACACACCTAACTCTCCTTACGCACGCATAGCAAGGGTAGCTGTAATGGAACTAAGTCTGTGCGATCGCATCGAAATGCAAAAAGTTACGGTACGAGATCCAAACAGCGATCTACTAAATTACAACCCTACAGGTAAAGTTCCTACCCTAGCCACTGACGATGGATTTATCTTGAGTGAAACGCGCATAATATGTGTTTATCTCAATCAGTTAAATCCGAAAATCAAACTAGTTGCTGAAATTTCTCATGCTTTTTTGCAGCAACTTGAAGGTATAACTGGTGGCTTCCTAGATGGTATTGCTGTCTGGGTGCGGGAAATCAGGCGTTCAGTCCATGAACAATCACCAGGGATAATTGAGTTAGAGCAAACACGAGCCTTAAGAGTTTTAGACTACTTAGAGAAGATTTCAGATCAAGCTTGACCAAACTCCTAAGCTTGCTCATATTACCCTCGCCTCTGCATTGGGACTAGAAATTCGTCTGCCGGAACTGCAATGGCGACAGAAATATCCTCAACTTGCTCGTTGGTATGATGAATTTTCCGATAGACCATCTCTGCTTTTGACTAAGCCTGGTTAAACATCTTCCATCTCTAAACATGATTGATCCCCAACATTTAACTTTTCCCAATAGCCTACTTTTATTCAGTACCGCTTTCATTGCAGGCGGATTGAATGCTGTAGCAGGTGGTGGAAGTTTCATTACGTTTCCAGCGCTGATTTTTACAGGTGTACCGCCAATTACCGCGAATGCTACCAATAATACAGCCATTTGGGTGGCTGCTCTGGCTAGTGCTGGAGCCTACCGTAAAGATTTAGGCATTAAACGACCAGTTTTTTTGCTGTTATGTGGTATAAGTTTATTCGGTGGAATTATCGGCTCTTTAGCTTTGTTATATACATCGTCCGATGTGTTTAAAAAGCTTATTCCCTATCTATTACTATCAGCAACCCTAATATTTACCTTTGGCGACGCTCTCAGAGGATGGTTGCAGCTACGTACTCAGCAGTCAACGCCTGACTCTGTACCTATAGTTAATTTAGCCTTGGCGCAATTAGCGATTGCCATCTACGGCGGTTTCTTCGGCGCAGGTTTAGGAATTTTAATGTTGGCGACTCTATCGTTTTTAGGTATCAAAAGTATTCATACAATTAATGCCTTTAAAGCATTTTTAGGGAGTTGTATTAATGGTATTGCAATTATCCCATTTATTTTCGCAGGCGTGATTCTTTGGCAACAGGCAATTTTAATGGCAGTGGGTGGTTCTTTGGGTGGTTATTTAAGCGCTCATTATGCACGTAAACTTGAACCCCAATTAATTCGTAAATTTGTCATATTTGTTGCTTTTAGCATGACTATCTACTTTTTTCTTCACGGCTAGGGGTGATGTATGGCGATAGACAGCAAACAATTCATGCTCCGTGCTTTTCTTTTCGCCTGTTCCACATAGGTCATTTCGTGACAAAATAATTCGGAGTTAGTAAATTATTAACAACAATGACTACCGTAAATGACTCTGCTGTTGTAGCTGAAATAACTGATTTATACCTCAAATACGAAGAAGCTTTGGCTAATAACAATTTAGAGGTGATGGATAGTTTATTTTGGGATGCACCAGAAGTAGTGCGCTTTGGTGTAACAGAAAATCTCTACGGTATTGAAGAGATTCGCAATTTTCGCGCCTCTCGATCGAACCCAAAAATTGAACGAGAAATTTCTCATCTTAAAGTTGTGACTTTTGGCAAGGATACAGCAACTGTAACTCTAGAATTTCACCGCATTATCAATAATGTAGAGCGTTTTGGGAGACAAAGCCAGACTTGGTATAGATTTCCTCAAGGATGGAAGGTAGTTTCTGCTCATGTTTCTTTGTTACCAGTCTGAATTGTACAACTATGAGTAATGCAAAATTTAATTGAATTGGCTTGTAGTAAGCGGCTCTAGCCCTTAAGAGAGGACTAAAGTCCCCACTACAAACATTGAATTATTCACGCCGTTCTAGTTATGACTCAAATATAGATCTGCAATTCATTCAATTTTTAGTTACAGCTATTTTCAGGTAAATACACCACATTTGCCGTAGGGGCACAGCACTGCTGTGCCCTGAGAGTGTGGTTCAACTACGTGAAAACTGCTGTAAGGACGAAGAACCATTATTATTTCATACAGGTTTAAAAAGACTATTTCCACAGGTACGTGATGGAGTGAGTCAGAACATCTCGTACTGAGTTTATTTTTACTCGGTGGATAAGTTAAGCCAGATTGTAAAGTCCCAACGGTGGGGTGCCTCGCCGTTGATAATTCGGTGTCACAATAGTGATGACAACAGCTTACAGTCAGATCTACTTGTGAACCTCTCTACCAATATCTCCCAGCAAACCCAGTCGCGCAAAGCGGATCACATCCGCATTTGCTTAGAAGAAGATGTTCAGTCGCACCAAATCACCAATGGACTGGAACGCTATCGTTTTCACCATTGTTGCTTACCTGAACTAGATCGCGGCGATATTGATATCAGGACAACTTTCCTGGGGAAACAACTGTCAGCACCTCTATTAATTTCTTCTATGACTGGGGGTACGGAACAAGCCGGTATCATTAATCGGCGATTGGCGCAAGTAGCGCAGCAGTATAAATTGGCTATGGGTGTTGGTTCCCAACGTGTAGCGGTAGAAAAACCAGAGGTAGCTGATACCTTCGCTGTCCGCAAGTATGCTCCGGATATTCTCTTATTTGCGAATTTGGGGGCTATTCAACTTAACTATACATATGGCTTAGATGAATGTCTCCGGGTAGTCGATATCCTGGAGGCTGATGCTTTAATTTTACACCTCAACCCGCTACAAGAGTTTATTCAACCTAGAGGTGACACAAATTTTCGGGGTTTGCTTGACAAAATAGATAAATTGTGCAGTAAATTGGATATCCCAGTCATAGCCAAAGAAGTGGGCAATGGGATTTCTGCCGCAATGGCAGAAAAACTGCTGGCGGTGGGAGTGCAAGCGATTGATGTGGCGGGTGCGGGGGGGACTTCGTGGGCAAAGGTAGAAGGGGAACGAGCCGAAAATCCGCTACAACGCCGATTGGGGAGGACATTTGCTGATTGGGGATTGCCAACGGCAGAATGTATTACAAGTATTCGGGCGATGGCTCCTGATGTACCATTAATAGCTTCGGGGGGGTTGCGTCATGGACTAGATGTAGCAATGGCGATCGCTCTAGGAGCAAATATCGCCGGTTTGGCAATGCCTTTTCTGCAAGCAGCAGCTGTATCAGAAGCAGCAGTGGCGGAGTTGGCTGAGGTTTTGATTGCAGAAATTACTACGGTGTTATTTTGCACTGGTAATGCTACTTTGGATCAATTGCAGCATTCAGGAAGTTTACAAAGCATAGAATAGTTATTAAGGAATTAAAAATTCACAAAAAACAGCAGGCTCACAGCGACCTAAATTTATTTAGGGAAAAAATAGCAAGAATTGTGTTGACTAGCGTCAGCCAAAATAAAATTTGTAGTGGGAGCATCTTGCTCCCTAATGTCCAGGAAGCTAGCATCAGCCAAAATAAAATTTGTAGTGGGAGCAGCGTTCGACTGACTTGTACTGAGCTTGCCTGCCCTGAGCTTGCCGTACCACTACGTGGATCTTGCTACGCGTAGCGTCTCGCAGAGAAGGTTCGAAGTAGCTCTCACGCCGTACCTCTCCTCAAAAGCAAGCTGCGCGTAGCGTCCCGCACTTAAGTCTTGCTCCCTGGTGGTAGTAGCGGGCTAGAGAGCCATCACTACTACTACAAAAAAATAAATTTGCACATTTGGGATGCTCCCTTTTGAATTCCCCCTCAAGTTGACTGTTGACTAATAACTAATAACTAATAACTAAAATGCGTAATTTTCTCAAACAAACCTTTGCTAGCTTAATTGGTAGTTTACTGGGACTGATTATTTTCTGCGGTGTGGGAACGACGGGAATATTCTTGCTATTGTTGGCTGCGACTGCTTCTAAAGATACTGGCCCCAACGTCAAAGATAAATCAATTGTGGTTTTTGATTTATCGATGAACATCACCGATGGCGAACCTAGCGGTAATGATGTCCTACAAAAAGCAATATCAGGTGTACAAGATAATCGCATGTCACTCCGCAGCGTTCTAGATGCTTTGGAAAAGGCGCAGCGGGATAAGCGAATTGTGGGAATATACCTAGATGCGACTCGCAACACATCAGCTAGTGGTGCTGGCTATGCTTCCCTCAAAGAAATCCGCCAAGCTTTGGAAAAATGCCGTGGAGCGGGAAAAAAGATTATCGCCTATGGTATGAGCTGGGAAAAAAAGGATTATTATCTGAGTTCGGTGGCTGATACGGTTATACTTAACCCCTTGGGGGCGATGGAAGTCAACGGTTTGAGTTCACAACCGATGTTTTTTGCAGGCGCATTACAAAAATATGGTATTGGGGTACAAGTTGTCAGAGTCGGGAAATTTAAAGGCGCAGTTGAACCATTTATTCTCACCAAGCTGAGTCCAGAAAATCGCGAACAAACGCAGAAATTGTTGGGTGATGTTTGGGGAGAGTGGCGTAATGCGGTGGGAGCAAGTCGGAAAATTAATGCTGATAAATTACAGGCGATCGCAGATAATCAAGCAGTACTAGAAGCTGATGAAGCAAAAACTAATGGTTTGGTAGATAGGGTGGCTTACCTCGATGAGGTAGTTACCGACTTGAAAAAATTAACCGCTAGTGACAAAGATGATAGCACATTCCGTCAAATTAGTCTGGCTGACTACGCTGAAGTTCCCGGTAAATCTTTAGGTGTAGAACGGACATCAAATAATAAAGTTGCTGTGGTTTATGCTGAGGGCGAAATAGTTGATGGTAAAGGAAATGACGGTGAAGTGGGAGGCGATCGCTTTGCGAAAATCTTTAATAAAATACGGCAAGATGATGATGTCAAAGCGGTTATTCTGCGAATTAACAGTCCTGGTGGTAGCGCTACTGCGGCTGAAGTAATGCAGAGAGAAGTCAAATTAACTCGCCAGATCAAACCAGTTGTCGTCTCAATGGGTGATGTTGCGGCTTCTGGTGGTTACTGGATAGCCAGTGATTCTAACCGCATTTTTGCTGAACCAAATACCATTACAGGTTCGATTGGTGTTTTTGGTATACTATTTAATGGTCAAAAGCTGGCGAATGACAACGGCATTACTTGGGATTCGGTGAAAACTTCACGCTATGCTGATAGTCAAACTGTTTCTCGTCCAAAATCGCCGGAAGAATTAGCACTTTATCAGCGTAGTGTTAACCGTATTTACAGTCTGTTTCTCAATAAAGTTTCTCAAGGTCGAAAACTATCAGAAACCAAGGTAGCAGAAATTGCCCAAGGACGAGTTTGGTCTGGTGTCGCAGCTAAAGAAATTGGTTTAGTTGATGAAATTGGCGGTTTAAATACAGCTATTGAATACGCAGCTAAACAAGCCAAGTTAGGAAACGATTGGGAAGTAGAAGAATATCCAGAAGTTACTAGCTTTGAAGAACGTTTTTTTGGCAAAACTGCAGAAGAGACACGCACTGCTTTAGGAATAAAGTCGGCGGAACCTCAACCAGTTAATCCCGTTACCGCCGAATTCCAAAAACTCCAACAGCAAATGGTAATTCTGCAAAAAATGAACGATCCCCAGGGGGTTTACGCACGTTTACCTTTTAATTTGAAACTAGATTAGTCAGGGTTGTAGTCAGGACTTTAGTGCTTCAAAATTCAGGACTAAAGTCCTGACTACTAACTTAGGGACTTCCAGATAAAAAAATATCCAAAATGTAGGGTGCCTGAGTGTGAAAAAACCTCGCTACACCAAGAAATTATTCCTACTGAAGCACCCTACTAACCATCTATTTGGGATAATTTATTTTTTGGTGTTCCCTTATAGCATGTCCTAATCACATGAGGTACATCAGAGCAAGCTCCTCGCTTGCGGGGAGGGGGTTGAGGGTGGGGTTCCTGTACCTCACTTGAGAGAGAAACGCTATATTCACCAATCAGAACTAATTTAAAAGCGATAATTGCGATCGCGCACCCATAAACTAATTGGCACAGCATTACCTTGGGGATCAACTTTGACTTTCACTACTATGGGTTGTCTTTCTCCATTTCGGCTTTCTAAATCACGGGAGATATCTTGAGCAATCCTCTCACGTTGCTGTTCTGGGATATAATATGTTTCGACGCCATAGGCGATGGAGCCATCCCGATACACTCCTTTTAGGGCTACCTGATTGGTTGACAAGTTTGTGGGACGTTGGCTAGTCAAGCGCACCGGTCGCCAAGCTTTAGGTATACCACGGCTAAAGGTTTGTTGTTCTTGCAAAATCACATACAAATTGGTGCCTTCGGCTAATTGTCTGTTTCTCCCACGGTTTTGCTGTAGTAACTGCTCCCAACCAGGAAGTTTTTTTAGTCTTTCGGGACGGGATATGTTATAATCAAGATTGAGCGAGTAGTTTTGCACCACGTCTTCAGGGTTTGCAGGCGAACTTTGCAAGATAACTGTTTTACCTGCGATGTCTGTGTAAAAAGCTTGGGTTGGGACTGCCATAATGATCCCTGCTTGAATTAACAGGGGAACCACTAAACGCCACAAAGGTAGGGGTTGATTTGCTTTCTGTTCTGTGGCAATTAGGTAATCGCGAAAAGTTAGGGTTTTAGAGAATTCTGCTTCGGGAGTCAGGGTTTTATTGGACTTATTCGGTTCAGGGGAATTACTTTGCATGAGCGTAGTCCTAAATAAATGGGAGAGTTGGGTAATTCGGAAGTAGGACTAACGCAGAGAGATAGGATACTTGGCTGATTGATGGGATGAATTTGTTGCACGCAGAGGCGGTGAGAGTAAGAGGTGGCAATATTTACTTTTTATTTCCAGAATTAGATGCTGGAGTGACACGGCGTTCAAACCAGAGTCCAGCGCTAATTAAGCTAGTACCACACATGAGAAAGACTAGGGATTTGAACAGTAATTCAGTGTTGTACTCTAGGACTCGACTGATAATCAGCAGTGTCAATAATAGCATACCGCCCCAAAATGAGCGGCGATCGTTTAGTTTCAATCCTTCTTGTATTAGTCCTCCAGCTAAGATGGCTAACAGAACATTGAACACAAAAATTCCCAGTTCACCAATCCGGCTAATAGCTTGATGCCAGAATAGGACTAAGGCGGTGATGCCAATAAAGCTGGAAATCAGCACCATCGTGAAAACTACTTCCCGACGGGGAGGATTGTTTCTTTGACGCAGTAGAAATAACCATTGTAGCACAGCCAAGCCGCTGAGAATACCCAAATCGATGATGGGAATTGTTCTGAGGATGTTGCTTTGGGTGGTTGGTGGATAATAGCCATAATCTGGATATTGCCATTGCCAACGGAAGGATAAGATATAAAAGACAAAGCCAAAACACACGAGCGCTAAACTGCGGGCTAGGGGTTGAAACAATCTATAATTGATTGTGGGAAACAGCAAGTCATCATAACTCCACAATAATGCAGGTGGGAGTGCAAAGGCGAAAGACGCTACCCACGGTGCTATATCAGAATAAGTCAGCACTTGTAGGGGATTGAGGTTGAATTGCAAGGATGTTGCAAAGGAGAAAGCTGCTAGTCCAAAAATCCAGCGCGATCGACAAAAATAGGCTAAAGGGACAAACAGCAACCATGACAGCAAGGGCATATGTCGCACCACTAACCTAGCCCAAGTCCATTCATTGGGAGTGTACCACCAATCTCCTAATCCTGTCCAATAGCCAATCTGGATCAGGATTATTGCTAAAATTCCCAAGGAACTTAAGGACAAGCTATAAGCCATGATTAACACACCAAACCCCCATGCTAGAAACAGTTCGGTAATCGAACCGCCTATATTGAAGATTTGTGCCATGAGAAATATGTTGGCGCCTAAAATAAAAGCGCCTAAAACTAGCAACGCTTCTCCAAGTATGCGTTTGCTACGTTGCGGTTTCTTACCTTCGGCTTTCTTGAGTGTAGGTTCTCTCCAGGTATAGAACCCAGTGATGGTAGTGGAAAGGAACAAACTGATCATCAAGATAAACTTGACTTCTCTTGTCCAAGTCTGCCAGTTGGCGGCGACAAAGGTAACTACCCCTACAAATAGGAGTATACCACCTATAGCAATCACAACCATGACAAAGCGTTCTCGTGCAGCCGTTTCCAGGTTATTAAATTGATAACGCTCTGCTAGTTGTTGATACTGGGAAGAACTAATTAGTCCTTCATCTCGCCAAAGTTGTGCTTCTTTGCGTATTTTTCGCGGAAAATTATCTAAGAACATGACCATCTCCAGTAAAGTATAGCGATCGCAATTAGAATGGCGGTCATTATGTTTTCAGTATTAAGCTAAATCCTGGTACTGCATTGTTCCTCTATAACAGTTTCACTATTTACATGGAAGCACCTTCAAACTTATTAGTTAAACTCTCACGGCGTTTGTTTGAAAACCCTGATAATCAAGAACAATTTATCGAGGCGTTAATTAATCCTCGTCCTTTTAATCCTTGTATTCTTTGGTGTCAACAAAAGCCTGATATGCCACCATTTTCAGTAGAAATACCAATTTCTTGGCAACCAAAATTTGTAGATAGATTACACCAGGTAGAAAAACCAGGCAAACATCTCTTACATGAACAAGGATATTTCTATTGTTTAGATTTTTCTTCGGTATTTGCGGCGTCTACTTTGTTAACAATTTCTAAATCGATGCGCTTAGTTTTTGATATGTGTGGCGCACCAGGAGGAAAGAGTATTTTTGCTTGGACAGCTTTACAACCTGAGTTAATTATCAGTAATGAGGTGATTGGTAAACGAATAGGGATGTTAATTTCTAATTTGAAGCGTTGCGATATTCGCCCTAGTTTTGTAGTTAATAAAGATTCTAGTATTTTTGCTGAAATGCTACCATTATCTTGTGACTTAGTGATAGTAGATGCTCCTTGTACTGGGCAATCTTTGCTGGCTAAAGGTGAAAAAGCCCCAGGATGTTTTCACTCAACTAATATTAATAAATGTGCTAATAGGCAAAAAAGAATTATTGCTAATTCGGCGCAAATTGTTGCACCACAAGGCTATCTTGCTTATATGACTTGCGCTTATTCACCTGAAGAAAATGAACAGGTTTGTGAATGGTTTTTGGAACGGTTTCCCCAATTTATGGCGGTGGAGATTAGTCATTTACATGAATATCAGTCCCATTTAACTACGATTCCTTGTTATCGCCTATTTCCTCAAGATAGGTTAGGTGCTGGTGGGTTTACGGTGCTGTTTCAAAATACTGAGGAGGGTGAGGGTAAGGAGGTAGATGAGGAGGTTTGGGATAGATTGGGAGGGAGGAGAATTTTATCAACGCAAAGGAACGCGGAGGTATACGCAAAGTAAGGCGGAGTTAGCAAAAATTCTCTGCGCTACTCTGCGTTTCAATCTCTAATTCTTGATAGCCTGTTTGTGCGTCAAAGGTTCTCTTAAAAATAAAATCTTCGCTTGTACCAATGACGATTTCGGCGGTTGTGTAGATAATGCAGTCATTATCAAGATGTCCACCGATGGTTTTTCCTTGTTTATCAGCAATGGCGATATGTAAATGTACGCCTGTGGTTGCTATTGTACCGTTGAGGCTAAGGATTTCAAATTTGTCTGTGAAAGTTGTACTGTTTTCTTGATTTGCAAAGCGGATTTTCGCTTGTTTCAAGCTACCAATCGCAGTTAAGATAAATCCTGCTTTGATGTTTTGGTGGGTGGCGAAGTTTTTTAAGCTTTGTCTTAAGTCTTCGTTGGGTTTGAGTCTGAGGGCAAATATTTTCATGATTTATTTAAAAGTATACTAACCGCAGAGGCGCAGAGGGCGCTGAGAAAGAAATGGAAGAGGTTTTGTCACTTATTTGTGTATTATATCATACTCAGTAATTTTACTAATTTAAATATCTTAAAAATTTATTAAAATCAACTTAAACATTTAAAATTGCTAAAAATGTCATATTTACCATCTCAGTGTCAAAATTTAAAAGAACAAGTAGAGTTGATCTTACAACTTTTACAACAAGAAACTACGTTGCGTTCCCATGACGTTATACCTGTACAAACTTCTTTAGCTAAGGCAATTTCACCCAGATTTGAAATTGTGTTTGCAGGTGCATTTAGTGCTGGTAAGTCTATGTTAATCAATGCGTTATTGGAGCGAGAGTTGCTCTACAGTGCTGAGGGACACGCTACGGGTACAGAATGCAAGATTGAGTATGCAGAAGCAGATAAAGAAAGGGTTGTTTTAACGTTTTTGAGTGAAGTGGAAATTCGAGAACAAGCTATTTCTTTGTGTCAACAATTAGGATTTAACACGGTAGCGAATATCAATCAAACTGATGTGATTGATTTGCTGATTCAAGGTTGTATAGCTATTATTCAGCAGGAGGGTGGCGAGAATAAATCGGAAAGGGCTAAACAAGCAAAAGCGTTGATATTATTGCTTGATGGATATGTGGCAAACCGTCAACATATTCACACTGTTAATAATGCCATATATTCGATGGAGCAATTTAATTTTTCTAAT
>CAVYXS010000192.1:0-18793 GCA_963772205.1 uncultured cyanobacterium
AGTGTTAAATGTGGCAGTTCCGATTCTGGGAGATACGGTGATTGAACCTGATGAAACATTTTTCCTGAACATTAGTAATGCTACAGGTGGAACAACAATCGCTAAGGCTCAGGGAACAGCGACTATCATCAATGATGATGGTTTAAGTGGTGGACTAAATCTCACAGGTACTACAGGTAATGATATTCTCACAGGTGCAGGTACAAATGATATCCTCACTGGTTTAGCTGGCGCAGATGTGCTGGATGGTCAAGGAGGTGCTGATAAATTTGTTTATAATGCGTTGACTGATTCTTTACTTGGTGGACGGGATGCCCTCCGTAGTTTCAACCCCGGTGAAGGCGATCGCATTGATGTGGGTTTTATTCCTGGATCGGTCTTCAATGTTGGCAGTGTAGCCAGTTCTATTAGTGTATCGGCACTCAACGCCGCCTATGCTGCAGCTAATTCTAATTCAGGCTTGGCTGCTAATCAGGCTGTGTTCTTTACCATAGGTTCAGGTCGAACTTCCCGGTTGTATTTATCTGTTAATGATAGTATTGCTGGATTTAATGCCAATAGCGATTTAGTTATGGAAGTAACAGGCATGATTGGCGCACCTTCTGGGATTGGAGCTTTGACAGCAAGTAATTACTTCGTCACCAATAATACCAATTTAGCTAATTAATGGTGATACAAACACCCTGGTAAGGGTACGGCATTGCCGTGCCCCTACAACAGTTTTAAATTATCTCCTTAGCTATGCTACAACCCTCAAAGCCAAGGAAGGAGAATTATATCTTGTTCAAGATTTAACCTACAGGAGACTTTTAGACAATGGTGTTCAAAACAATTGCGTGTTCTATGATGGGTGTGGGTAGTGCGATCGCCTTTACTCTAGCAACGGTTCAATCTGCGATCGCATTACCAGGTTTTACAGGGGATTTTGATGTTAGTAACTTTACCTTTACTGCTTCTCCTAGTGGTGCAGGAAATTCAACAAATAATTTAGATACCACTAATGCAGGAACTGGTGAGGTGATTCTTTATGGTGCAGATACAAACTCAAGTACTGACTATATTGGGAATGGGTTGGGAGATTTGACAGCAAATGGTGGCGCGTCAGTTGATTGGACAATTAATATCACATCTGCCCGTGCTGGAAACATCAGCTTTGAGTGGCTTTATAACTCCCTTGATTCTGGTGTAGATGATACAGCAGGTTATTTATTAAACGGTAATTATACTGTTTTGGGAGCTACTAATGGACAGTCAAGTGCTAGTCCCGTAAGTATTTTGGTATCCAATGGTGATGTGTTTGGATTCCGGGTTTTTACTGCTTCCAATACAGGTGGAGAAGGTTATCTCACAATTAGCAATTTCCAAGCTACACCTGTTCCTTTTGAATTTTCTTCCACTACGGGTATCCTGGTTTTCTTAGGAGGTTTTTGGGGGGTTCGACAATCGCGCAAGTTCTTCAGCGTGAAATAAGCACTTATTAGACATCTGTGCAAATGAGCATCAAAGCCTTGAAAAGGGTGCCGTACTCAGCGCTAACACAACGCCAGTTCGCTCAAGTCGGGAAACCCGCCCACACGACTGGCTCCCCTACGTATCTTTTCAACAATCAAATAGTAATCCTATAGCGGTTCTCAGTTGGATGCAATACAAAATTATATCGTCGGGTGTAGGGGCACGGCAGTGCCGTGCCCTTACGAATATATTGGACTCAAGCGATAACCGCTATATAACAGGCAACAAATTACTAAGGTTAGGGGGAGCATCCCAATTTTGCCAAAATAAAATTTGTAGTGGAAGCAGCGTTCGACTGACTTGTACTGAGCTTTGTCGTTCGCGTAGCGTCTCGCAGAGAAGTAGCGCTCACGCCGTAGTCTTGCTCCCTAATGTCCAGGAAGCGGGCTACTATCTACTTAGGATAATTTATTTTTTGGTGTTCCCTTATTTATAATCTATAAAAATGCCAGAAAGTAGTTAACCAGAAATAAATTGCTGATTTTGATCTAAATCATCCTTAAGACAGTAGTTTTTTTACTATGCTCTTAGATATCTTGTGTGAGGAATTATATATTTTTGCATATCCTGCGAAAAATATATAATTCGTAAACAGTTAATACTGAATCACAGCGCTCGATACCCTAAGAAAAAAGCGATGCCTGCTCTGTCTCTGAATAACCAAAATTTACCCTACCCTGACCCTCTACACCCCATTATTGTCCACTTCGTGATCGCAATGGTGCTTTTTTCTTTCTTGTGCGATGTGTTTGGCTATTTCACCCGCAACGTGCGTTTGTTTGAGGTGAGTTTCTGGAATATGTTTGTTGCCTCAGCAGCCATATTTTTCGCGGTAATTTTTGGTCAGTTTGAAGCAGGTTTGGCGAACATTTACCCAGCAGTCCAACCAACACTAAATTTTCATACGGTGATGGGTTGGTTTTTGGCAGCTATTGTCGTGGCTATTACAGGTTGGCGTTTCGTGATTCGCAAAAGCACCCCACGGAAAGTACCGCCTATTTATCTTGGTGCTGCAACGTTTTTAGTTTGCCTGGTATGTTTGCAAGTCTATCTAGGCAGTAAGCTAGTTTGGGTGTATGGGTTACACATCGAGCCAGTTGTACAAGGGATGAAGCAGGGAGTTTCGCCATGAACTGGCAACTCATTGAACAGTTGAGATTGAGGCTGAATGCTAACGGATTACCTTATGAGATTCCCATCCATCCGCAACTGGTGCATCTAACCTTGGGTTTATTTATTCTTGCCATCATTTTTGATATTGCAGGAGTGCTTTTTGCTTTAGAAAAACCAATCTTCAAATTTTTAGGTCTGGCTACCCTGCGTTCTGGTTTTTTTGATGTCGGCTGGTATAACCTCATCGGATCTGCTTTTATCAGCTTTTTTACCGTTGCAGCTGGTTTTTTCGAGCTACTGCTAGCAAATCCGCCAGTTGATCAAAAGAGCGTTTGGGGCTTAACTGCTGGTTGGACGATGCTTTTGCATGGGTTGGGTGGCGTTTTGCTCTTGGGAGCGATCGCAGCCATGACTGTATGGAGAGGTTTGCAACGCTATCGTTGGCGCAAGGATGCTTCTAGGCAAGTGCAGTGGAGTTACTTGTTAGCAGGCGTGGCAATATTGGGCATATTATTTGTCCACGGAACTTTAGGGGCGCAATTGGGAGAAGAGTTTGGAATTCACGTTACTGCTGCAAAGTTACTCCAAGGAGGTAAAAACCCAAATTTATTACTCAAATAATCAAGCTAGTAGTCTGTCAAGTTTAAATTGATGGGTGAGCAAGTTCGTAGTAAGGACTTTAGTCCTTATTTTTTAAGCACTAAAGTGCTGACTACAAACCTTTAATAATAGCTTGACAAAGTACTAGAAGCACTCTGTTCAATTG
The DNA here is from genome assembly GCA_963772205.1 of uncultured cyanobacterium. GTDB lineage: Bacteria > Cyanobacteriota > Cyanobacteriia > Cyanobacteriales > Nostocaceae > Gloeotrichia. Next base: position 3,392 of record CAVYXS010000192.1, read on the forward strand.
TGAATTGTTAATATGTTTAGCATTTTTGAATATGTCCTAATAGCATTTTATGTAGCAGTGCTGATGATTGTCAGTCGATGGATTGGACAGCAAGCATTTTCTTGGATGCCTCCCCAGGCGACAGCAGAAGCACAACGTGTAGATGATTTATTTAGCTTTTTAGTCTCAATTGGAGCATTCATTTTGCTGGGGCTGGTTGGTGTGATGATGTATGCGATCGCCTTTCATCGCGCCCCCCCAGAAGACTACACCGAAGGACACCCTTCTAGAGGTGATGGGAGGCTAGAAATATTGTGGACAGCTACCCCTACTCTGTTAGTAATATGGATTGCCTTTCAAAGCTTCAATATTTATCAGCAATTAAATATTCTGGGTTTAAACCAAATTGTGCATTTGCATACACCCCTAGAATCTGCCCCCGCCTATGCTACAACCATCAGTGATGTTCCCAAACCTGCATCTGAAACAATTAATGTTTTCGTTAGGCAGTGGGATTGGTCTTTCCGCTATCCCAATAATCTTACCAGTAAGGAATTACACTTGCCGATTAATCGCAGCACTCGCTTAAAGATGCAAGCAGAAAAAGTAATCCACGGCTTCTATGTTCCTGAGTTTCGCTTAAAGCAGGATATTGTTCCAGGGCGAAATATTGACATTGTAATCACACCCATTCGTCAAGGTAAATATCGGCTCAAAGATTCTCAATTCAGTGGTGCTTATTTTGCCTTGATGGAGACGGATGTATATGTTGAATCCCTTGATAAGTATAATCAGTGGCTCGCGCAAACAGTCACGAGCGAAACTACAAACACTAAAAATCAAGCAGTTGCCGAAAATATCCAACCACCAAAGACATTATTTAAAAGCGGTTGGTACACCGTCACACCTGCACAACCTGCCGTAGCGAATCAAAGGAAGATAAATAATTCGTAATACTCGCCCTTCGCGAGTGCGTCTTGTAGAGTTGGCGAGAAGCAAGCTACGTAATTAAGTTTTGTAATGGGGATTTAACCCCTTTCATTTACTGTCATATCCTTCATTCCGTGAAATCTTTAAATCAGTTAAATGAGTGATAAATAATGACACATAATATAAGTGAAACTATAGCCAATAATAGAGAACCTGAGAATAACTGGTGGGAGTATTTCAGTTTTAGCACTGATCATAAAGTGATCGGTGTTCAGTACATGGTGATGACCTTCATTTTCTTTCTTCTCGGCGGGCTGTTGGCAATGATTATCCGGGCTGAATTGCTCACCCCAGAATCAAATTTAGTTGATCGCCCCCTCTACAATGGTCTATTCACCATGCACGGGACAATCATGATTTTCCTGTGGATTATTCCCTTCAATGCAGGTCTTGCTAACTACCTAGTACCGCTGATGATTGGAGCGCGGGATATGGCTTTTCCCCTGCTCAATGCCATCTCTTTTTGGATTCTACCACCAGCGGGTCTTCTGCTACTGTCTAGCTTCTTGCTACCCAACGGCACTGCACAATCTGGTTGGTGGTCTTATCCACCAGTCAGTCTGCAAGTTCCAGCCGGTCAGTTGATTAACGGTCAATTTATTTGGATAGTTAGCCTAGTACTAATTGGTATCTCTTCAATTATGGGGGCTGTCAACTTTGTCACCACTATCTTTTGGATGCGATCGCCAGGGATGACATTTTTTCGAATGCCGGTCTTTGTGTGGTCAGTTCTCAGCGCCCAGTTGTTGCAGCTGATTAATTTGCCTTCCTTAACAGGTGCATTGATACTGCTGTTGTTTGACCTCTCCTTCGGTACACAATTTTTTAAACCTGAAGGAAGTGGCGACCCCATCATTTACCAGCATTTATTTTGGTTCTACTCACACCCTGCAGTTTATATCATGGCGCTACCAGCCTTCGGTATTATTGCGGAGGTTTTGCCAGCCTTTTCTCGCAATCCTCTATTTGGTTATCGGTCAGTGGCGATCGCAACTGTAGGTATCGCTGTCGTTAGCATCTTCGTCTGGGTGCATCACATGTTCACCAGTGCCACCCCCGGCTGGATGCGGATGACTTTCATGGCCACATCAATGTTAGTTGCGATACCTACAGGTGTTAAGGCATTTGCTTGGACTGCCACAATCTGGAGGAGCAAATTGCACCTAGAGACACCAATGTTATTTGCAATGGGAGGTGCAGCGATGTTTATTTTTGGTGGTGTCACTGGTGTAATGCTTGCTGCCACACCATTTGATATCCACGTCAATAATACTTACTTTGTCGTGGGTCACTTCCACTACATCGTTTTTAATACCATCACGATGGCAATTTTTGCAGCTATTTACTTCTGGTTTCCCAAGATAACTGGAAGGATGTACGCTGAAGGTTGGGGTAAGCTGCATTTTTGGTTAACCTTTATTCCTGCCAATATCACCTTCTTCTCCATGCACCCATTAGGTTTGCAAGGGATGCTGCGGCGAGTTTCCTCCTACGATCCCCAGTATCAGGGTTGGAATATCATCGCTAGCCTGGGATCGTTCTTACTGGGAGCATCCACGCTGCCATTTATTGCTAACATTGTTGGTTCTTGGCTATATGGAGCCAAGGCAGTTGATAATCCCTGGCACGCTACAGGATTGGAATGGACAACTTCTTCACCACCACCGCGAGATAACTTTGCAGAGATTCCTGTTGTCAACAGACCTCCTTATGATTATGGCGATCCAAAATACTCATTCGTGGAAAATTCTGATAATGGTGAGTCTCACTAGGGACTGACGTTTAAATTCATGGGTAAACAAGTTCGTAGTCAGGACTTTAGTCCTGATTTTTTAAGCACTAAAGTCCTGACTACAAATTCTTCATTACTAGCTTGACAAAGTAATAGTTATAAATTGTTAAATACCCAAAATCATGCAACATCGCAGCATCCATTTAGATGAAAGTCCGATCCGTTTTGATCAGTGGCGGCGACGCTTACCGAATTGGTTACAGCGCTTTCTCCCAACTGGTGGCGGGACTCATGAAGATCATCATGGTAAAGGAATGTTTGGGTTTACCGTATTCCTGCTGTCAGAAAGTATCATTTTTTTGAGTTTTATCTTTACTTATGTTGCTCTGCGACTGAATACTACTAACTGGCTACCGCCCGGTATTTCAGGACCTGAATTGTCTAAACTCGTGATGATTAATACGGTAGTATTACTTTCTAGCAGCTTTGTGATTCAACTAGCAGAAAATGCCCTTAAGCGTAATCAACTGAATAAATTTCGCTGGCTATGGCTAATAACGATCGCAATGGGAACCTACTTCTTAATTGGTCTATTAATTGAGTGGAAAAATCTTGATTTCCAGCTGACTACAGGATTAGTTGGTTCTACGTTCTACTTGCTGACAGGTTTCCACGGTTTACACGTTCTGGCTGGTGTTGTGCTTCAGATAATTATGCTGATTCGTTCATTCATTCCAGGCAATTATAATCAGAGCCACTTTGGTACAAGTGCTACCACTCTATTTTGGCACTTTGTTGATGTCATTTGGGTCTTCCTTTTCTCGCTTCTGTACCTTTGGAAAGCATAACCTATTCAGTTAGTCAAGTATTTTCAGGAGTAACTTTATGAATTTATTCATCCAAGAAGTACCAGCATCAGAACTCGCCCCAAAAGCAGTTCAAGAAACTCCCGCACCAGGTAAAGATCCACTCATTGCCAGTGGTTTACAAAAAGAGCAATATATTGGCATTATTGGACTAGCGATCGCTCTAATTGCGGCTGTAGGATTTTTTAGTCGCAGAATCGAATATGCTATTGGGTTCGCTATTATTCTTAGCGCCATTTTAATTGCTTTCTTTTTATTTATATAGCAGATTTTTTATTAGTCATTTGTCAATACAAATGACTAATCGACTGATTAAGTATTTCTCCCTTATCTGACTTATTTAAATGCGTAACATCCGAACAACTTCCTGATTTCACAAAACATTGGAGAATATGTTATGAACAGCCCAGTTTATCAAACTGTCATTGTCGGTGGTGGCTTCACAGGCTTATTTACAGCCTTAAACCTAGCTCATAAAAGTTATCCTCGCTCTGTAATTTTGATTGATAAAAATGAACGTTTTTGCTTTAAACCCTTACTTTATGAATATTTCAGTGGCGAGATGGATTCTTTTCAAGTAGTACCGCGTTTTTCCGAATTGCTTAAAGGTAGTGGTGTCATATTTGTTCAAGATGCAGTGCAATCAATAGACTTGCATCAACAACAAGTCAAATTAGCTTCAGGAAACTCCTATAACTACAGTAACTTAGTATTAGCTTTGGGTAGCATTACTGGTTATCATCATGTTGAAGGCGCTAAAGAATATGCTTTACCTTTTTGGACACAAGAAGATGCGATCGCTCTAGATCGACATTTGCGCGATTGCTTACAACGAGCGATACAAACCGAAGATCCAGAACAACGCCGAAAACTGCTAACAGTAGTGGTAGTTGGTGGTGGCGCAAGTGGTGTAGAAATGGTAGCTACATTAGCTGATTTTCTTCCACATTGGTATAGCGCTTTGGGCGGAAATTCTGATGAAATTCGTGTGGTATTGCTCAATCACGGTAAAGAAATCCTCAACGGTGATGTTAACGCTCCTCTCCGCCTAATTGCTGAAAAAGAATTACAGAAACGCACAATACCAATTGAAATTCTTACGGGAGCAGAAGCCACTACTGTTCATCCTAACGCCATTGAATATAAACGCAATGAGCAAATTGAGACATTATCAACACATACTATAATCTGGACAGCTGGTACTTCTACTAATCCACTGATTAAAGATTTAGCAATTTCCCCAGAACATCGAGATCATAGCTATCGCCTTTTAGTTACTCCCACAATGCAACTACTCGACTTCCCAGAAGTCTTTGCAGGCGGGGATTGTGCCGCAGTTCAGGATAAACCACTATCGCCAACAGCCCAAGTTGCTTATCAGCAAGGAGCCAATATTGCCCAAAATTTGCAAGCATTAGCGTTGGGCGAAAACCTCAAACCAGCAGAGGTAAATATACGCGGAACTCTCTTAAAATTGGGGTTAAATGATGCTGCTGCTAACTTTTTAGATATTTTTGAAGTTGCAGGTGAATCCGCGCATTTAATCCGTCAAGCCGCTTATTTAACACTATTACCAACTCCAATTCATGATTTTAAAGCTGCTAGCGAATGGCTAGATGAAGAGATTTTTCATCACCACCTTGATCCTCAAGATGTGGGCAAAAAAGTTGTACAAGCAGTGGAAGTCGTTGGCGCAGGAGTTGTAGGCATTTTAGTTGCGAGAAAACTATTGAAAATATTAGGTAATGAAGAGAAAAGAGACTAAGTCCTATTTTCAAAGTCTTATACCATACTGATACATAGATATTTCGCGTAGGGGCACGGCATTGGCGTGCCCCTACAGATGGTATCATATCGCGTGGATTTAGGGGGATCTAAAAATGCGGCTAAACAAATAGTTTGAAAACACGCCCTAATGTTGCACTACATTGATTTTGTGGAATTTGTAGTGAGCGATTTATCGCTCTTTGTATATGCAGTTCATGATGGCTACTTAGATAATCACACAGACGCAATCAACTGCACAACACGTTCCTTAACTTCATCACGAACCCGGCGAAATGTTTCTATTGATTGTCCTTCCGGATCATCAATTTGCCAATCTGAAAATACTTCTCTTAATACCCAGGCTTCTGGTAAATTTGCCCCACAACCACACAAAGAAATTACCGCATCATAATCTTGGGGATGGAAATCACTTAACGACTTAGAAGTTTGATTACTGATATCAATGCCAATTTCTGACATGATATCAATAGTCTTAGGGTCTACATAACTTGATTCCAAACCCGAACTAGTAACCGAAATTTTACCTTCTGATAAAATTCGAGCAAAACCCTCAGCCATTTGCGAACGGCGAGAATTTTTCTTACAAACAAACATTACCTTTTTCATCATTTCTTCTCTCTGCTTTCTCTGTGCCTCTACGGTTCATTTCCTACCCACAACAAGACTTATTAACAACAGCCAAATTCTTCTCTGGTTCTGTATCACCCACCTTCACCACAAACACCTCCCATTTATTACCATCCGGATCTGTTACCCACACCTTATCTTGCAAAGCGTAGCAACAATTAGTATTTTCCTCAGTAAACAAATCCAATCCCGCATCAGCAAATCTTTGTATAGAAGCATTGACTTCTGCTGTACTTTCAACCTGCACACCCAAATGAGACAATGCACCACCAGACTGCACACTAGCAGCTAAATTTAGAGTTAAATTTAACGCTGGATTAGGAATATCAAACTTGGCGTAGTCACCCTTATACTTCACAGGTTGTACACCAAACATAGCCTGATAAAATGACACAGACTTATCAATATTGGTGACATTCAAAGCCACATGAGTTTTTAGAACAGCCATAATTTTTGCTCCTGATTGATTCTTTTAAAGAGTAGCTTGATTTACAATAAGTAAGTGGGCGTAAATAATTAAAAGTTTGTAGTAAGGACTTTAGTCCTCTCTCAAGGACTAAAGTCCTTACTACGAGACAATTTTATTTTACATTGCATAATATAGTTTCATTTTTTTTATGCCTACCTACTTACTTTTGGCGATGAGACTTTGAAAAACTGCTTTCTAATCCAGAAGGCTAAACTAACCAAACTAATTAACACCGGAACTTCCACCAACGGACCAATTACGGTAGCAAATGCCACACCTGATTTAATCCCAAATACTGCAATAGCCACAGCGATCGCTAATTCAAAGTTATTCCCAGCCGCCGTAAATGCGACACTTGCAGCTTTTGCATAGTCGGCTTTAATTTTCCAGGCCATGTAAAAACTAGTCAAAAACATGAACAGGAAGTAAATGATTAGCGGTATCGCAATGCGAACAACATCCAGTGGAATTTGAACAATTAAATTGCCCTTTAGGCTAAACATTACCACAATGGTAAATAACAGAGAAATCAAAGTAATTGGACTAATTTTAGGAATAAACTCCTGATGATACCACTGCTTACCTTTAGCTCTGACTAAAAGAACGCGAGTGATAAATCCGGCAAGAAAGGGAATGCCTAAATAAATAAAAACACTATTAGCAACTTCCCCAATGCCAATATTAATCACACTTCCTTTGAAGCCAAACAAAGGTGGTAAAATAGAGATAAAAAACCAGGCATAAACGCTGTAAAACAGAACTTGGAAAATACTGTTAAACGCAACCAATCCGGCTGTATATTCAGCATCACCTTTAGCCAATTCGCTCCAGACAATTACCATCGCAATACAAGGAGCTATGCCAACCATAATTAAACCAGTCATATATTCTGGATAATCATGTAGAAAAAGAATGGCAAGTGTAAACATCACTACCGGGCCAATCACCCATGTCTGTACTAAAGACAGCGCAAGAATTTTAGTATTGCGAAATACATCCCCTAACTCTTCATATTTTACCCTTGCTAAGGGCGGGTACATCATGAGAATTAAGCCAATGGCGATGGGTATGTTGGTAGTTCCTACTTGGAATTGATTGATAAATGCTTCTAATTTCGGGAAAAAATAACCCAGACTAATACCAATAGCCATAGCCAGAAAAATCCACAAAGTCAGAAAGCGATCAATAAAAGAAAGGCGTTTTGAGGTAGATTTTGTCATCAATATTCCTCACTGATACCCATTCAATCTTAATCGTCGCCACCGTTACAGAATTAGTGACTTCCGTTGCTTTTTGCGATGACTGTGTGGGATTACTAGAGTTCGATGTGGTTGTGCAACTAGTTGCTATCACCATCATTCCTAGCGCGAGAGCCAATTTCTCCGCCTTTGCCTTCATTGACTTCACCACCGTGGGTTGTATTAAAGGTATACGTCTAACATATCAAAAAAAGTTGATGTATTAACGTCAACCATAACACCATATACAAAAATTAATCAAAAAAAATTGATATATCATTCACACTCAGGCAAGGTAAGCTTTTAAAACTCTCATTACTCTCTGCGCCTCTGCGCCTCTGCGTGAAAAAATCATCCCAAAACTATGCAACACCGCAAATTTTAATCACAGCAGGGACTTGCAGGAGAAACTAAAGGATAATGGTGGAAATTTGCCAGATATTCTTCTAAAACTGTAAATTGGGTCAAATTTAAGCTGTAATAAATCCACCGCCCTTCTTGACGGGCATTAACTAAACCGGCTTCCTTGAGGGTTTTCAGGTGAAAAGACAGTTTTGACTGACTAACCCCCAAAGCATCGCACAAATCACACACACATAATTCTCGCTGTCGCAGCAGTTCAATCACACTAATTCTGAGAGGATCAGAAAGTGCATGAAAGCCTTCAGCAATTAAATGAGGAATTTTAGCAGGAGGAGTCAGCATTAACTTACCCTTGGTTCTGCAATTAACTACTGTAATACATCCAGAATTCATTTATGCCTATTATGGTACACAAATAATTCCTAATCCTGCCATTTGACGGATATGTTCATCAAAAGCAAAAACTTCAAATATTTTGCGGCGATGAGCCATAACTAAAATTGAACAATCTGTATAACTCCACTTTTTATCATTATATTTACAAAAAATTTCCCAAATTTCTGCATCCTCACTATCAGAAATATTTAGATATGAATGTTCTGTCCTTAAAACTTTGCCAATTGTAATTGAAGCTTCGCTGGAAATTTTAGTCCGAATCCAAGTTACTGTTTCATCAAAGACTGTCTCTAAAATAATCCAACGATTCTCAGGATTATCTACAATATATTTTTTAGCTGCTTGATGATGAGTTTCTGATTTAACGAAAAAAGCAATTAAAGCTGAGGTATCAACAATAATTTCTTGGGGAGTCATTTTTTAATATAAAATTTTGTCAATATGTTCAGCATAGTTAGTTGATGTCCTTGTTTGCTCGTCTTCAACGATAAATTGAGGTTCAGGGTGAGGAATTTCTAAACTACCGCATAATTCCCAAGTTTTGGTTTGAGTGATGTTTGGTTTTTCTCTTTGTAGATAATTTTCTAATGCTTGGAGAAAAATATCTTGTATAAACTCTTGTGTGATGTCTAAGCGTGACATGAGTTCATCAGGAATTTCTAGGGTGATTTTAGTCATGGTATTACCTCTTAATTTGTACCTTTGGGAAGAGGGATAAATCTCTGACTATCAAATTTTTATCCATCAGCTTGAGTTAAAGCTTCACTTCAAGTATCACCCAAATCTAAATTCTTTGCCCAATCTTTTATTTGACAATCCCACAGCTACGCTAAAACCGTGGGATTCTTAAGTCATAGAGGTAAATATGGGTTCATTCCCGGAAATATCAAAGACATAGTTTAAACTCCAGATTAGGAACCAGAGACGACAGCTTCGGGTTGATAGCGAATACCAGCCTGTTTAAATCTATCCAAAGCTTCACCCAAGCGATCGCAGTCTGCTATCAAACTAATTCTGACATAACCTTCACCAGCAACCCCAAAGGCGTTACCGGGAGTTACCACCACACCGGTTTGCTGCAATACATTCAGGGCAAAATCTGTGGAACCCATCCCCACAGGACATTTAACCCAAAGATACATTGTAGCCTTGGTTTTGGGAATATCCCAACCCAATTTTCCTAATCCTTCGATGAGGAAATCACGGCGGGTGCGGTAGCGTTGTTGTACATCATGCAAATATACGTCTGGTAGTTGTAAGGCGGTTTCGGCTGCAGTTTGTAAGGCGGCGAAAATCCCATAATCCAAGTTGGTTTTTAAAGTTCGCAAACCTTGAATTACATGGCGATTCCCCACAACAAAGCCGACGCGCCAACCAGCCATATTGTAGGTTTTCGATAAGGTGTGAAACTCGACACCAATATCTTTCGCGCCGGGAATTTCTAACAAGCTAGTGGGTTGATAACCGTCAAAAGCTAATTCGGCATAACATAAGTCATGCACGAGGAGAATTTCATATTTGCGGGCGAAGGCGACGATTTCGGTAAAAAATTCGCGGGGTGCGGTGGCAGCGGTAGGATTACTGGGATAATTGAAATAGAGAATTTTGGCTTTTTGAGCAACTTCCTCAGGAATAGCAGCTAAATCAATTAACCAGTCATTCTCTGGTTTGAGAATTAAGCTGTAAACTTGTCCACCAGCAATCACAGGGCCACGAAAATGGGCGGGATAGGCGGGAGAAGGTACCAAAACTACATCACCAGGGTTAATGTAGGCGATCGCTAAATGTGTTAATCCTTCTTTAGAACCGAGTAGTGGCAAGGCTTCACTATCGGGATCGAGAAGCACACCGTAACGGCGATTATACCAATTAGTGATGGCACGCCGGAAACTGGCAGTACCTTCAAACGGGGGATAACCATGATTGGCGGGATTTTGCAAAGCAGCCATCGCTGCTTCTACCACTGGCTGTGGTGTGGCACCATCGGGGTTTCCCATCCCCAAATCAATTAAATCTAGCCCTTGTTCTCGCGCCTTGGCTTTCAATTCATCTAGACGCGCAAACACATAAGGCGGTAGCTTTTGTATCCGTTCTGCTGGGACAATCCAATCAAAATTCATTCGTCAACCTCGTCACTCTTTCCCCTCAATGAGACGCGATTTGTCATCGCATCTCGACTATCTACTGGTGCTGTGGTAGAAACCATCGCCGCCATTAACTGTTCCCAGGCTACTTTAAAGGGTAGACGATGGATGTCAGAATTAGGAGCTAAGGCGATTTCTGCAGATGTTTGCAATTCGCTTAAGGTGATGTTGGCTAATCCCAAATCGCCTAATTTTTGCGGTAATCCAATCTCTGCATAAAATTTCAACAGCTGTTGTCTAGCAGATGCAGCCAGTTGATTACCTAGTACCATTTCTTCTAAACGCAGTTGTACCAAGATTCCATAGGCGACTTTTTCGCCGTGAATACTGTGGCGTCCACAAATGTGGGTTAAACCATTATGCACCGCATGGGCTGCCACGGTGCGACACTGCGCCCCACCAATTCCCCCAATTACCCCAGCGAGTAAAACTGTCGCATCGACAACTTCTCGCCAAACTTCGCTACCTGGTTGTTGCAAAGCCGTGGCTGATTTTTGTAGTAGTATATCTCGCAAAACTCGCGCTTGCTGGACTGCGGCAATAATTAAAGTTTGTTGCGAGTGTCCGCTGCTAACTGAGGCTTCGTACCATTTGGCGATCGCATCGCCAATGCCTGCTACCAAGGTACGTTGTGGTGCTGTTTGAATCAAGTCGTAATCTAAAATTAATAAATCGGGACAGCGAGACAGTGCCACATCATACAGAAATGCCCCTGCCTCAGAATATACATTCGACAGAGCAGTCCAAGCCGCACAGGTAGCCGCTGAGGTAGGAATTGTCACCACTGGTAATTGTAACTCATGGGCAACTAACTTAGCTGTATCGAGTGCTTTGCCGCCACCAATACCGATAATCACATCGGCTTTATGTTCTTTTGCAGACTTCCGCAAAGATTTTAGGCTAGCTTCACAGCAATCAGCACCATAGTTAGCTTGGGCAAGATGCAACTTTGGCGCTGCTAAAATTGGTTGCAAATGCTCTTGGGTGATGGCAAGAGTGCGATCGCCTGCGATAATTAGGGGACGACACCCCAAACGGGCGATTTCTGCGCCTGCAGCCTGCAACACACCAGCACCACGAATTACCTTGGACGGAGCGATCGTCAGTGCCAATAATGAACTAGGAGTTTGAGTAGACAAGGTTTGAGTTGAAAATTGATTGGTCATAATATATATATTTTGCCAAAACTTTGATATTTCTTAACCAAAAGTTACTTTTCGCCTATATTCCATTTGACTAGACTAGGTTTGTTTGAGTTGCTCAATGGCATCAACAAAGCCCCATTGTCTGAGCAGTGTGACAGCATGGCTTAACTCTATATTGCCCATTATCCTTAAATTCCGAACTATCAAAGTTTTGAATAACCGTATAATTAATTAACAATACCACTCACTGATTCTCAGGAAAAGTCATTGGCAACAGTTCACGAGTAGAGAGTATTACTCATTGATATGACTATTTTAATCTAAAAATCTAAAATTTTGTATAAGAAAACACAAAAAAATATCCTATCCTGATATAAAGGATATTACAGTAATTTTCAGGCATATAGACCAAGCGGTAGGGGCACGGCAGTGCCCATACGTGTCAACTTAAGTTCAAACGCTTACCCGACATACATTGTACCCCACCCCTTAATCCCCACCCCGCAAGCGGGGAGGGGAGACTTTGACGTAAGTCAAAGGCGGGGTGGGGTAACGCGGATCTTGTGAGTAGGAGAGTAAATTCAAAATCACGTTTTAACAAGGGTTTCGCGTTAAGTTGACACCTATGGGCAGTGCCGTGCCCCTACAATACTTGTAGTCCATTCACCCCAAGGTGATAATTAACGCTATTGGTTGTAGCGCAAAAGTGGAGGAATTTATGGAGTACGATTTTATAGGACTGGCTGAACTTTACAAAAACGCACTCCTCAACGACGTACTCCCATTTTGGGAAACACACTCGATTGACTGGGAACAAGGCGGCTATTTCACTTGTCTCGATCGCACTGGTAAGGTGTATGATACAGACAAATTTATCTGGCTGCAAAACCGCCAGGTGTGGACTTTCTCGATGCTGTATAACCAGCTAGGAAAACGCCAAAACTGGTTAAAAATTGCCAGCAACGGTGCGATTTTCCTTTCTCAATATGGCAGAGATGCTGAAGGTAACTGGTACTTTGCTTTAACCCGTGAAGGTCAACCACTGGTTCAACCTTACAATATCTTTTCTGATTGCTTTGCCGCAATGGCTTTCAGTCAATATGCACTCGCTAGCGGCGAAGACTGGGCAAAGGATGTGGCAATACAGGCTTATAATAACGTTTTGCGTCGCCAGGATCACCCAAAGGGTAAGTATACCAAGACTTATCCAGGTACACGCCCGATGAAATCTTTAGCTGTACCGATGATTTTAGCCAACCTGACTTTAGAAATGGAATGGTTGTTACCCAGCGAAACTCTGGAAACTGTTCTGGATGGAACTGTTGAGGAAGTAATGACCGATTTTATTGACAAAGAACGGGGATTAATGTACGAAAATATTACTCCCGACGGTGCCCACATTGATTGTTTTGAAGGACGGTTGATTAACCCTGGTCATGGTATTGAAGCGATGTGGTTTATTATGGATATTGCTCGTCGTCGCCAGGATCAGAAAACGATTAACCAAGCCGTTGATGTGGTGCTAAATATCCTCAATTTTGCTTGGGATGGTGAGTATGGCGGATTATATTATTTTATGGATGCAGAAGGTCATCCGCCACAACAACTGGAATGGGATCAAAAACTGTGGTGGGTTCATTTAGAGTCTTTAGTTGCATTGGCGATGGGTTATCGCTTAACTGGGCGTGAAGAATGCTGGCAATGGTATCAAAAGTTGCATGATTACGCTTGGACGCACTTTGCCGATTCTCAAAATGGTGAGTGGTTTGGGTACCTCAATCGGCGTGGCGAAGTGCTGTTAAACCTGAAAGGGGGTAAATGGAAGGGGTGTTTTCACGTACCACGGGCGTTATATTTGTGCTGGCAACAGTTTGAGGTATTGGGTTCGCAATCAGTTTAATTTTAGTAAGTAATATCGTGTCCGGTTAAAGACTTATCATGAAGATGGCAGGGGGGCAGGGGGCAGGGAGCAGGGGGAAAGAGAGTTTCCCAGTTTTTGCACAGATGCGGGAATTATAACTAATTAGGCGGACATGATATAAGTCGGCAAGAAAAAGCCAAACTATGTAACGAAAAGTAAAATCTCTGCATTTGGTTTGTAATTGCGCTTGGCATTAGCCAAGCGCAATTACAAACCAGTGATAATTATTTGCAGTTCTACCTTTATTGTTTAATACCCTCATTTGTGATGAAATAGTTCTGTTACAAGTAATCTTCATAGCGTAATGATACAGCAGATTGCAAGTTGGTGAGGTACAGATAATTGTAGGGGCGCAAGGCCTTGCGCCCCTACCGGCGTACCTCATTTACCTAAAATATGCTGTATCAACTTGATAACGAGATAGGTATAGATGATATAAAGTCTACCTGACGCGGCTGAGATTGTATATTTTCCAGCTTCGATTCTGCTGAATAATTCACTACTTTATCGCCAAAATTCTTGATTTTAGACAACATTAACTCATCCCGTTGATACCAAACAGCAAATATTTTTTCTCTGCCATCATATAGCATTTCTGAGTCGATTTGATAAACATCATTTACCTGCTGCAACTTTAAGCCTAACAAATTCAACAGTCGATTGAGAATTTTGATTGCCGAAACCTGCTCTTTTTCTCGCACTAAATTAATACAAAGTGCCCGTTTGATGTGTTTACTATTCTGAATTACTACATTTTTTAACAATATCAAATCAGCATCATTTTCCCTAAATTCTCTTGCTAATTCGATAAATTGTAGCATTCCTAAAGCTCTCATAGCTTCAACTTTCAGGGTGTAAGTTTTTAAATCTGGTAAAAAAACTTTTCCATCACCCCAGTATAATTGCTGTTGCCATTCTTGCTCATCTCTAATGTGAAAATATTCACTTTCGTGGGTGAGATAATAGTGAGTTAACAATTGACCATAATATCCTTTATCATCCTGCAATTTGAGTCCAGGAGTAACTTCAATACCATATCTTTGTTTGAGGATATATTTATGAATTTGGTGACGTTCTTGATCAGTCAGGGAATGTTTGGCTAATAGTTGCTCATATTCGACATAATCAATATCCCTAGCATGGGCGACAGCATTTGCTCCTGCTAATTGATTCTGCTGCTTAATTTCTCGAATTTTGCGTTTAATTTCTTTAGCTTTTTGACGGCTTTGTTCCCAGTCTTTTTCGACTTTAACAATTTCTAAAATTAACCGCTTGCGCGTTTCTATATCATGAGAATCTGTCGCAAACAATGCTAGCCGTAAATCACGAATAATATTATTATGAACAGCATTACTCCGCATCCAGATTTGATGCCCATCAGCAATCAAACCATCTTGCATTGATTGACGATAAAGGCGAATAGAAGCATTAACTCTGGCTGACAATTTTGCCCAAGTCCGCAAATGCACTGGATCATAAACCAAAGGTAAATCTACATCTATTTTATGTAATGGACTCAGCAAAGCTAAATTATCTTTTTGGTTTTCTTGATACCAATCAGATAACACACGATAATTTGTACTACCACTACCAATTAAACCAATACCTCGCTTTGCACACCAGACAATACGCGGCACATTATCCCGGACTCTGGCTAATGCTTGACGCGCTTCTGAATCAGGAATTACCCCTTGAAAAATACCATAAACTCGGTCAAAATGTTGGACATCAATACTAATTCCTG